>NC_013170.1:1332500-1617804 GCF_000023845.1 Cryptobacterium curtum DSM 15641 | reverse complement strand
TAGATCAATTACCTGCGGAAACATTAGTATCGAATGGGTAATCTCAAAACAAGCAGTAAGAATTTTATATTTCCGCTATTTTTTGATAAACGGCGTCACCATAGTCGGTAAGAATTCTTTTTTTCTTCGCAACGGTTTCAATAAGATTATTTTGCTCGAGCTTAACCATCAGCGCATACGTACTCGACATGGCGATATTCATCATTTGAGATAATTCACTGACTCCTACAGCACCTTCATGGGCAAATATCGTAAGAGCCATTTTTTCTCGATCTGAAAGAGGAGGTATGGGTGTTCCGTTGCTGGTAGTTGGGGTAAACGAGTAATTGTTTGTATGAGGTAGCTGTACGTTATGCGATGATGGTTGGGTATACGTATTATACGAGGTGGATCCTATTTGTGTATGATGAGCTGGTATTTCTTTCATGCTTAAGGTGACTACTGCTCCCGTTGTGAGGTTGTCTTCTATCGTTATGGAGCCATGAGAAATATCAAGATACTCTTTTACTAATGGCAGTCCGCTTCCGACCCCTCGGATGTATTGTTTCATTGGTTCTATAGCAGACGTAAACCCCGGAAGAGTTGCCTTTTCTTTATTGGTGATGCCAGGGCCTTGATCGCAAAAACGAATGGTATTTCCTTCATCAAGGATAGAAACAACCACTTCAGAGAATTGAGCGTGAATAAAATTTTCTGACATTTCCCTAATAGCAGAATATGGTATTTTCCCGCCAAGCTTACGTTTTTGTTCATCAACACAGTCAGCAAGCTTTTCGATGTATTCAGCGGTTGGTGCGGGGTCAATGTCGATAATACGTGGTGCCATTTTAGGATCGTCATAAACAGCGACTCGCGCTTTTGTGGGAACAAAAGAATAGTCAAAAGAAGTATTAGACGCTTTTGCTGTATCTTCCACTTCTTAGCTCTCCTTTTTATTTACCCAGTTAAATAGTAATTTCTTTTATATTCATCACAGTATTCAGCGAACTGCTGAATAACTTTCAGAATTCAGCAGTATAAAGCGCTAGATACCGCTATTCTACGCGGTATTCTCGGGTTTTTCCCTATTAAATTCAGTTTTGAGAAAAAATTAAAAGTCCTTTTACATGGGGTATTCAGAGTTTTCAACATTTTGTTCAAGACAAGTGGAAAACAGTGAAGAAAGAAAGAAAGAGTGAAAAATAAAATGGTGAAAAGAGACCATATTGGGGAAAATTTTGGTGTAAAACGCTTGTTCGTCTGTAATATACAAACTGCAGGTAGATCCTTTTTATGTTTTACGATGAACAGAGATTTTCTTGCATCTATTTGACCTGCATTAATGTAAATATGGACTATAAAATACCAGTTCAGATAGGTAGTTTATAAAATATTCAATAATGTAAGTAGGCGAAAAATAAGATTAAAAAATCCTTCTCATAACTGAAAAAATGTGGTAGCGAAAAAGTTTTCCACATCACTTTTCGAATGAAATGCTAGTTATTAACATTTTCCACAGTAATCCTGGGGATTATTCCTTGGATTATTCCTCTTTTTTAGAAAGGATTCCCTATTCTCTTCCCTTTCAATACTAATTGTTGAATATTCAGCGCTCTGAGGTTTCTAATCATAGAAAAGAAGTGAACCTGTCAGGGGTATTGCTTGACGTTTCGACTTTCTCTTACTACTCTTTTGAAGTTACTCTTTTAGTAAGAAAGGGGTAGGGCCATGAAGCGCACCTATCAACCAAATAATCGTAAGCGGGCAAAATGCCATGGGTTCCGCGCACGCATGTCTACTAAAGGTGGGCGCGCTGTTCTTGCTGCGCGTCGTGCTAAAGGACGTCGGCGTCTTACTGTTTAAAAGGGGTTGTGTTGGAAACTATTAAAGCCAGCACTGATATATCCCTTTTGTTTTCACAGGGAACGCGTTTTAGTACGTCTTGTATAACGCTTCTTGCTATCCAAGTGGACGATCAACACGACCCAGTGGGTCGTGTTGCTTTTATTGCAGGGAAAAAGTTGGGGAATGCTGTTTGGCGCAATATGGCCAAACGAAGGATGCGTTCTATCTGCCATGAACTGGGAGGTCCTTGGGATGGCTACCACATTGTTTTTCTCGCAAAAGCATCGCTAATGAATCAAGAATATAGTAAAGTTCTCCATGCTTGCCAAAAGCTCCTGCGTCGTATGATGGAAGAGATGGCGGATTAGCGTGAAGAAGATTTTAACGTGTCTTAAAAAGGTACCAACCCAATTAGCTATCTTTTTGATTGAGGCTTATCGGGTTACGCTGTCCCCTCATTTTCCGGGATGTTGTCGATTTGAACCCACGTGCTCTGAATATGGGTTGATAGCGTTTCGTCGCTATGGGTTTTGTAAAGGATTCGTTTTAACTGCTAAACGAATTTTAAAGTGTCACCCGGGTGGTCCTCATGGATATGACCCAGTGCCTTGAAGTATATTGTCGAATTTTGTGAGGGGATAATCATCCATGTGGGATGCCTTTAAAGATTTCATTTTCTGGTGCATCAGTTTCTTCTACAGCTTTTTTGGCGACTGGGGTATGGCTATCGTCACGGTGACGATTATTTTTCGCTTGCTTGTTTATCCTCTTATGCAAAAGCAAATTAAGTCTTCTTTCCAGATGCAGAAAGTTCAGCCGCTCCTGAAAGAAATTCAAACGAAATACGCTGACGATCAGCAGCGCATGCAAGAAGAAATGCAGAAGATTTATGCTGAGGCTAAATTTAATCCTATTGCCGGGTGCCTACCGATCTTCTTGCAAATGCCTATCTTTATTGCCCTTTTCCAGGTATTGCAGGAAATGACAACCCGTACTCAAGGGTCGACATATCAGTTCTATCATCTGGTTCCTGATTTAACACTTTCGCCTTCATCAGCCTTTGGACAGGGTGTTCTTACTTTTATCCCCTACATCATTTTGCTTCTTATTTTTGCGGGAGCAACATTTGCTCCGATGATTCTTCAGCAGCGCGGACAAGCAGACAGTGCTCAAAAACGCCAGACAATCATGATGAGTGGCTTTATGAGTCTGTTTATGCTCTTTATTGGTTGGACCTCTCCTGCTGGTGTACTCCTTTTCTGGGGTGCTTCGTCGTTGTTTGGTGTTGCTCAGCAACAGATTACTATGCGGGTGCTGAAGCGAGAAGATGAAGCAAAACAGGCAGAAGTTATTGAAACAAAGCCTGTTGAGGTTGATGTGACTCGCAAAGTAAAGAAAAAGCGTCCCACGAAGACCCGTTAAGAATAGTTTGCTGCAGTCTCCTTTTAAAAAGAGACTGTTGGTATATATCTCGAATGGAGGAATAATGGCTGAGTTGGCAAGTGATATACCTGAAGGAGAATTAACTTCGGAAATTCAAGAAGGAATTTTTGAAGTAGATGAAGTAGAAGCAGTTGAAGTAAGTGAAGAGATTGATCAAGTGCATCAAGTAAATGATCAGTCAGATGATGCTATATCTGAAGATGAACTTGATACGATTGCTGATACTGCTATTGCTGCTTTAGAAGATATTCTCAAGTATTTCAACGTTGGTGAAGTTGAAATTGACGAATATGAAGGAGATGAAGGCGAACTCATTCTTGATATTACCGGCTCTGACTTGGCTGTTCTCATCGGTCGGCATGGCCGGACGCTTGATGCTTTGCAATTCCTTATTTCAGCGATCACTTCTCGCAAAATAGGATATCGATATCCCATTGTTGTTGATGTTGAAGGGTATAAAAATCGTCAGCGTGAAAAGATAGAATCACTTGCCCTTTCAGCGGCAAAGCGAGCACTTTCCCAAAGTCGTGCGATAAAGATGCGACCAATGAGTCCATATGAGCGTCGTCTTGTCCACATGGCTCTTCGTGATTTTGAAGGAGTGCAAACGGGATCTGAAGGCGAAGGTAGTTCGCGTCATGTCGTTATTGAGCCGGTTGATTAACCATTTGAACTCTCTATTTTCTGATTAGTTTCACGTGAAACAATAAAAGGAGTGTTGCATGAAGCGGCACTCCTTTTATTATGTGTGAAGATAAACATGAGAATGAGAATCGGCGAGGGAACTATTTGTGCAGTATGAGATAAGTAGTCACAAACAAGCTTGTATGGAGCAGTATCTTAAGGCTGTGCTTGAGGTAAATAAGAAAGTAAATTTGACGCGCATTGATTCTTTTAAACAAGGATTGTTACTTCATATAGAAGATTCGCTTGGAGGTCTTCCAGAATTTATGGATGCTCTTTTAGGTCCTGCGCTTGATCTTGGTTCGGGTGGAGGCTTTCCTGGTGTTCCCTTATCATTAGCTGCGGAGCGGCCGATAGTTCTTCTTGATTCAGTTGAAAAGAAAGTAAAAGCTGTTCGCACAATTCTCTCTGATCTTAACCTTGGCTCATCTATTTCAGCGCAAGTGGGACGCGCTGAAGAGAGAGCGCTCAAATCCCCCTCTTCATTCAGTGTTGTTGTTGCTCGAGCGGTTTCATCACTTCCTTCACTTTGTGAGCTTGCCTCTCCCCTTCTTCATAATGACGGACAGCTTATTTGCTATAAGTCAAATGAATATCGCGATGAATTAGAACAGGCGAAAGCCATTAGTAAAAAAGTTGCTATGAAATTTGTTTCAGCGCGAGAATTGGTATTAAGTGACGATGTGACAGAGCGAACCATTATTGTGTTTGAAAAATCGGGCGAGCCAACCGTTAAGCTTCCGCGGCGTCCAGGAATGGCTCAGAAACGACCGTATAAAGAGTAGATACCTATTGTTTCACGTGAAACAACGTAATTTGGTTTGTTGGATAGGAAAATCTTTATGGGAAGAATCTGTTTCACGTGAAACAGACCGATGCCTCGATATAATCGGATAAACCAAGTGGAAAGGGGATCATGTGAGTCTGTTTGACAGCTTTAGGCGTGATAAGAAACCTCACGCAGCAGCAAACAATGACACGACATCAGAGGCGAGCACTGTGTCGAGTGAAGATGTTGCTGAGAATGAAATCAGTTCATCAGGAGAGATGATTACTGAAACCACTGAAGAAGAAAAAACCCAACCCATCCAGGCTGAAGAGCAGATTCCTATTGAGAAGCGTCCTCTTAAAGGGTTAGATGAAAAGAAACCTATCACTCATACGATTGGTGAAACAAAGATTATTGCCATCATCAATCAAAAAGGTGGGGTTGGTAAATCAACAACAGCTATTAATCTTTCAGCTGCATTAGGCGCAAGTGGAAAAGCTGTTTTACTGGTTGATCTTGACCCACAGGGCAATGCGACAAGCGGGTTAGGGATTGATAAAGGACAGATATCCTACGACATCTATGACGTTCTTCTCTCTGATGCTTCAGTTGATACAGCGATTGTTGCTGATGTTTGTGAAGGATTAGATGTTCTACCGGCAACTATTAATCTTGCCGGTGCTGAAGTAGAGCTCGTTAATGAAATGGCTCGTGAGAATCGCCTTAAGTCAGCCATTGGATCGCTGCGGGGAAAATACGACTACATTCTTATCGACTGCCCCCCATCGCTTGGTCTATTGACGGTTAATGCTCTCGTAGCTGCCGATAAACTTTTGATTCCCATTCAGTGTGAGTTCTATGCGCTTGAAGGTGTGACAAAACTTCTTGATTCAATGAAGCGTGTCAAAAGTATGCTCAATCCAAGTTTGGATATTTATGGGGTTCTTTTAACGATGTATGACGGGCGAACAACGCTCTCAAAGCAGGTCGCAGAAGAAGTTCGCCGCTATTTTGATAAAACGGTATTCACTACGATGATTCCGCGAACCGTAAAACTTTCTGAAGCACCAAGCTATGGACAGCCTATTACCGAGTATGATCCCTTAGGTAAAGGCGGGCAAGCGTATTTATCTTTGGCGAAAGAAGTGATTGCACGTGGCTAAACAAAAAAGAAGTGGACTTGGGCGAGGACTGAATTCTCTTTTAGGCGAAAGTCTGGGAGAAATTAATCAAAAAGATGCCGATCAGCAGCAAACTACTGCTGATGAGGCAGCAGTTTCTGTACCCGATAATACACAGGAGAAACCATCATCAGCGGTGGCAGCGAACAATCACGTGGTGCAGCGAGCAGAAACAGAGATTTCAGAAGAAGCTGTAGCAAGTGCGACAATAAAAGAACGGACTACTCCGTCGAAGTCGGTTCATTCCGCACGTGAGGTAGCTGCAGAACAAGCTGTTCAACGAGCTGTTATTAAGGGAGAAGAAGCTCCCGTTCGCCCTTATATAGAAGAAGATGATCATGTCACTATCAAAGGGGTTGCCGTTCGCGAGACAAGCCGACCTCCTGTGAAAGAGCCATCAAGTGAGGAAGTCCCGCTTGATACGGTAAAGCCAAATCCCGATCAGCCGCGTACCCATTTTGATGTTGAAGAAATTGCTGAACTCGCTCAATCAATCGAAAAAGAAGGCCTTCTTCAGCCAATTCTTGTTCGCAAGGTAGATGATGGATATCAGATTATTGCGGGCGAGCGCCGGTGGCAGGCTTGCAAAAAGCTTGGTATGAAGACGGTTCCTATTCGCGTGAAAGATGTCGAAGGCGACAAAGCTCTTGAACTTGCTCTTATTGAGAATATCCAGCGCTCTGATCTTAACCCCATTGAAGAGGCATATGGTTACAAACGCCTGATGGAGCGACAGGGGCTGACTCAATCTGAGGTAGCACGTGCCGTTTCAAAAGGGCGTTCAACCATTGCAAACGCTTTGCGGTTGCTTGAGCTGCCTGAAGATGCGCAGCAGCTTCTTTTTGAAGAAAAGATCACGGCAGGACATGCTCGTGCCATTCTTTCTATTCCAACAACAGAAGGACGACAGAAACTTGTTCGTAAACTGCAAGAGGAAAAGCTCTCTGTTCGCGAGACAGAATCACTTGCTCGTTTGTTTGCTGGCCAGCTTCAAACAAACAAAGAATCAGTAAAGCGTACACCGCTGCCTACTTCGTTTAAGCGCGTTGCACGCGGTTTGCGAGAGAACTTAGAAGCTGATGTTCGCGTGCGGTCTGTTAAAGGAAAAAATAAGATCGAGATTTCGTTTAAGGACGAGGCCGATCTTCAGCGTCTCTTTAACAAGATTGTTTCAGAGTAAGGATGATAAATTACCTTTTCGAGAGTGCTTTGCTTTAAGTTCATAAGGCTAATAGTTATATGTAATAGTTTACGCCCTGAAAAAACGACCTCTCAGAATTTGTTCTGAGAGGTCGTTTAGCCATTAAATGACTCCTTATTCATCAGAGTAGAATTTCCCCGTTAGAGGGGATCTCAGTACGTTAGTTTGTCTTGAGACCTTGTAATTTATTTTTGAGTTGCCCGCACGCCCCATCGATATCGCTCCCGCGCGACGATCTGATTGTCGTTTCCCATCCTCGCTGCTCGAGTACTTGTTTCCATGTTTTCATAGTCTTTTGTGGGGAAGGTCGGAAAGGGCTTTCTTCTATATTGTTCATTGGAAGCAAATTGATATGAACGAAAAGTCCCGAACAAAAAGAGGACAGCGCTTCAAGATCGGTAGTTCCATCGTTAACTCCACCGATCATGAGATATTCAACGCTTGGTCGTCTTCCTGAAACACGGGCATATTCCTTAAGTGCTTGTTTAAGGCGGGGGAGCGGCACGGTTGAGCAACGAGGCATCAGTTGATTGCGCTTTTCCTGGATAGCTGAATGAAGGGAAAGAGCGAGAGTGTATTGCTGGGAAAGATGAGCGAAGTGATCGATTCCAGCAAGTATTCCACACGTTGAGACGGTAATATGTCGTGCCCCAATACCGAGGGGCTCATTAATAATCTCAAGCGCTGCAACGAGATTATCGTAATTGAGAAATGGTTCACCCTGTCCCATAGCAACAGCGTGTGAGACACGCATATTCATGTCTCGCTGAACGGTAAGAAGCTGTTGAACCATTTCACCCGGCAGGAGACTGCGCGTTAGTCCTTCGGTTCCCGTCGCACAGAATGAACAGGCCATCGGACATCCTACTTGGGTAGAAAAACAAACCGTCAGATGCTCAGGCGTTCCTTCAGCGGTCTTGGTACGCGAGGGGATAGCAACCGTTTCCACTTCGGCGTTGTCGGAAAAGGCAAGCACGTATTTTCGTGCGCCATCACGCGAGATTTGTCGATCTATGATACGTGGGGGAGCAAAAGGCATTTGATGAGCAAGGCTTTTTCGTAAGCTAAGGGGAAGATCGGTCATTTCGCCATAAGACAGGGTTCCACGCTCATAGACCCAGCGGATAATCTGGCGCGCACGAAATGCGGGCAAGCCTTGTTCGGTAAGAGATGACGTTAGCCTCTCAAGTGAGTATGCATCGATTGACGTATTCATGCTGCGTATTATAGGAACTCACAAAAACTGTTTGCTATACTTTTTGCTAATTAGGGAGGAATTGTGCTCCCTTTTTATCGACCGCCAAATAAAGAAGGAATCATGGGATTGAATCCGCAGCAAATGAAGGTTGCTCTCCTCGCAGGGGGAACGAGTGATGAAAGGGAGATATCTCTTGCATCCGGTCGGGGGGCTGCCGATGCGTTGCAGCAGGCAGGATTTCAGGTTAAGGTCCTTGATCCAGCCAAAAAAGATGACCTTGCTCAGTTAGTAAGTCAGCCTTTTGATGTAGCTTTTCTCTGTCTTCACGGCAGGGGAGGGGAAGACGGAGCGATTCAAGGATTCTTGGAGACTATTGGGCTGCCTTACATTGGACCTGGTATTTGGTCGAGTGCAACGGCAATGGATAAGGTGAAAGCAAAGGTCTTTTATCGCGAGTTCGGCATTCCCACGCCGCAATCGATTACCCTCCATCGCAATGAAAGCGTTGATGCTGCTACTGTTATTGCACAACTTGGCAATCATCTTGTTGTAAAGCCAGCGACTGAAGGAAGTGCGCTGGGCGTTAGTATTATTGAAGGACCGTCAGCGCTTGATAGGGCTCTTACTGAAGCGTTTAAGCTTGACAATGCCGTGTTAATCGAAACGTTTATGGCGGGTACAGAACTAACTGTTGCGGTTATTGGAAACGAAAATGCCTCAGCCTTGCCTGTTATCGAGATTGTTCCGCAGCTTGGCGAATTCTACGACTTTGAATCAAAGTATGCTGCCGATGGCTCACAGCATATTTGCCCTGCCCGACTTACTGATGAACAAACTACTGCTGTTCAACAGGTAGCTGTTCAAGCACATAAAGCACTTGGCTGCTGTGGTGTTTCGCGATCGGATGTCATTCTTGCTGCTGATGGGACACCGTGGGTACTTGAGACAAATACCATCCCGGGCATGACAGCAACATCTCTTTTGCCCGATGCGGGTCGCGCTGCAGGGATGAGTTTTCCTCAGCTGTGTACTCGTTTGATTGAGCTTGCCCTTGAGCGTTAAAAAATACCGGTGATCAGGTGAATTACCCACAGCAGTGCAAGAATAAGAAAAATGATGAAGCCCCACCCAGCTATAAGGCATCCAGGCGCGCGCCGGCGGGAAAGATCGACCAGTGTTTCGTTTAGGGAACGTTCGCTTTTAAGGAAGATACGTCCTTCTTTTTGAAGCGGGGCCTGTCGGGTATTGGGAACCCACTGACCCTGCGAAGCAATAACCTGCTCAACACCGTAGCTTGAAAGGTCGACAGTAGGCCTGATCCCATTTGCAAGTTTTTGACCGATTACCTGGCTAAATGCGATGAAGCTTTCTGCAACGGTTTGTTCAAAAGCAAGAAATACTACTTCTCCACCATATGTACCGGGATGAGGGTTTTGATCAAAGTACAAAGAGGCAAGACGCAGTGAGGTCTGCCATCCGCGCGCATGCGCTAAGCTGAATTGTTCGATAAAGAAATCGTTCTGTATGTAACCAAGGTCACAGCCAAATTTGTTACTAATAACGACGACTCGTTTCCCGTTTTCCCATTCTTCGTGCGCAGTCAATTCGTCGCCGACGATGCAGTCGGCGCCCAGAAGGGTGCCAACGAGTGTTTTGTCGGTAACAGTGAACGTTGCATACGTGCCAAAAAAGGGGATTTGAGGCATGCTCTCTCCTTGCAGCGGACAGACAAGAAAAACGTCGCATGTTTCATGATAGGGTTATAAGGTTATAAGGTAGCTGGAGCAGAGGGACATGATAGAAAAATACCTCACTGAAACGACGCCTCATCGGATTGTCGAGCGCTATAAGGCACTAAAAGACCGCGCAGCAACTGGCCGTTTCGGTGTACTTGATAAAGATATTGTTGTGATAGATACCGAAACGACGGGCATCTCGTTCGTTCGTGATGAACTAACGCAGATCGCTGCAGCGCGCATGGTAGAAGGAAAGATTGTCGACTGGTTTGTTACCTTTGTAAACCCCGGTCGACCTATTCCTGAAGAGATATCTCATCTCACCAGCATTTATGAGAGCGATGTTGCTGATGCTCCCAGCCCCGAAGAGGCCGTTTTCCAACTGGTCGACTTTGTGGGGGAAAGCTGCTTGGTTGCGCATAATGCTGCATTTGACAAACATTTCTGCACCAAGCCCGCAACGGGAGAATCGCTTACTCATAACATATGGATCGATTCGCTTGATCTGGCGCGTATTGCCTTGCCGCGGTTAAAGTCTCACCGCTTGCTCGACCTTGTGCGTGCGTTTGATGCGCCCCTGTCGACTCACCGAGCAGATGCTGACGTTGAAGCACTCTGCGCGGTGTTTCGTATTCTTTTGGCTGCCGTCGACGCTATGTCCCAAGGTCTTATCGACGAAATTGCTGCAATGGCAACTGAAGAAGAATGGCCGACGGTGCACGTATTTAAGCAGTTTGCTTCGCAGGATGCGCTGAACAGTGCGACAGGTGACACCACCGATAGTGTCGCGACAGATGGTATGGCGATTCCCACAAATAGCGTCATGAATGCCAAAAAAAGCCACTTTGACCTGCGTGCACTACGCAATCATACCGTTAAGCAAGAATGGGGTTCACCGCGGGTGGATGCGGAAACGCTCGCAGCTGACCCTCAGCGTGGCTTGCAATTTGCTTCATCAGCTGAGATTCGCGAAGCATTTTCTTCGGCTGGTCCAGTTGGAAAGATATACCCAGAATTTGAAGCACGTGACGAGCAGGTCACGATGGCCGAAGCGGTTAACGATGCTTTTTCAACCGGAAAGAATCTTGCAGTAGAGGCTGGCACCGGGGTAGGAAAGTCGATGGCATACCTTGTGCCAGCAGTGTTTACGGCTCAGAAGAACGGTATTACTGTTGGTGTTGCGACAAAAACAAATGCACTGCTTGACCAGCTGATGCATCACGAATTACCACGTTTGTCATCAGCGGTTGGGGGTATTTCTTACTGCAGTTTGAAGGGCTTTTCGCATTACCTGTGCTTGCGTAAGGTAGAACGCCTTATGCAGACAGGACCGCACATGAAAACAGTGCAAGACCGAGAGTTGTCTCAAGCTCCTGCGTTGGCGGGTGTTCTTTCCTTTATCGAACAAAGTGAATATGAAGACATCGATGGCATGCGGGTGGATTACCGACTGATGCCACGATATGAAATTACTACGACGTCACACGATTGCCTGCGCAAGAAATGCCCGTTTTACGGACAGCGGTGCTACGTACATGGCTCTCGGTTTAAAGCTGAAGCAGCAGATATTGTTGTGACAAACCAAACCCTGCTCTTTTGTGATGTTGCGGCCGATGGGGGATTGTTACCTTCTATTCGATATTGGGTTATTGATGAGGCCCACAATGCAGAGGGAGAGGCACGTCGTGCTCTTGGCAGTAGTATTGAACTTGATGAGTTAGCACGGCGTGCCCAGCGGGTGAGCCCGTCTTCTGCGATGGGTCAAACGATATTTGATCAGGCAGAACGAAAGCTTGTGGGCAAAATTGATGCTAATGAAGATGCATTCGCATCAACAGTTACCGCTGACCTTGATGAAACCGCGCTGCTGCGCGATGACTTAACCCTGAAGAGTCAGAATGATCCAATCAGTGGTCAGACGGGGCTATCTGGCGGAGACACGCTTTTATTTGCCTTGAGCGGTAAAGCGAAACGCGCCGGCGATGCTTTTGCTTGCGCGGTCGATGAATTCACCCAGGCAGCTGAGAGTCTTCTTTATTTTGATACGTCATCGCGCTCAAAGAGCTATGACCTTGTTGATATATGGATTAACGATCAAGTTCGTTCAAGCGAAGTATTTCAGAGTCTTTCGACGGCAGGTCACGCTCTTGTTGATGCCTCTGAGAAGCTTATCAAAGCATGCCAAGAGATGGTGGGGCTCATGGAAGATGTTAAAGGAGCTGCCGCCATTCAGCGCGATATTGCTTCAATGGCCCTCTATTTGAAGGATGTCATTAATTCAATCGAGCTGATTGTATTTGAAGGTTCCGATACCTTTGCCTATTCTGTTCAGCTTGCGCGCAAAAAAAATACGTATTCACGCAGGTCAGAAAAGCTCGATGCTCTTATGTTAAATGTGGGTAATGAACTTGCTGAACGTCTGTATGCGCGGACTCATAGCATTGTTTTTACCTCTGCAACGATGACGATTGCTAATGCGTTTGATTCTTTCTTTACGGCGTTGGGCCTTTCTGAAGAAGGGGAGCGCGCGACCGTGCATTTGCAGTTAGGGTCCAGCTATGACTTCGATGAAAATATGAAGATATATGTTGTCGAGGATATGCCAGAACCAAACGACGCGCGATATCTTGCAGCTCTCGAACAGCTTCTTATTGATATTCATCGGGCAAGTGCAGGTTCAACCCTTTCTCTGTTTACAAATCGTCGGGAAATGGAGCGAGCGCACAGTACAGTTCAAGCAGCCCTTAAGGGTGATGGCCTGCGAGTTGTGTGTCAGAAGTGGGGCGTTTCAGTAAAAGGCTTGCGCGATGAATTTATCGCCGATGAGCATCTTTCACTGTTTGCGCTTAAGAGCTTCTGGGAAGGTTTTGATGCTCCCGGCGCGACGCTCAAGACGGTGGTCATTCCCAAATTGCCGTTTAGCAAGCCGACCGACCCACTCTCATGCGCCCGTGCGCAGATGGATGCCCAGGCGTGGTCGCATTATGTGCTTCCTCAGGCGGTTATTGAAACAAAGCAAGCTGCAGGACGGCTCATTCGGTCAGCGCACGATACAGGGTCTCTTATTTTGGCTGACAGGCGCTTAGTAACAAAGGGCTATGGGAAGGTTTTTCTAAAATCTATGCCGAGTCGCAATATAACAATTTTGTCCGCTCGTGAAGTGGTTGCGGCATTATCGCAGGATAGATAGGAAATAGCGTATACTCATGCAGGACGCCACCTGCGCGGTACCGCTATCTGACCGAAAGGCGCATATATGTCGACAATGATGGATGATATCGCATATCTGTCTCAGGAAATCGGCCCCCGACCGGCGGGCACGGAAGAAGAGCAGAGAGCGAGCGAATACCTGGCTCAGCAGTTTCGTGCTACGGCAGGGCTGCGTGCTCAGGTGGAAGAATTCGCCTGCAATTCTCAACCGGGGATTATTGAAGCAATCTGCTTTGGGGTTGCGGTCTTTGTAACCGTTATTGCTCTGCTTCTGCCCATGATGACATGGCTCGCATTTGCACTTACATTAGTTGCAGCGGGTCTGATAGCGGCAGAGATGTTTGGGCAACCCGTTCTTTCTCGCTTGTTTCAGCGGGGGATCAGTCAAAACGTCGTTGTACGGTATCATCCAGGCGAAGTGGCTGTTCATCGTCATCGCAAAGTTATTATTGTGGCGCCCTACGACACCGGCAAAGTTCTTTCCGATCTCAATGGTCTCGGTACGCAGGTTTATTCCATTATTCAAAAATCTGCCTATCTGGCGCTGGCGATTTTGCCCATACTCTGGTTACTTCAGGGTCTTGTGCATCCCTCAGGGGCAGGGGCTGTGGTTTTCGCCGTCCTTCTCGTAATTGCTGCGGTGCTTGCTCTTGCTCCGGCCATTTCTTTTGGTTTGCATCGGGCAGCGGCTTACAACGAAGGAGCCAATAACAATGCATCGGCTTCAGCAGTACTTGTTGAATTAGCTCGTCGCCTGTCTGGTTCCTCAGCAGGAACTGCTGTTGATGAGGATATGCAAGATGAATTTGGACAGGACGGTTTCTCATCAGCTGAGTTTGCGTCAGATGACTCTACGCCAGGTGATTTTGTAGTAGACAATGCTATGCAGGATAGTTATGTGCCTAGTAATTCTGTAGCAAGTGTTGTTGATCAGACCGGGGATGTTCCCTATAGCTCTGTACAAAACAGTTCAGAGAACACGGTTATTCACGGCGCGGCAGCTGCTGAAGCAGCTGGTGTTGTACCTGAAGGTGCCGAGCTTGTGTATGAAGTAGCTCCGACTGATGTTCCTGCGGCCGCGCACGATCAATTGCAACGCGCTGCTGCTGTCGAGGAAAAATTGCACGACCAGGAAAGAAAACCAGCTGATCAGCCGGCATCTATGTTGGATGGTGCAGCAGTCCCTGCGCTAACAGGTAATGGCGATGAAGAAGCAGGTCAGTCTGCGCATGGCCGTACTGCTGAGCCAGATATGAGTGAGTCGTCCGCTCTGAACAGCCAGCAGCCTGCCAATAGCACCAGTCAACAGTCCACCGTTCCTGATTGGTATAAAGCTGCGCAACAAAAAGCAAAACGCCCTCAGGCAGATAAACCTGCCAAACGCTCACGGTATGCTGATGCTCTTGATGCGGCAGTGGCGGAAAGCAGCGCTCATTTTAACGAAGCAAACCGGGTACTTGGTACCGAAGCGCGTGCTTATGCTGAAGCCTTCCAACCGTCAATCAGGGAAGTGGCTGCACCAACAGCACCAGAAAAAGCAAACAACGCAAGCGCTCTTTCTGCTGCTCAAAACGCTTCTGTGACTGAATGCCGAAATGTTTCTCCGAGTGACCAAAGTGTTTCGGCAACTGATCACTTCAGTGCTATCCCTTCCAGCCAGAATGTTCACGCAGCGACTCCTTTGACCCCCAGATCAGAGAGTCTCCCTAATAGTCAATCTCAAACACCCATGGTGTCTGCACCTCGCCAGCAGGAAGTGGTGGCTGCGGGCGCGCCCAGCAGTGTTGATGTCGCTAGTAACGGTGATGCGGGTCAGACAACGGCCATGCCTCCTCTTGATGTTTCATCATTGCAACAACCACAGCGAGCGGAGAACCTTAGTCGTGTAGAACAACTGCAAAAAGCACCCTCTCGCCGTGTTATGCCTGCGGTCCGTCGCGGGGGCGACCGAGTGGTAGTTAACGGAACAGACGACCCATCTTTGCAGTTTGTCGATCATGATGAAGTGGATCCACGCGCACCTATTAACGATCATGATGTATCGGATGCCACCATTGCTCGTGAACGCGCTGCGAGACCTTCTGTTTCATATCGTCGTTCACCATCACAAGGCGCTACTGCTTTGAAAGATACTTCATTACCACAGAGCGCCACCGATTCGCAACGTACTGCAGGCCAACGGAACGTTGCGTCTCCAGCGCAGCCAACCGTTGCAATGCGCCCGATTGATGTTTCTGAGGACCCCGACATCAATGCATCGGCTCTGCCTAATCTAGAAGCACCAAGCGACGTTCCACCGGCACCAAGTGATATGAAGCAGCCGGCTCCCCTGGCTGCTGCCGCAGAAGATTCATCTGATACGGCTGCCAAAACACTGTTGTCTTCGCGCATTCCGCGTGTAAATCCCGACGGGACGGGCGCGCTTTCTCTCGACATGCTGCAGATGGATAATAAGAAAGCAGCTCTGCGCAATACCCTTCCATCGATGAGCGGTTCTATTTCGGCCGTTTCTGCGAACGAACGTGACAACAACAGTACCGTGAGCCTTGCTGGGTCCTTTGCTTCAGCAGGAGCGACGGGTTCGTTTGCGCCTGTTGGCGACGAACTCGTCGCTGATGTGGCTGAAGATGAACTCTATATTGACGATGCCGACGATTCCGATTACGAATCGCAGGCTACCCAGACCGGGTCGTTTGCGGGTCCTGGATATATGGAAATGCCCACAAAACGCGGCTTCTTCTCGCGTTTATTTGGGCGTCGTAAAAAGGATGTCGAGGAGCAAAGTACTTCCGAGTGGCTTGATATTGGAGACGACTTCAATCCAAGGGAAGTAGGCGCAGCGCGCGGCGGATGGGAAAGTTTCCAGGAGGGAAGCGACTATCAAACCTCGCGTGGCACGGAGGACTCATCGGATTCGTACGATCAGTCTAAATGGGATCATGACGACGAAGATAAACGCTGGAATGGCGGCGCTTTCTCGCGTGCTCGGGCGGCTGCGAGTGATCTTGTTTCACGTGCTTCATATGCGCGTGAAACCGATGAGGGCGCTGCTGAAGCACCTATCGAACCAGAACATCCGACACGGTCTCGTGCGGCACACGAAGGTGTTTCCCCTGAATTTGCTGAGGTTGCACGCATGGCAGACCGTCTTGCTGCGGGTGATAGCGCGGCTTCTGAAGGTTCACAGGCTTCCCCAACGGTTGCTGATGAAATGCAAGAGATCTACGCCTTGCGCGGTACCGACGTTACTGTTGAAGTGTGGCTTGTCGCGCTTGGTTCGTCGGTTGACGGAAATGCCGGCATGAAAGCGTTTTTGCGCGACCATCACGCGGAGCTCCGTGGCTCTATCGTGATAAACCTCGAATCGCTTGGCGGTGGCACGCTAAGCTATATCGACGAAGAAGGTGCGGTTCTCACGCGGAAGCTTTCCGCGCGCGTGAAGCGTTATCTGCGCATGGCAAGTCAGGCTTCGGGCATCCTGGCAGCTTCAGCGAAAATCGACTGGCGAGATAGCGCTGCGTCTGTCGCCATGAAGAACGGCTTGCAGGCTGTAACTGTCGCTGGCATGGCGGCGGGTAAGCCAGCAGGGCTGGGGCAAGGCGATGATGTTGTGGAGAATATTGACGCTGAAGCACTGCAAACCAGTGTAGATTATGTGCTCGCCACACTTAAAAATATTTAGTCACATATAGATTTCTAGTGTTTTCCCTGTTTTAACTGGAGATTTATGAAGAAGGAGTATAATTGGTACTATCTTAGCCACATCAGCTAAGCGCAGGCAGAAAGACAAGGGAACGAAAAAGAGGTTATTTCATGGCTGTAGAAGCGTACTGCATGAAGTGCAAGGCGAAGAAGATCATGAAGGATCCCGTCGAGGGCACAACAAAAAATGGTAAGCCGATCGTAAAGGGTAAATGTCCAGACTGTGGCACTACTATTTGCCGTATCGGCTCTGTGAAATAGCCTACATATCTTTGCAATAAAGAAAAGCCGTCTGCCTTGAAAGGTGGGCGGTTTTTTAGTGGTCGAGTTGCAACGGGTTGGCAAAACGTGTCTGCTATAATGCTCTTCGCATTGCGGGTGTCGCCAAGTGGTAAGGCACAAGCTTCCCAAGCTTGTATGCGCGGGTTCGAATCCCGTCACCCGCTCCAATCGATTGTCAGCCCCGCTTTATGCGGGGTTTTTGCTATCAAAAGGTGCTATCGGGAATAAGGAGCAAGCGGATGGGTACAGTGCGGGCAGTGATCTTTGATCTGGATGGAACCCTGCTTGATACCCTTCCTGATTTGGTTGTCATCACTAACAAAGCCCTGAGTGATTTGGGATTTTCAACTCATAGCCGTGATGAAATCTTGAGCTATATCGGTCTTGGCGCTGAATCGCTGATCAGCCAGGCACTTCCTGCGGGGACCTCGCAAGAGGATCTTTTACGGACGCTGGATCATTGGCGTGCGCTCTATCCAGTAATGGGGGATACCCTTACCAGTTATTTCCCCGGCATAGAAGATATGCTTGCAAATCTGCGGCGGGCAGGTATTAAAACCGCAGTACTTTCTAATAAGTTTGATGCTGGTACTCAGCAAGTTGTAACGCGTTATTTCCCCGGCTTGTTCGATATCGTTCATGGCGAGGGTCCTGAAATACCGCGTAAACCCGACCCAACGGGCTTATTGCGTACGCTGAGTGAACTTGCTTGTCGGCCGCAAGAAGCCGCTTATGTTGGAGATTCGCCAACAGACATGGAGGTTGCGCACCGTGCCGGCGTGCAAGCCTGGGCGGTTACCTGGGGATATAATCCTCCTGCAAGTCTTATAGCAGCCGGGGCGGATAAGGTGGTGCAAGCGGCGAACGATATCGTTCGGTTTGCGTGTGGCTGATGTTAGAATAGGGCGAAATCACCCTCAACAAGGACGTTTGCATGCCAAAGCTTTACACGTACACGATGCCTCTTGAAGGTGCGGTGCTTGATGCCTTCTGCAACGTGCAGGATGGCTTTACCGATCAGTTTGTCTATTATTGTAAAGACTGTTCCCGTCGCTTTCTTGGCTTGGGTCGCTGCATTGCGGTGCCTGCTCTTGCCGATATCGACCCCGTGTTTCAAGGGCCGAAGACACTGTCGCCCATTCTTTTTTCATTTAATCGGTTTGACGCAACGAATCCCAAACCGCTTGATGATTTGTTTGCAAGCTTTCCTCAGGTTCCCTTTATGGTTCCTGAACTTGTTTTTATAGAAACCGAAAGCGGTCGCTTTATTCAGGTTAACAGTCTTGGACCGGTGTACCCCGGTCGTGTCGAGCGGTTTGCTGAGGCCGCGAGTCGCCCGTATCAGCACGCTTGCGTGAGTATTCCGTATCAGGTTGGTAAAGACGATCGTCAGATATGGTCTGGCCAGGTAAAACGTGCTCTTGAGGCTATTAAGCAGAAGCGTCTATCGAAAGTGGTTTTATCTCGGCGGATTCCCCTGCATGCTCAGCGTCGGTTTTCAAGCAAAGACGTGCTGGTAAATCTTATCGACGGACCAGCGAAGGGTTGTGTCTTTTTATATCGGTACGGTGATGTTTTCTTTTGTGGCTGTACGCCAGAGTTGCTTGTTCGTGTGTGCGCCGGTCAGGTGGAAAGTGAATGCCTTGCCGGAACGGCACCAGTGGGAGCAACCGACCAAGAAACAGATAATTTGGGACAGCAATTGCTTGCTGATGAAAAAAATAGACGTGAGCATGAAGCAGTTGTTGGTTTTATTCGACAGGTGCTTGAGCGTAATTGTTATCAGGTCGACATTCCCACAATTCCGCAGCTCAAACAGCTTGTTCAGGTGCAGCATTTGCAGACTCCCGCACACGCCTGCTTGATGGAGGGTCACCGCCTTGATGAATTGGCCGCTCAGCTCATGCCAACCCCTGCTCTTTCTGGGCTGCCCGTTGGTGAGGCGCTTATGCTTATTCGCGAGATCGAATCGTATAATCGTGGCCTTTTTGGGGGATCGGTCGGATATAGTACGGCTGATGGCGAAGGAGAATATTCAGTAACTATTCGCAGCGGCGTTTTTGATGGTCAGGACGGATGGCTTTATGCCGGTTGCGGTATCGTCGAGGGCAGCAATGCCGATGAGGAATACGATGAGATAGACATGAAGTTGAAGACCATTCTTTCAGCCTTTGAAGGGGGCAGGGAATAGTGATTGTCGAGTCGAAAGAAGACGCGGAATCAACGCGTCCGATGGCTACACAATTAACGGGGATTGATCGGCGCATTATCGAGGCCGCTGAACGTGCTATTGCGCGTGAACGAGGGCGTGCGATAAAGCCGGATGTAGATCAAGAAGTGTCGACGTTCGATATTAACCAAGAAGCACGGATGCTCGATATCGGCCAGGAAGCACAGGCTGTTGTCAATCATAATCGGGCAGCGCGTTCGGCTATTGAACGTGCTCGTGAAGCAATGGCGCAGCAGGAGTCGGGCGAAGCAGTGATTGCTGACGCTGCTGTTGCTCAGCAGATGGCGGCCGATGCGGGACGAGCTATCGATCGCCTTCATGACGACGGAAGCGAAGAGCCAGAAGCTGATGACGAATTAGAAATAGCATCAGAAATTGGTGACACGCGAGTAGAAGCTCGCAGTGAACTATCAGCTGCTGATGAGTCAGCAGAGTCCCCGGTCGATGCTGAGCCTCCAGCTGACAATGTGCCAGAGGAAGTGCGCACCAGCACAACTGACACTAGCGCTGAGATACCTGTGCACGATGGCCTTCTCGACCAGGCAAAACAGCCTGCACAAACAGGCCCTTCTGAGGCAGTTGATGCTTCTGAGCAAATGAGCCAACCTGCACAAGTCATTCAATCTGCGGAAGGCGGCTCTCCCCAGCAGACTGCTACCTCTTCACAAGGAGACCAGATTGAACAGATGGATCAACTGGCATCGGTTGATGCACCCGTACAAGCACAAACGGCCTGGAAGAATACACTTGTCGACAAGGTGCGGGAAAGTAAGTGCATTGTCGATGTTGATGACAAAGCTGATCAGGTGCTTGCTACATATCTCGATATGTTCTTTTCCGAAATGGCGCGCTGCGGTGTAACCGACTATGTTATTAGCCCGGGAAGCCGTTCAACCGGCTTGGCCATGAAGGCATTTGAACGTTTTGGACAAGTTTATGTTGATGTCGATGAACGGGGTGCTGCCTTTTTTGCTCTTGGCTTAGCCAAAGCACGCAAGCGCCCTGTGGCAGTAATCTGCTCAAGTGGTACCGCACCGGCAAACTGGATGCCGGCCTTACTCGAAGCAGAATCAAGCCGTGTACCAGTTATATTCCTTTCAGCCGATCGTCCTGCGCGTCTACAACATCTTGGAGCGCCTCAGACGTGCGACCAGATCAAGCTTTTCAGCGATCATGTCCGCTTTTTTGCCAACATGCCTGTTCCTTCGGCAAGCGCTGCAGTATTGCGATCAGCCCGGCAGATAGCGCTTGAAGCCTGCGTGGCGGCGTATGGTTCTCACCCGGGCTGTACGAGCTCTGATGCTGGTCCCGTTCATCTTAATTTCCCTCTCGATGAACCGCTGATTCCTGCTTCAACTACGACTCAGAGTCTGCCACCAGCAAATCCGCTACCTCCCACGATTGCGCCTGGACAGGGCCTATACCCGCGGGACGCAAAAGGCATTTTTTCAGTGTTTCACGGGAAACGTTGCGTGGCGGTTTGCGGAGAAGGGTCCATCAACAGCGAAGAGGATGCCCGCGTTCTCATTGAGTTTGCGCACACGAGAAATATTCCTCTTTTAGCTGATCCGCTTTCAGGGCTGCGGTCTTATGATGACCCATTCATTATTGATGCTTACGATACCCTGCTTGGTGGCGATGCGCCGCATATTGAGGTAGTCATTCGCTTTGGTCGCTGGCCTATTTCCAAGCGTCTTACCCAGCTGGTCGCTTCAGAGCAACCAGTGCAGATAGTAGCTGACGTGCGGGACACTCGCGACTTCACGGCAGGAACCGATCTCTTAGTGCGCACTCTGCCAGTGGTATGTGCTCAAGCATTAATTGACTTGCCCACCAAGAAAGGGGCATCGCTCGCCGCCGCCCGTGAATGGGTAGCTGCTAACGATGCTGCTGCGAAGAAGCTCGAACTTGTTGATCAACCGCAGAATAACGATTTCGAGGGCGCCTATGTGGCGAAGTTGCTCGAAATGGCACCTGCCGATTCTCTTGTTTTCAGCGCTAACAGCATGAGTATTCGGGCTATTGATACATTTTATCGGCGGTCGGATAAGCATCTGAGCCTTCTGTGCAACCGCGGGCTTAACGGTATTGACGGAACGCTTTCGACCGCTTTTGGTGCTGCGCAAGATTTTGAACAGACCACTGTTCTTATTGGTGATCTGGCATTTCTTCATGATGCAAATGCCCTTTCACTTCAGAATGAAATGCATATTCGTCAAGCGCGTGGTGAAGGACATATGCCGTGTATTGTTGTTGTGCTGCTCAACAACAATGGGGGCGCTATTTTCGATATGCTTCCACAGAAGTCGACAGAAGATTATTTTGAGCGACTGTTTTTAACGCCACAGAACATGAACGTAAAGCATTTGTCGCTGGCGTTTGGGGCTGATTATCGTCGCGTTGAAAGTGTGCATGATTTCAGGCGGGTGTATGACTCTTGTCTCGGGACACCGGGCATCACCGTGATCGACATTCCGGTGCCTCTTGCGGGCGTGGCTGATCGCTACCGTTCATATCGGTAGGCCGTGCAGATAGGTATGCAATCGAGAGCGCCGCTGCTTGTCGTCTTCTTGCATGGATTTATGCAGTATGGTCGTACGTGGGATGTTGTCCGAGCTCAACTGGTTGCGTTACAAAGCGATTCGGCGAGTAATCTAAAGAATACTATGCCGCTCTTTGCAACCTATGCGCCGTCTTTATTTATCGAGGGAGAGGTCACTTTAGGCGAACTTGGCGGTTCTGGTAGCTCTACAATTTCAAACACACCTGCAGATTCAGCAGTGTTTACCGACCCGAGCGCCCTCTTGAGTTCAGTGATGTCTATAACCCCAGACGGTCTTGCGTGTGAAAGAGGGGAATTTCAAGGTGGATGTCATCTGCCAGCAGAAGAAAAGCTGCAAGAAGAGCAGCGTCTGTCGGCGGAAAAGGGATCGCAAGACGGGCAGTGTCTGACAGTAAAAAAGGAACTACAGGAAAAGCAGCACCTGCTAGTAGAAGAGAAATTGCAAGAAAGATGGAGCCTGTCGGCACTGGCAGATACAGCACACCAGCTTGTTGAGCGTGAAAGAGAAAAACTCACCGAGCTCTTTTCAACCAAACCTCGTCTTTTACTGGTTGGTTATTCACTTGGTGGGCGTGCGGCCTTAGAGTATGTGCGCCGCTACGAAAATGACGTCGATGCGCTGGTGCTTGAAAGTGCAGGTATCGGACCTGTTGATGCTGCTGAGCGCGCTCGTTTAGCAGCGCGCAACGAAAGCTGGGCACGACGCTTTGAAGAGGCTACATCCATGGCGGATGCAGTGGCATGGTGGGAGTCGCTGCCAATCTTCGCAAGTCAGGCGGCACTTCCGCAAAAGATCCGTCAGATGCAACATCTGATGCGCATGGAAAGCGATTCTCATATTTTGGCAGCACTTTGCCGCGCAGCGGGCGCTCATACCATGCCTCTTGCGGCTGAAACAAGTAGTATGCTTAACTCACTTTCCGTACCTGTGCATTATGTATATGGTACGAAGGACAGCAAGTATGCGCGCGTTGCCGCTGGTCTTGCATCGCATGCTTCCTCGGTACAGCTTGTACCGGTTGAAGCGGGGCATAACGTACACTTGGAAGCCCCGGAAGAATTCGCTCGCGGTATCGCAGCGATAGCAGAAGACGTTTTGGTTCGAGGCACTCCATAAGTTCGAGGAATACAAACTGCGGGAGCTAATGTTAATACGTCAGCCAGTATCTCAAGGAGGGAAGACCCATGAGTGACATCCAATGGGTTCAAAAAAAGCACTATCGCGAAATTGTCTACGAAACCGCTGATCGCATTGCTAAGATCACTATCAATCGTCCCGAGCGACGCAATGCTTTTACTCCGCTCACGGTGAGTGAAATGTTCGATGCCTTTTCACTTGCCCGCGATGATTCCCGGGTGGGTGTCATTATTCTTACCGGTATGAATCATGGAGGTCGCCATGAAGACGAAGCGTTCTGCAGCGGTGGCGACCAGAAGATTCGCGGCAATGGGGGATATGTTGGTGAAGACGATATTCCGCGGCTTAATGTGCTCGATCTGCAGCGGCTTATGCGCGTGGTGCCCAAACCCATTATTGCTATGGTTAACGGCTATGCCATTGGCGGCGGTCATATTCTGCATCTGCTGTGTGATCTGTCTATTGCGGCTGAGACAGCTAAGTTTGGGCAGACCGGGCCAAAAGTGGGCAGTTTCGACGCGGGGTATGGCGCCTCGTATTTGGCGGCTATCGTTGGTCAAAAGAAAGCACGTGAGATCTGGTATCTCTGTCGTCAATATACTGCTGCAGAAGCCGAGGAAATGGGCATGGTAAATAAAGTGGTGCCATTCGATAGACTCGAGGATGAATGTGTTGCATGGGCGCGCGAAATGCTGCAGTGGAGTCCCACTGCGCTGCGCTTTATGAAGGCAAGTTTCAATGCTGCGACAGATGGATACGCGGGCTTGGCTCAATTAGCGGGGGATGCAACCCTTTTATACTACACCACTGACGAGGCAAAAGAAGGTCGCGACGCCTTTAAAGAAAAGCGCAAGCCCGACTTCTCTCAGTTTCCAGTTTTTCCCTAAGAAGGTAGACAGAGAAGAGAGCTGCCGTGGAGTTGAATATTATTCGGTTAATCGAAGAGAGGTTGGCTGCGCAGCCGGAAGCGATAGGCCTTATCGATGCAACTGATGCGTATCGTGTAATACCGCTGCGTGAACTGGTAGCTTCTGCTAAAGAGCGCGCAGAGTTGTTTGCCGCTTCAGGTGTAGGAAAAGGCGGTTGGGTATCGACTGACGGAGAAAATAGCGTCGCCTTTGTGGAACTGTTGCTTGCTGCTGCATACGGTGGCTTTACCGTGGTGGCGCTTAATGCCCGCTTAACCGAAGAAGAAAAATGCGATCGTATTCGCAGTATCGAAAGCGTGCTGCCGAGTACCGATAGACCCATTCGTAGCATAGAGAATGCACTGTACGGTGCTAGCCCGCAGACCCACAGCGACACAAGAGACAAAAGAGGGTCGCAAGACCACGAGACTTCGCGTCTAACAACCACCAGTTTTGTTGCACAGTCAACCTTGGATACGAGCACTATTGCGCAAGATGCGCAAGAGCCCATTTTGCACGCTAAGGTGGATACATGCTCGAGTGTATCAGCCACGAACTTTGATCTTAAGCGACGAGCGGTTGTGATGTTTACTTCGGGAACGTCAGGCAGACCTAAAGCTGCTTCTCTTAGTTGGGGAAACATCCTCGGCGCGGCAGCTGCTTCAAACGCTGTTCTTAATAATGGTGTCTATTACAGCAGTGATTTTGCTCTTGGTGAGACTGCTTTCGATGGGTTTACTGTTTCCGATAGCCTTTCTAGCATCAATAACCCTTCTGCCGCTAATAATGATGCTGTTCTTAATACCAGTTTTCCCCTCATGGACGACGCTACTCTTGGCAATGCCCCTGTTTCCAGTGGTAGAAAAGCAGTGCTTTGGCAGGCGACGTTACCCTTCTATCACGTGGGCGGTATGGAAATTATCTTTCGGTCGCTCTTAAGTGGCACCCCGTTTATTTTGTATCGAAACTTCGATGCTTCGGTTGTTCTGGCAGACGCTGATCGGTTTGGAGCCACCCATATATCTGTTGTCGACAAGACTCTGCGCGATCTTTTGAACTGCGCAGACGCCAATAAACAGGCGGCCGGTATCTTGCAGCGCTATCAGTGTATTTTGCTTGGAGGGGCAGTTCCTAACACCACTACGCTGGATGTTGCCCGCCGTCTGAATGCGCGGGTGTATGTGAGCTACGGAATGACCGAAACATGCAGCCAAATTGCGAACGCCCGGCTGACAGCCAACTTCGATGGAACACTGCACCTGTTGCCTGGATATGAAGCAGTCATTGTCGATGCTGACGAGTCAGGCTTTGGTCAGTTGGCAGTCAGCGGACCAGGCGTTATTTCGGAATATGTGAACGCGCAGGCGACCTTTACTCGTGATGGATGCCTGTTAACGGGCGACCGAGCTCGCCTCGTTGAGGAGCGCTTACAGGTTGCAGAGCGTACTGGCGACATGTTTGTTTCAGGCGGTGAAAACATTTACCCGGAAGAAATTCGTGCAAAGTTACTTGCCTACAAGGGGGTAACTGACGCATTTGTATTTGGGGCAGAAGATGAGGTGTGGGGGAGGCGCCCGGTTGCGTTTGTTGAAGCCGCCTACATATCCCAACAAGACGGCTTTAACGAGATTGCCTTTGCGGATGACATTCGGCGAGAGCTTTCTGTTCGCCTGTCGCGCCTCTATCAGCCACGAGACATTATTGTTGTGCCTGAATTTCCCTGCACCGGTATTGGCAAGGTCGATCGTGCTGCGCTGCGCACTATCTATCGCGAACGGCTGGCTGTTACTCGTCTTGATGTTTGGCGTATCAAGCAGCCAATGGTCGATACGCGGACTGCAAAAACACAGCTTAAGGAACGAGAATCGCTTATTGTTGCCGTGTGTGATGCGCACGGTCATACCGGAATTGCCGAGGATGTGGCTTTTTCTACTCCGTGGTACGGGCCAGAGACCATTGAAGACGACTTGCAGTTTATAGAAAAGCGCATCGTGCCGTGTATTGTTGGGAAGACGTTTATTCATCCTCTCCAAGTGAGTAAGTATCTAGCTTTTCAGGATAAATACGGGGTGGATACCAGCAATGACGCTGATGATAAACCTGACACTAGCAATGCCCATGCTGTTAAAAAGAGTAATGCTACCGATGTCGCTGAGACTGCCAATGACAGTAATGCCACTGAGAGTATGAGATCTCATCCGCTGGCTTGTGCTGCGGTGGAGCCGGCGCTGTGGGATCTTTACGGCGCGATCGTCGGAAAAAGTGTACGCGAGCTTATTGATGGACGACTGGAAACAACAGAAGCGTCATCTTCACATCCTGTGCCACCGGGGTGGGTTGCAGGCGGCGCGGTGGTTGGCATTGCGAGCACGCGGCTTGTGCTCGATAGTGTTTCTCGTGCTGTTGAGACGGGGTATACGCGCGTTAAATTAAAAATTCAGCCAGGCCATGATCTGCGGATAGTACGCAAAGTGCGTGAGAGATATCCAGGACTGACACTCCTGCTTGACGCAAACCAGAGTTTTACCGAGGCTGATAAGGAAACGCTTATAGAACTGTCACGTCTAAATATTGCCTGCATCGAAGAACCGCTTGACCCGCATAAGGCTCCAGCGGTTGGACCGCGAGGTCTGTTCGAACGTCTAAGTCGCTTACAAGGCGAATTGGCTTGTCCTATCTGTTTAGATGAAAGCTGGACAGATGCTCATGAACTGCGTCGCATAGTAACCAATCATCCAGATTTGCGGTGCGTTGCCATGAAAATTGGCAAGTTTGGAGGTGTACAACCAGCCCTCGATTTTTACTATTGGGCACGCGAACGTGGTGTTGCTGTTTGGATGGGCGGTATGTACGATACCGGCATCAGTAAGCGATTGCATGCGGCCTTTGCGACGCTGCCTGGCATGTTGGTACCAGGCGATATTTCTTCAAGTTCTCGATATTTTGATACCGAGATAACGACACCGCCGCTTACGCTTGAGCGGGGCATGCTGGAGATTAATCCCCCTGAGCAGGCTGTCGGTTTGGGCTGTGCGCTTCACCAGGAAACAATTGACGAGATTGCCGTTGAACATCGGGTATACGAATAAGAAGAACGGCCTGCACGCAAATAATCATACTCGATGAAGATGCTATACTGCGATAGGTGCATAATTATGCCCTTGATGGCAATCTTTTTGCGTTTTTCAGGGGATATAAGAGTATGATTGTGCATAGTGCCATAAAATTACGCATGATAGAGGGAACCTATATGCCTGCTCAGACACCTTCTGCCGCGAAAACCCCTGACAATTCTCAGGGTATCGGTCTATTTCACCTGGTCACTTCCGTTATTACCTTAATTATTGGCGCCGGCGTCTTTTCGCTGTGTGGCGATATGGCGGCGCGTGGTGCCGACGGGCAAGCCATTATTACTGCCTGGTCCATATCGGGTGTGGGCGTTCTTTGTTTGGTGCTGACCTTTTTTGCGCTGTCTCGTATCAAGCCAAACCTCAAGGGCGGTATTTACAGCTATGCGAGTGAAGGCTTTGGGCAGTTTGTCGGGTTCTGCAGTGCGTGGGGCTATTGGATTTCAGCCATCCTGTGTACTGTTAGTTTTAGTGCACTACTTTTTTCAGCGCTGGCATATTTCTTTCCCGTGTTTGGCGCAGGGAATAATCTGCCTAGCATCATTGGTGCATCGATTATCGTATGGTTTTACGTGTTGGTTGTTTCACGTGGTGTCACCGAAGCTGCCGCCCTGAATGCGGTTATTACTATCAGTAAATTGGTGCCGCTTTTTGTCGCCCTTGTGGCGATTATCTTTCTGGGGAAATTTAACCCTGATGTGTTTGTCGCCAACCTCAGTGCTATAACAGTTAATCCTGATACGGGCGCGACACTTTCGGGCATTGACAAAGTGACAGCCGCTCTTACAACAACCATGTGGGTATTTATTGGCATCGAAGGTGCTGTGGCTATTTCGGGTCGGGCAAAATTCAGCGGCGATGTTGGCAAGGCAACTATTATTGCGTTCTTCTGTGTGTTGGCTATCTACCTTATGGTGAGTTTACTGTCGTTGGGTGTGCTGCCATTGGAAGACCTAGCTGCCCTAGAGAATCCACCAATGGCGCAGCTTATGCAGGCTGCCGTGGGCGATTGGGGTGCCATCCTTATCAACATAGGCGTTGCCATGAGCCTTATTGGTGCAATGCTGGGCTATACGGTGCTCACGGCTGAATCACCGTTTGAAGCAGCACAGCAGAGCGCCTGCTTCCCGCGTATTTTCGCGAAGGCCAATGAAAAGGGTGCACCAGTTGCTACGCTTGTCATCAGTGCGGCAGTGGTTGAAGCGTTCCTTATTATTATGATGTTCAGCGATAACACATATCAATTCTTCTATGTGATTTCGGCCGGCATGATTCTGCCGCCGTATCTGTTGTCAGCAGCCTATCTGGTAAAGCTTACGTTTACAGAATCGGGGAGTTTCGCCGGTAAGGTTAATGGCAGTGTGCCGCTGTATCGTATTTTAGGCATCGTTGGCGTTGCGTATAGCCTGTTGCTTTGCTTTGCCACCGGCGCGACCGGGCTTGCCATCATGAGCTTTTTGTATGCGCCTGGTATCGCGGTGTATATCTGGTCAAAGAAGGAACACGGCGAAAAGCTTCTCTCGAGTGTGAGTGATAAGGTAGTTCTGGCCATTATTCTTGTTGCGTTAGTTGTTTCGATATTTTTGGCAGCAACTGGCGGACTTTCTTAATTGGGTTTTGCATTAACGAATTCTAAAAGAAAGGGATACCAATGGCCTTTAAGAATATTATCGTGCGTCGTCCATGTCCGGCAGTTTGTGATGGCATTACGTCAGCTCCTGAACTCGGTAAACCTGATTATGATAACGCGCTGCGGCAGCACGATGCGTACATTAAGGCACTCGTCGATTTAGGTCTTGAGGTGGATGTGCTCCCCGCAGCTAATGAGTATCCTGACAGTTGTTTTGTTGAGGACACCTGCGTACTGACGCGCGAGTGCGCGATTATGGACAACCCTGGTGCTGGCACGCGTAATGGCGAAGCAGCATTGATGGAGCCAATTATTCGCCGTTATTACCCTGCAGACCGCATTGAACATATTGTGACTCCCGGCACCCTTGAGGGTGGCGATGTCATGATGGTAGGCGACCATTTCTATGTTGGGCGGAGTGCTCGCACGAACGAAGAGGGCATTCGCCAGTTCATTGCCATCTTGGAAAAGTATGGCTTGTCAGGGTCTGAAGTTCCACTGGAAGAAGTACTCCATTTAAAGACCGGCGTGAATTACTTAGAAGACGGCAACATGCTTGTTTCGGGCGAGTTTGTTAATAAGCCTGATTTTGCCCAGTTCAACAAAGTGGTTATTCCTGAAAACGAAGCCTATGCGGCTAATTGCATCTGGATCAATGGGACAGTTATTGTGCCGGCAGGGTACCCAGCCGTTCTTAAGGCCGTGCAAGATTTGGGCTATCAGACGGTGACGGTCGATACGAGTGAGTTCCGCAAGATCGATGGCGGCCTGAGCTGCTTGAGTTTGCGCTTCAGCGACAAGATGGGTGCGTAAGGCCAAGAGGGCAAAAGTTTCGGTGAGGGTGCAGGCAGGCGGGGCGGCTAGTTTGTCGTCGTCCTAGAGCGATAGCTAACCCCGCAGCAATAGCTAGATAGAGCGCATAAGTTTGTCATCGCCCTAGAGCAGCGCCGCACAAAGCTGCAGCACTAGATAGGCGCCCGCTATAATAGGGGAAATACTCGAAAGGGGATTCCCTATGAAGTTAGTTATTGCTTCCGATATACACGGCTCGGCGCTTTGGTGCGGCAAATTAATGAGTGAAATCGAGCGCGAAAGCCCAGATATGGTGCTGCTTCTGGGCGATTTGTTGTACCACGGACCGCGCAACGATCTTCCTGAAGGCTATGCACCAAAGCAGATCGCGCCGATGCTGAATAGCCTGGCCGACCAAGTGTTGGCAGTGCGAGGCAACTGTGATGCAGAGGTCGACCAGATGGTACTTTCCTTTCCGTGTATGGCTGATTACACGATGGTGACAGACGGCTCTCAGCGGATGTTTTGCACGCATGGACATCTGTGGAGCCCAGCTAATCCCGCGAGCTTGCCAGTGCTTTCTAACGGAACAACATTTTTAAGTGGTCATACGCACGTGAAACAGAATAAGCTGCTGGAATTAGCGGATGGCAGGACGATTCGTGTGGTGAATCCTGGCAGTGTAAGCGTGCCGAAGGATGGTAGCCATAGCTATGCGGTGTATCAGGATGGTACTTTTGAACTGCGGGTGCTTTCTTGAACGAACAACGAGCAGCTAAAGTGAGCGAAGAGGTAGAAGAGGTAGATGCGAGTTCAGGCAAGCAGTCTGAAGCATATTTGAATAAAGGGCCAGACGTAAGCTCCTGTTACTACGTTTATATCGTTCAGTGTGCAGACGACACGCTCTATACTGGCATCACAACTGATGTGGTACGTCGCATGATGGAGCATCAATTAGGAACGGCGGCCGGGGCAAAATATACGCGCAGTCATGGTGTAGTTGATTTGCTGGGGTTGTGGCTGGTGCCTGATCGCTCACAGGCAAGTTCTTTGGAATGTCGCATTAAGGCGCTTTCCCGTCAGCAAAAAATTGATCTGGTGATTCACCCTGATCATATACGGCCGATCAGTCAAGAAGTGCCCAATAAAGCACTGATAAATGTTCAAGTTGTACCAGATCAAGTGCGTGATGCGCTTTGGCAAGAAGTCCTTCTAAGGGAAGAAGCTGAGCTGTAAAACTAGCTAGGAGCTTGCTGATTTTTCAGGTTAAGCACCATGTTCGTTGTGTGAAAGGGGAGTTCTGCCTTGCTGGTTAGCAATGGTGGTGCGTATTATAAATGTCTATCGCTTATGCGATACCAGATAGTGCGGGGTGGAGCAGTCTGGTAGCTCGCCGGGCTCATAACCCGGAGGTCGTAGGTTCAAATCCTGCCCCCGCGACCAAAAACAAGGCCCTGAACTGCGAAAACAGGTCAGGGTTTTCTCTTTATGTCGGCAATGCCGACACGTTGCCGACAAAAATTTAGCACGTTATCAAAGAACGGCTCAAAAAATCGGGAAGCTTGCGCCATGCCGTTACCTTCATTTCACAAGGTTTCGCCCTAGCGCGACCATAGCTTGCGGGCGTGCGCAAGCAGCTCTCCACAAGGTTGCGGTCTGGCGAAACCGAATTACCAAAAGCTCTTCTGTGTGTCTAAAAATAACTGCCTCGTGATCTCGACTTCGAGCTTGGTTCTCCACAAGCGCTTGTGGAGAACAGGGCCTTCGCTGCTTGTTGTACAATAGCGCCTAATATGAGAGAATATGAGGTGTGAATGTACATTCAGGGAGGAGGGGCCATGGAGACGGTTGCCGACATCGCATTGGTGCAGAACGGCTACGTCAGCTCGGCGCAGGCCACCGCGGCGGGAATCCCCAGGCGCTGCCTCGCCGAGGCGGTCGAGGCAGGCGAGCTCGTGCAGGTCGACCGCGGGCTCTACGCGCTGCCGGAGACGTGGGAGGACCCCTACCTCATCGCCCAGCACCGCTTCGCGAAGGGCGTCTTCTCCGACGGGACCGCCCTCTACCTGCACGGGGCGACCGACCGGGCGCCCTTCCAGCTGACCATGACGTTCTCGCGCAACTACAACAAGGCGAGGGCCAAGGCTGCGGGGATAATCTGCCGCTCGTGCGCGGACGAGGTGCTCGGCCTCGGCGTGGCGGAGGTGAGGACGATGCACGGCAACGCCGTGCGCGCCTACGACCTCGAGCGCACGCTGTGCGACATGGTCCGGGGGCAGCGCGTCGTGGACGAGCAGGTGGTGAACCCGGCGATGAGGGCCTACGTGCGCAGGGCGGACAGGAACATCCTGAAGCTGCTCGGCTACGCCCGGGCGCTCGGCGTGGAGGGGAAGATCCAGAACTATGTGAGGGTGCTGCTATGAGGATGAGAAACGCGATGCAGCTCAAGGCGAGGGTGAACGCCCGTGCCAGGGAGGCGGGCATCCCCGCTCAGATGATGATGCAGAACTACCTGTTCGAGCGCCTGCTGGAACGGCTGTCTAAGACGCCGTGGCGCGAGCGCGTGGTCGTGAAGGGCGGAGCTCATCTCGTCGCTCGTGGGCGTCGCGATGCGGACCACGATGGACCTCGACACGACGGTGCGGGGCTTCGAGCTGACCCACGAGTCGGCCGAGGCGGCGTTCAGGGAGATAGCCGCCGCGCAGGCCGACGACGACTGGGAGATCGAGTTCGTCCGCACGGAGGACATCCGCGAGGCCGACGACTACCCGGGCATCCGCGTGCACCTGCTCGCCCGGTACGCGCCCATGGAGGTGCCGCTGACGGTCGACGTCACCACTGGGGACAGGATCACGCCCGACGCGGTCGAATACGAGTACCCGCTCCTGTTCGATGACCGCAGCATCCGCCTGATGGGCTACCCGCTCGAGACCGTGCTCGCCGAGAAGCTGGAGACGGTGGTCTCGCGCGGCACGGGCAACACGCGGCCCCGCGACTTCTACGACATCCACGTGCTGTGGCAGCTCAAGCACGCCGAATGTGATCCTGCCACGCTCCGCGATGCGCTCGTCGCGACAAGCGAGAGGCGCGGCAGCGCTGAGGTGATTGACTCTTGGGACAAGACGCTGTCCGAGGTGTCGGAGAGCGAGGTGATGCAGGGCCTCTGGGCGAAATACGTCCGCATGAACCCCTACGCTGCGGGCATAGCCCTCGAGGATGCCTGCAAAACCGCAAAGTCCGTCATGAAAGCCGTCTGGGAGGGCTGACCTAGGCCTTCCTTCCGCGAGCCACCCGATCATCCAAACCTGCAAGGTCCTGATTTGCGGTTTTCGCAGGTCACGGTTGCAGTAAAATGTGTTGTATTGCAACCGTCAAGCACATGGAGGATGCGAAATGGGCTACTCGGACCTTAGAGAAGGGTGCTTCCAAACAGGAGCTCAAGGAGTTCTTCGCGGGAGGCGGGCAGACCGCGATAACTATCCGCATCCCCGCGAACCTGCGCGACGCCTTCAAGGAGGAGGCTGAGCTTCACGGGATGAAGAAGCGACCCGCATGGTTCATCCCCGCTTCGGCGGCCGAGCGGGCTTTGAAGAGATAAAGGCATATAGCAGGAGAAGATACTCATGGACGGTCACAAGCAATACCTAACAGACCTCATCGAAGGGAAGCTCACGCGGTTTGTGATACCCGTGTACCAGCGAAACTACGATTGGAAGCCCGAGCAGTGCGGACGCCTCTTCGATGACCTCGTTGAAGTGGCAAAGACCGGAAGAACGGAGCACTTCTTCGGCAGCATCGTCTCCCAGACACCCCGCGGCGAGCGTGTCGTTATCGATGGCCAGCAACGCATAACTACGGTCTTCCTCCTGCTGGCAGCTATCAGGACGCAGGTGAAGGCGGGGATCGTCACCTCGAATGACGAAGACCTTGCCGAGGACATAGACGACTACTACCTCATCGACAAGAAGCACAAGCAGGATCAAAAACTGCGTCTCAAGCTCGTCAAGAGCGACAGCGAGGCGTTCAGGGCGATTCTCGACGAGAAGCCCGACGACTACATACAGGGCTCGAACGTGACGCAGAACTTCCTGTACTTCCTGGACCGCATTGCCCGCATGGACATCAGCGTCGACGAACTCTACGAGTCGATAAAATCGCTTTGCATAATCGACATTACTCTCGACCCGCCAGATGACGCGCAGCTCATCTTTGAGAGCCTCAACTCTACCGGGCTTGACCTCTCCGAGGCGGACAAGATTCGCAACTTCGTGCTCATGAACCTCAATCAGGAACGCCAGGAGATCTACTACGAGGACTATTGGAATGCGGTTGAGCACAACACGGACTACAGGGTGAGCGACTACATTCGCTTCTTCCTTGCGGCCCGGGAGGCGAAGACTCCCGCAATCAAGAAGGTGTACCCAGCGTTCCGCACGTATGCGCACAAGTATTTCAAGGATCCCAACGGCGGCGCATTGGAGATAGACACCGAGCCGCTTTTGAAGGAGCTGCTCGCATACTCGAAGCATTACCGCGCATGCATACGTCACGACACCGGCGTGAAGGACATTGACTCTGCCTTAAAGGCGATTCATGTATTCGATGCGAGCGTTACACAGCCATATCTTCTCAACCTCCTCGAATACCGCGCACAGGGCGATATTGACGATGATGCGGTCGCCACGGTCCTTTGGACGCTGGACACATACCTCTTCAGAAGGTGGGCAAGTGGCCTTCCGGCAAACGCCCTCAACAAGGTGTTCGAGACACTGCATGGCGATGCCTTGAGAGGTGTAGCGGATGGTGCGGAATACTCTAAAGTCGTCAAATACGTTCTGACTCACAAAGGCGGCCAGAGCAGGCTCCCAGACGATGGCGAGTTCCTCTATGCGCTGGACACACGCGATTTCTACCGCGTCCAGAACCGCAAATACTACCTGTACGATCGGCTCGAGAACGGGACGAGCGACGAGCGGGTCGAGGTGGTGAGCGGCCTTGAAGAGGGCAACTTCTCCGTTGAGCATGTGATGCCGCAAACGCTGAATGCGGAGTGGAAGCGTGCCCTCGGCGACGACTGGGAGCGAGTGCACGAGGAATGGTGCCACAAGATGGCTAATCTCACGCTTACCGCCTACAACTCCGATTACAGCAACCGCCCGTTCCAGCAAAAGCGTGATATGAAAGACGGCTTTAGGGCGAGCGGCTTCCGCATGAATCAATGGATTGCCCAGCAGGAGACCTGGGGCGAGCCGCAAATGAAGAAGCGTGAAGAGATGCTCGAGGAGCAGTTCCTTGAGACGTGGCCATACCCCGAGACTTCCTATGAGCCGAAGAAAGCTTTGCCAGAGGTTGCAGAGCTCGATTCAGGCGTCGAATTTACTGGCAGAAGAATTGCGGCGTTCAGTTTCATGGGCGTCCGCTATGTCGCAACGCAGTGGAACGATATGGAGGCTAAGGTCCTCCAGCTGCTTCACGAACTCGAGCCAGCCAAGATTCACTCGCTTGTTGACGGGACAAGCTATCCGGCGAGCGCGTTCCGTAGCACTGAGGCGCAGGGACATTCGAAGATTGCCAGGGGGGTATATGCGCGTACGGCTTCGAGCACTGCTGCGAAGATTGACCTGCTCAAAAGCGTTTTCGAGATTTGCGAGATTGACGCCAACGAACTCTCGTTCGAGATGCCGCTGGACGCGGATGAATAACACAAGATCAAGCTGAAGGCTTGCAGGAAGGAAGAAAATGGCGAGCACACGCAGACTGTTCAGAGAGTTTGATAACGCGATCAAACTCACTACTTCCAAAAGAGACGAACTGACAACAAGCCGCGATGCCATTAGATCCGATATCAGACAATGGCTAAAGGACAAGGACAAAGGGCAAGCGCGATTCAAGTTGCAAGGCTCATTTGCCATGCATACCGTAATCAACCCAATAGATGATGATGAGTTTGATATCGACGATGGACTCTATCTCGAAGAGTTCGAAGATGCAAATAAGGAGGATTGGCCGGCTTGCAGCACGGTTCACAGCTGGGTGGTATCAGCTGTTCAGGGCAGGACGAAGACTCCACCGAAAGATAAAAACGCATGCGTCCGAGTCACCTATGGACATGGATATCATGTCGATATTCCGATTTATATCAAGTTAGATGGAGCCGCTTATTTTGCCGACAAAGCGCGGGGATGGACTCAGAGCGATGCGGAAGGCTTTGTTGAGTGGCTTGACGGAAAGAACGACGCCGAGGGGCAGCTCAAGAGGATTATTCGATACATCAAGAGATGGAAAGACTATTGCAATGTGCCATTGAAAGGCATCGAGCTTACGATTCTCTGCGCCCAAAACTTCAGTCCCGCAAACGGACGCGACGACGATGCAGTTCGATATACGATGGAGAACGTGCTGACAAGTCTTAAGGCATGTTTCGAGTGCAAAAAACCAGTTGCTGCCTGGGAGGATTTGTTCGAAGGCAAATCGGATGCTGATAAGAGTTCCATTCTTGCAAAGCTCGAAAAGCTCCTCGATGCGCTGATTTCAGCATCAAGTACGCCAAGTGAAGGGGATGCAGCTGATTTCCTCAGGGGCGTATTTGGAAGCGACTTTCCAAAGCCTGATCGCCCTAAAAACACATTGGCATACGTTACAACCTCTGCTCCGGCGGTGTTGAAGCACGATGGACGATCTGGTTAGCCGAATTAAAGGCGCCGTAGCAGCTGCGGGCTATGATGTGCTTGAAGGAAAAGGAATAAACGTAGAGGGAAGCTTGCGAAATGGAGCTCGTGTTCGGATGAGCCTCATTCTTCCGTCTGGTTTCCCATACGAACTCCCTGAATTCCAGCTCGATTCAGACATGTTGGCTGAATATGGGAGGCTACCCCATGTTGGCCCGACAGGGCAAATATGCGCCTTTGATCGGGAGACAAACATTCCTTGCCCCTCAAGGCCTGAAGGACAGGTGATCGAGGTCCTGAACAAGACCCTCGAAATCCTCTCAGATGGTATCGAAGGGAAAAACGCGGATGACTACCTTGACGAATTCTTGGCATATTGGGGCTATGGCCAGGAGACTATACTGCCCCTATATTCATTAGTTGATAGCATGGGAAACTGCCCCAGAATTCTGTCCGTATACGCATCGAATCAAGAACAAAAACAGCTCTTCATCTGTGAAAACAAGGAAGAGGCTGTTCAACTTGCGGCAAGGATGGGAGACTTGCAAGAAGAACAAAGCTTCTTGAGATGTCTGTATATACCGCTTTCAAGTCCCATCGCCTATCCGTTCCCTGAAACTCACAAAGAATGGTTTGATCTCATACATAAGGACGATTTGTGCTTTTCGGAGTACGAGAAATTCGTGCAATCGTCAGACAGACAGAAATCGGTAGTTGTGTTCTCGTGCCCTTATCTAGATGGACGCAGGGTCTTTGCGGCTTTTGAGCACGATGGACTCCCTTCCGCGAGTGGCTTCCGTCGGGGCAAGGTGCCCTTGGAAGTAGGTCTATGCAAAATCGGTGAAAACAAGGTGGTCCGTTACGATTATGTAGATGCCAGCCAATCACGTTTGTATTGCAGGGGAGGAACCGGTCTCATCGCGCGCATGAAAGCATGCGTTATCGGATGCGGCTCTCTGGGCGGTTTTTTGGTTGGTGCATTGGTTGCTTGCGGCGTTGATGACTTCGTTCTTATTGATAACCAGACACTTGGAGTCGAGAACATAGCCAGACACTTATGTGGATTCAAAGATGTTGGAAAGCCAAAGGCCGAGGCAGTTAAGGGAAGGATCATTTCGGACAACCCCAATATCAAATGCAAGGTCTACAGCGAGAATGCAAACTCGCTCATTGAGGCGCATTCAAATAGCATCTCGTCATCAGACTATGTCTTTGTGACTGTCGGCTCTTATCCACTTGAGAGGCATGTGATAGAGAAGGCTTTGGAGCTTAATTGGAGCGCAAGAGTGGTTCTGATGTGGGTGGAGCCTTTCGCGATTGCAGCGCATGCACTCGTGCTGAATAAGCCGCAGGATGTTCATTCTAAGATGTTCGATTCAGAGGGTAGGTTTGTTGGTTCTGTGGTTGCCAACAGCAATGAGTTATTCAAAAGGGAGGCTGGGTGTCAGTCAACATACGTTCCGTATTCCGGGTTAGATGTCGAGTCCTTTCTCAACGACTTCGCACGGTCTCTAGTGCGTGGACGACTTGATAAGCACAACTATCACTATGCTTGGTACGGCGCATTGTCGCAGGCTGATATGTTCGGGGTTATTGTTAAACCGGAGCATGCAGATAGATTCGATTACACTAGCGAAGCCCAAAGGATTGACTGATGGTCAGTCGAGTTGTTTTCGAAGATGGCACTACGCTTCGCTTTGCGGGCTCTGTTGTAGAGGAGATCTCGAATCTCATTGCATCTAAGGGTTTTGATTCCGAGTCAGGTGGGATATTGCTTGGGAAGCAGGTTCTTGGAACGCAGCATTTCGAAGTAACTCTTGCATCGAAGCCATCTGCCTTTGACGTTAGTCGGCGATTCTCGTTCCTACGAAGAATGAGCCCGGCAAACAAGCTGATCAACTCTGCATGGCGCAAATCAAAGGGTACCGTTAATTATCTTGGGGAATGGCATACACACAACGAGTCAAAGCCAGTTCCTTCAAAAACCGACAAGTCCCTTATGCTTCAAGTCGTTGAAGACAGCAGCTGCCCGTTCACCAGGGCTTTCATGCTCATAATCGGCAATGCGGGAGAGGTGTATGTTGGTGTGACGAATCCGCAGAATCGCGAAGGCATCTACAACGAAAGACTTATCAAATGGCAATGAGACACTATTCGGTTGAGAACGATACAAGAAAAACAGTAGTTGCCGTGGCGGCAGCAACTGCGACAGTTGCGGCCATTCTTCTCTACGGGCCGACAAACGTGCTGATAAGCATTCTGGTGGAGGCTATGCCGAGCCTTACCTGGCTGGAATATGCAGGCGTCATTGGAGCGTTAGAGCCGATGGTGCTGTTTGGTTTAATATGGCTTCTATTTGATAACGTGATTTGGAACGCCTCGGTTTTCAGGCGCTGGCATCATATTCCATACATTGGCGGTACCTGGGTAGGAACCCTCGATTCTTCTTATGAAAACGAGACTGGGGATAGGACCATTATGCCAATGGCCATGAATATCAAACAAACCTATTCGAAAATGAGTGTGCACTGTACCTTTGCAGAATCCTCGGAGTCTTATGCAGTCATCATAGGAATCGTTGATTGTGATGATGCAAACGATGAGTGCACTCTGGAGTTTTCCTACCACAACAAAGCAATCGACGACAGCGTCGTTTTCGACCCCAATCGTGACGGAACCCATCCTGGCTTCAATTCATTGAGGATTATCAAGGGTAAAGCAGTGGGAAACTATGCAACGCTCCGAAGTAAACCAACAAGCGGGCACATCGAGCTCACGCGAAAGCAAGATAGTGAATAGCTCCCTCGGCGCTGGCATCTTGGTATACCTTGCGCCGAGGGGCTGCCCGGGGCCGTGAGGCCCCGGGCCGTCAAGCCTTGGGGCGAGGTCCTACCCCAGAGGGTTGAGCGCGTTGACGTGGTGGCGGAGGAGCGCCCGGCTCTCTCCGACGATGAGCACGCTCACGATGTCGAAGCAGACCACCGTGCTCTCCATGTCCGATTCGGACAGGTACGCGACTGCCATCCGCTCGAACGCCCTGCGGTCGGGATGCTCGTCGGGGATGCCCTCGCCGGTGTTGGCGTTGACCTCGCAGCTGACGAAGACCAGCTCGCCGTCCTCGTCGGTGGCTATGAAGTCGATGGCGTCCTTGCCGTGGCACCAGCCGTCTTCGAGGATGTCGATGGCCATGGCGTACTTCAGCGCCTGCTTGAGCAGCCGGAACGGCTTCGCGTCGCTCTTGGGCGCGTAGCCGGCCTCGGCCATGTCGTGCATCCAGCCGTTGACCTGCAGGATCGAGAGGTCGCCGAGCCTCACGTCGCCCAGCCAGCGGCAGATCTGCCTCGCCTCGGCGCGGTAGCCGCGCACGGTGGCGGGCTCGATGGTGCCGCTCTTCTCCTTGTAGTCCAGGAACATGTCCATGAACTCGCGCACCGTCATGCTGCTGCCGGCCGTGCCGCTCTTGCGCTCGAGGTCCAGTATCAGCTTGTCGCGCTTCCTCTCCGCCTGCTTGCGGGTCTTCGCGGAAATGGTGTGGTATGACCTGACGGACTCGCCCGTGACGGGGTCGGTGTGCGAGAGCGTCGCCTCCCACTGGTCCTTGGCGCCCCGTTGCCTGAGGCCCCTGCTCGTGTACTTCATCGCAGTTCCTTTCGCGTGGAGTTTTCCACATAGGTTCCTTACCGACAAATTGCCGACAAAGCGTTTTCGGAACTGCCGATTTCAGAGATTTGCCAGAAACCAGATATTTGCAGGCAAGCCGCTGACCTGCGAAAACAGGCCGGGGTTTTCTTTTGACCGACATCTGTCTAAACCATATAACCCCCTATACCCTATAATTCAAAGGTGGCGGGACCCATGACTGAACACCGTCTCTTATTACAGAAACAAATAATCGCGCTAACCGAGATGCGTGACCGTCTCCTGCCCAAGCTTATGTCTGACGAGATAGAGATCTGAACATGAGAGAAACAAAGACGTTTCAGATACATCTCAATCCAGATATTATTGAAGAGTTCAATGCAACTCTTGATGCGCATGAACACATTTCCGAACAAGTCTCGTTTATCGAAAAAGCATTTGATAAGAAAAGATATCGCGGAGTGCCGGCGTGGGATTGCATCTGCGCCTGTGTGCATCGGATACGAGATACCATTGGCTATCTAAATGACCAAACCCTTGGAGTGATGGAGCATGGGAGCGCTTTCGACTTTATAAACTTTATCAACAATGCTTCCGTTGTGCTCAACAGCATTGACATGTTAGCGGATATCTTCGACGTAGACTTGAAGGAAGAAAACGCACGAATCGGCGCTTTTCACATGCCTGGCAGTGACGGCAAAGGCACGGATAAGAAGTACTTTGAGTTCTTGCGCTCGCTCTGCGCTGTACATCCTACAGAAACAAACCGATACAAGGGCACATATCATGATATCGACATTGTCACTTGTCCTTATGTAACGTGGATCCGAGAATCCATTTTTGAGGATATGTGGCATTGCGACTTGCATGGGCATGCGTTCACCAACGACGCAAACAGCTGGGGTGAGGACATCTGCGTTCATATGGATCAGGTGTTCGCATATATAAAATACCGCTACAACCTTCTCAATAAGATCAGCGTTGCACTAGAGCGATTCCAAGAAAGTAAGATTCAGGAGTTTCGAAATACTCCTGTCCCCAATCGCTTGGAAGGCGAATCTGAGATTGAATACATCGAGCGCCTTAAGCAGGTCGAGGCGGAACGTTTCGGTATGGACAACGATTTTGTGTACGACTTTGCAAAGAGAGCGGTCGCGTTCAAGCCATCCAACGCCGCAAACCGGGAAGCTGCAGAAAGGTATGCAAACGCCTGGCGGTTTGCCCTAAGCTTGCAACTGAACGTACTACGCGACATGTCCCGTAAGGGGCCTGAACACGGTAGTATCGTAGGCGACAATTCCGGTTGGGTATTGTTTGAGAATCTCGAATATGGAGACAGACGCTGTAAAGAGCTCGCAGAGTTTGGCTATCAACTTGAAAAGGTCGGCTACCTGGACGGAACAAGGGGTTCAGACAATGCTGCGTGGGGCAGACTCATGCTCAAGGAGGTTGAGCCTGTATTCCGTCCGTACGTCACAATGGATCTGGTCAATGACTGCGACGAGGAGTTATACATGCTCTTCCGTGTTGCACTGTACGAGATCTCGCTCCGTCACGATTGCTGGATCAACCAGCTAATTCCGCAGGATGAGGCATATAGAGGAAACGTTTAAGGTGCTGTCATGACAAAGAGTCGCTATTCAGAGGAAGAAGTCGCGCAGACCACCGCTGGCGAGTTGCTCCACAAAATGGGCTGGGAGCTCGTCTATGCCTACGACAACTGCGGCTGCGTGGAGACATCAGACCCGGGAAGCTACATTGCCACGAGCGGATGACCTAGTTCGCAAGCTCAAGGGCAATCCGAGTTTTATCTTCATCCTCATTCAGAAGTTCAATAACCCTGACATAGAGCTTATAATTCCTGACCACGACGTGGTTATCCTCTGCGACTAGATGCACCGAATCAACAACGGGGTCCTCGCCGCGAGCATGTGCCGCCTCTTGCCGACTGCATCCAGAATCGCATTGATGATTCCATTTTGGAATCTCAAGTCTATGAACTCATTTCGAGTCAGACGAAATTGGAAGTTCTCGGAAAATCTCTCGACATTGCGTGAGACGGCGCGATTAAGGGCGCCGGTTTCGACCTCGTACAGCTTGGCAAGATCGCTGTCGAGTATGACCTGCTTGCCGCGTACGGTGTATATCAGATTCTTGATTTGATTGTCATTGAGAAAGGAAATTGTTGTTACGTTTTCGGAGGGTTCCTCCCCAGACATATTTCTTATCCTTTTCTCGAGCTATTAATGAAATTCCACCAGGTTATATGTTCTATTATCGTCAGTGAAGCGCTCTGCAGTACAAGTGCAGTGCAGACAGGGAAGCGAGGCTGAATGTGGAGAATACGATTCTCGATAAAGCAATTGAGTTCGCCACGCAAGCGCATGCGGGCCAGGTGCGCAAGGGCACTTCGATCCCTTACATCCTTCATCCGCTTGAGGCTGCGGCAATATGCGCGATAGTTACGGACGACTTGGAGGTACTGTCTGCCGCTGTGTTGCACGATGTTGTAGAAGACACCAGTGCGACTGTCGATAAAATCGAGCAGCAGTTTGGGGCTCGGGTGGCCACTCTTGTCGCAGGTGAATCTGAAAACAAGCGCGAGGATATACCAGCTGCTGAAACGTGGCGAGTTCGCAAAAAGGAAACGATAGAGCATATCAAGTCGACCAAAGATCCAGCTGTGAAACTCATCTGCCTTGGCGACAAGCTTTCCAATATGAGGGCTATACATCGTGACTTTGAAGCACTCGGCAATGAGCTATGGAATCGTTTCAACCAGAAGGACCCTGCACAGCACGCCTGGTATTACCATTCGCTCGCTTTAGCCCTCGAATCTGATTTTGGCAAAACAGCCGCATGGCGAGAACTCGCAATGCATATTGATGCGGTATTTGGAAATGTAACAACATCCCTTTTCATGAGCCAAGAAGAGAATCCAGAATAGAGCTGTCGCGCTGTTCCGGCTATGGCCATTAACATCAATCAAGATTGCTTTCGTCAAGCATAGTGCGCGCTTTTTCCTGTCCTTCAATGGCCTGCGTGAGGCGCTTTGTATAGTAAGTTTGACCGTTGGCGATATCGATACGAAGTCCGATTTCCGCCTGTTGAAAGAGCGAAAGCGCACTGAATGGATCAAGTTCCAGGTTCCATTTCTCACATTTAGAATCAATGAGAGTCTGCGCCATCCGAATAGCAGGCTGAGCAACCTGCACAGCCCCATCAGCAAGCTCAAAACTTCTTTGCCATAGCGCAAAGGCGCGACGCATATCACGTTTGACCGACTGACCGCGGGAGTACATATCGCCCAGCTTATAGACCGCTTCATAAGAAGGAGCAAGAGCTGCCGCCAAAGCATAACACTCGTAAGCGCGGGCGCAGTCAGGTTCACCTGTACGACCATATTCATAAATATAGCCGAGATTAATTATTGACTGGAGACATCCGTGGTCGATGGCCATCTCATAAAATTGACGTGCCTTCTCGTAGTTTTGATCAACGATGTCCCCCATGTAATAGAGCGCACCTAAGTCGTTCATACATGTGCCACTACCTTGCGAAACGCCGTATCGGAATCCAAGAAGGAGGAGTTCCCCAACGCGGTCATCACAAGAAGCGGCTTCCATAATTCGAGGTCTATTTTCTTCAACAAACTGGGAAAATAAATCTGGATCGTATGAGAGCGCAGCTTCGGCCAGCTCATGTAAAAGAATCTCGATATCGGGGTTGTACTCAATAGGATCCGCATCTACGAGATCATCATTAGGAGAGAGCTCGGCTACGTCTTTCTTGTCGTTTGATAGAGCAATCCCTCCAAGCTCAAAAAGGCGTTGAAGATCAGCTTGAGAGAAATCAAAAGTATTTTTCATGGTTGGTTCCAATCTCTACACGAGCAAGTAAAAGCATCAACTGTGGAAAGTATAGAGGATTGAAAGGCGGCCTTATCGCGACACATAGTGCATCGGTTTTCTGCTGGTATTCAAGCTGGTGTCGCTCGACGTAGTAGATCGCGCTCGATGAGATATTCTTGGATTATTTCGCCCTGGTGTATGAACTTGTAGATGGATGTGAGCGAGATGGCGAACGGCTTGCTTCTGGGTAGTGAGTTCGTCTTGAGGGGAGGCACCGTCTCCCACACCTTCCACAAGCTGTTCCTGTCGGAGCCTTAGCGGTATAGCTCACGGAGTAGATCGTGGTCAGGTCCATTTTCGTCGAAGAAGTGCTCTGCCGCACCTTCCTTTACTAATTTTCCTTCAGCGAGGCATACCACACGGTCCGCTATACGTTGCGCTTGCGCCAAATTGTGCGTGACCAACAATACAGTCGTTGTTTTCTTCAGTTGCGTGATGATGTTTTCAATTATGTGTGTACTCGCCACGTCCAATGCCGAGCACGGCTCATCAAGCATGAGCACCTGAGGGCACACCGTTAAAGCACGTGCGATGCACAGTCTTTGCTGCTGTCCACCTGAGAGTTCCAAAGCGCTGCGCTTGAGATCCCCATCAATTTCGTCAAGCAATCCCACTTGGTTCAGATAATGCCGTACCTGTTCGTCAAGGCACTTTTTATCGCGTATACCCTGGTAGCGCAACGCATAGGTCATGTTGCGCTCAATGGAGAATGGAAATGGAGCAGGGTTCTGCAGTACGAGACCAATCTGCTCGCGCACCCAGTCAGCCTGCTGTTGGGTGATGTCGGCCCCTTTAAGAAGAACGCGTCCGCTCCAACTGGCCCCGTCCGTCAGTTCGATAGTTCGATTAATGCATGAAAGCAAAGTTGATTTTCCACAACCCGAAGATCCTATAATTGCCGTAACTAAGTGAGGCTGGACAGTAAAGGAAACGTCATCTAAAACAGGAGCATTGCTGTACGAAGCTGAAACATGTTCAAGTGTCAGTATTGGTTCCATTGCTTCTTTCCCCATTGTGCGCCTACCGTAACAATAAGATTGACAAAAAGTACTAGTGTCATCAGTACGAATGCGGTTGCGTAGACCTGCGGGACAGTCGTGCCTTGCGCTAGCATCAAGTACAGATGCAAAGGGAGTGCCATTGCTGGATCAAATATACTGGTTGGCACGGGCGCATAGGCCACGCCACCGGTAAATATCAACGGAGCCGTTGCGCCAAGAGCGTAGCATCCGCCCAGCACTAAGCTGCTGAATAACTCTCCTAGGCAGTACGGTATAGCGATGGTGCGCAGCACGTACGACGTAGAACATCCCAGACTACGCGCATTCACTATAAGTTCGCGCGGGATACTCATAAGTGCTTTTTCAGCTCGCACCTCGATAAAAGGGATAATCATTAATGCCAGCGCTACGCCACCAGCAAGAATGCAGCGTCCCAGCTTAAGTTCGTTTACTAACAACATGTAAGCGAAAAGTCCTAGCACGATAGAAGGTGCACCCGCTGTGCAGGCAATAATGCGCCTGATAGCAGCAGCTATTGTCCTATGCTTGCAATAAAAAGTAGTAAAAATGGCTGTTCCGATGGCAAGGGGAGCGGCAATTACGAGGGCACACACACTAAACCAGATGCTACCCGCTATCGCTGGGAAAACGCCGCCTTCGGTTCCTAAGATAGCACCTGATGGACTGTCAAAAATAAAGTCCCAGGACATGCAGCTTGCGCCCTGCACGAACACATAAGCGAATAAGAACACCACGGTGCCTATCACAAGAGTAATGCTTGCATAGGCCCATGCTTGCACTAAACGTGCGCCCACGCGGCCGAGTATCCACGTGCTTGTCCCGCTACTATAAGTAGTGCGCCGATGCATCCTATTTTTTATGAGGTTGGCGATCACATCGACCGTAAACACGATAACCAGCAATACAAACCCCGCGGCGAACAGCGCGTGCATGTGAGTGCTGTCGACAGCAGCAGTCCCCATTTCTAGCGCAATCAACGATGCGATGGTTTCGCCCTTTCCGAGCAGAGTTGGGAAAAGATTCGCGTTTCCCACAACCATCATTACCGCCATTGTTTCACCCATAGCACGCGCAAACGCCAACATAACGCTTGGCCATAACATGCGTATGGATGCTGGCAAGACAATAGCGTATATGCCGTACCACCGCGGTACACCTAGCAGATATGATGCGGTTAAATATGTTTGCTTAACAGCGGTCATGGTATCGCTCATAGATGACACCATGAAGGGAACAACCATCACAGCAAGCACGATAGCGGCAGCGAGTACACAGCTCCCTGAGGGGTGCCCTGCAGCAAGAAACAGTTTGACTACTACAACAAGACCCACGAACCCATATACCACTGAGGGGATACCTGCAAGCAAGTCGATAGCTGGGTAAACTATATTGCGCACGGTAGTGCTGCCTGCACACGAAAGAAAGAGCGCCGCTCCCACCGAGACAACAAACGACAGAGCCAGTGCCAAAGCAGATACGATCAATGTGGCACATATAAAGTTGAAGATGCCGAATGTTGTACCCGTGCCAAAGTCTACTGGCATCCAAGACTGTCCAAACAAAAAGGAGTCGAGCCCGATTTCGTGCACCACAGGCCATCCTTGTACTGCGGTGGTTATTGCCACGCTTGCGAGTGTGCCTATTGAAAACAGGGTCACCAGACAAAAGAATGCAGACCACAATCGATCCGCCCGCACAGGGCGCGAGCGGATCAAAGAAATAGTATGGTTGGCTATAGCAGACATGTGCGTCGTTGAGTGCGTGAGCTCATATTTACTTGTTGTTGGGGGCAAACGACGGAATATAGCCGTTAGCTACGATGACATCGTAACCAGTTTGCGAATAAACGTAGTCAATAAATGCCTGGCTCGATTTAGTTGGCGTTCCTTTACCAACAAACATAACTGGGCGCTGAATAGTGTAGTCACCTGAGACAATATTTGCCTCGCTCGCTTCGACACCGTCGACTTTCATAGCCACGAGTTTGGTCCCATTTGCATTTGCCTTGTTGTATGCACCAAAGCCGGCGTATCCAATAGCCCATTTGTTGTTAGCAATATTGGTTGCGAGCTCGGTCATCGATGCCGACTGGGTTGCCGACGCCGTTACGGTGCTGCTACCCATAACACTCTTTTGGAATACCTCGTAGGCTCCACCTGAAAGGTCGCGGATGTACACCTGAATTGGTTCGTCAGGAAGCGATGCGTCCACCTGATTCCAGGAGGTTATTTCACCAGCGAAAATCTGGCGGATGGTATCGGTGGACAGATTGTCGACAGTACCTACGATGGGATTTTCAGCATTAACTGATACGGTGAGCGCATCTTTTGCGACCTCGTATTCGGTGTAATCACCCAGCGCTTCTTTTTCGCTATCTTTAAGCGTGCGAGCAACCATGCCGTAATCGCATGTGCCTTCTTCAAGCGCGCTGACGCCTACACCTGATCCACCGGGAGCTACATAGATAGATACGTTAGTCTTTGGGAAGCTGGCATCGACTTCGTTCCATGTTGGGTAAGAATCAGTGAAAGAGGAAGCCAAAGACGACATAATCGGATAAAGCGAAGTGGATCCGCAGAACATGATGTTGGATTTGAACGACTGATCAGTCGCACTTTCTTGAGATGATTGGGATGAATTGCCTTCCTGGCTGCTTGATGAAGTTGACGATGAACATGCGGCCAGCATTCCACAGCACAAGGCGGCTAGGCACACGAAGACTAAAAGCTTCGCGTTCCATGACTTTTTCAGTTTGATCGATTGCGACATTGTGTTCCTTCCTTTTAAGCTCTTTTAACCCTGACAAAGTATTGTTTTGAAAAAGTGATTCGACAGCATTGCCAATCGTAGTATTGCTACCAATTTTTCGAATGCTGTTGTAGCGCTCAAATATCTATACACAATAAGATGGCCGTTTATGCAGAACGGATGAACGACAGAAACGATTTATCAAAGCAGAATATGCAGATGGATGCAGTGTTGGGCGCATAGGATGATGCAGAATTTATTTCGCCCAACTGCGCGCTTCATTGTAAGAGGCACTATTTTACCTGTCAATAAGCACCAGGTGAAAGGGGGTTATGGAAATGAAACTTATATAGTTGGCTGGATTTAGCCGACTAGTGATGCGATCGAGCAGTAATAGATTTAGTCAGTAGTCGAGCAATGCGGACTTATGTGAAGGCAAGCGACTTTATGTCATCCATTTGTTTGGACTTACGAATGAAGCCCTGAATAATTGTTTCCGCCTAAAGACCATTTGCGATATTGTCGTGCACTTACCTCTTGTATTGTATATACTGTACCGATGCAAGTAACTGTCTTTGCAGGAAAGGCAGTTGCAAAATATGATTGTAGGAATACAACACCATTAGTTATGCGGGTCGTAAGGATAGACGCGCGAAACGGATCGGGGGGGGGCTTATGGACTCACTGAAGAAGAGATTGGCAACACTACTTTTTGTTTCTGTTGCAATGATGGCCGCCATGCTCTTGAGCATGCATGCCGCCTATGCTGAGGACACCACTGGCTTAGCATTCGATAAGATCACTATTGAAGACGCAAGCACACATACTCAGGTGGCTGATCTTACCGCGGGAGAAGTTCCTGCCCTTAAAGCGGGAGTTACCTACGCACTTAACGTGAGTTACAACGTTCCCAGTTCGTTGCAGTTTACTCCTACCTATTTGAATGTTTGGTTTGATAACGGCATGTACGTGACGGCCTTGCCGGGTTCTACTTTCAATGAAGGGGCTATCACTAGTACTAGCTTCAGCAAGCTGGTAAAGACCCCAACGGGTACTGGGACTTCACCGTATGGTTATCCAACTGCCGGCTCTAATGAGAGCAGAAACGGCGACCTGAAATATATGACCAAAAACGGGCTTGTTCGCGTGGACACCAAGTCTGAAATCCGCTTTCGTATTGACGATGCCTACGAAAACGAAGATGCTGGACAGATTATTGCTAACGCTATTAAGGTAAGCCTCAGTACCGATGCGACCAACAATATCGATCCGCATTCCTTCAATATTAATCCTGCTGACACCCCTCATTACGGTTTCTATGTCAACCAAAGCACCGAAGTTGTGTCTAAGGGCGGAACCACCGGGACTATTGAAACGTACAATTCAGGAAGTGGTAGTTCCCTTACCGAAGCTAATAGCAAAACAACGGTGCAAATTGTTTATCCGAAAGATCTTGAGCTCGTTAATCTTGAAGAAACAGCTCTCTATCATACGAACGGCACGATCGTAAATACAGTGGTCGAGGGTGATAATAAAGTTGCTACTGTCGAATGGAACGAGCCGGGGTCTTATTCAAGTGGACTGAATTTTAAACCTCATATCAAGGTGCCTGCTGACAGTACTCGTGCTAATGGCTCCACATTTGATGTAACACTGCGGAACTTTAAGAAGACTATATGGAACGATTCGCCCAATGCGGATAGAACCTCTGGCACACAGACCGCAACGATGCATGTTACTATCATTGATGGTGCGACCCCCGAGAAGATTACAACTCATGCACTTGTTGATCATGCACCTAACTGGGCGCTCAAGAAGTATGATACATACAATACGCGTCTCGGAGCTTATCTCATCAAAAATGAGCTTTCATCTCCCACGATGCCAAAGACTCTTGAGATGACCATCGATAAGGGCAATACCGCTATTATCCGCGGTGTTACTATTCCGTATAAGGAAGGCATGACTTACGGGCCTATCCATTGGACAGCTTCCGATGGTACGAGCGGCACGGCTGACCCAAGCATTCTAAAGAAGCCAGGCTCCGGTTCAGCGAATGTTTCAGCGCTTATTACCAATACCGCATTAGGTCTTGACATTAATACATCTATTACTTCCATCAAAGTTGATCTGGGGCCCATACCAGGTGGATACGATGGCATTAGGCCTATGAGCGACCTTTTGGATACTCGTAATCCTGCTGATAAACATGTATACGATGAATACTATGGATGGAGTTATATTTCTAATGGCGTATATGGATCTTGGAAACAGGGCACTGACGCTGATGTAAAAACTACGGTAAAGCTTTATACAACGGGGACCACTCCGTCAGATGGCGATGTTATTACCGGCAAGACAAGCGCGCCGAAAGTACTTAATGGTGTCGGAACCATTAGTAAGAGCCAAATAAATGGTGGGGATTCTTTTAACATCAGTGGCACTATCGATGACGGCAATTGGGATTGGAACCCTCTGCAAGAGCCCGTCCTTTATACTTTTATGCCTGAAGGGTTTTCCTATAGCAACCTAAGCTTGACAGGTGGAACGCTGGGCACACCTGAATTTGTTGGCTCGTTCGATAAGAATGGCACTAAGATAAAGGTATGGAAATACCCCGTCAATGTTGGTAATGAGACGCGCGGACAGTATCAGCCCGATTTCAGCATTAAAAGCATGCGTCTAAACATGACCGTAAGCACTAATAAACTTGCGGAAAAGGGCGTATACCACATCAATGATTTTGTTGGCTTCACCACGAAGGATTTCAAAGAAATTGGTGCTGTCATCAAAGCTGAAAAGTGGGATCACAGCAACTGGAATACCGAGAAATACACAGAGACGTTCGGTGATAAAGTAAACTCCGGTAAAACGATGGTGTCCCTTTCTGAGGGTCCTGGCGTTACCATTAATCAGGCAGCTGAAATTGCAGCCCATTCAACCTTCTCTGTGAAGGACGGACAAAGCGGTGCTGTTACTGATTACACTTATGATCCAGCAAATCCCTCTGCTACTACGGCTGTGCTTCAGAAGGGCGATACTGCTACAGTACATATTGCCATACGGAACAACGCAAACACTGAGACGAATTCCACTTCGCTTTTTGTACCATTGCTTTCAAAGAGTATGGATAGGGGGAATTCGTTTACGCCTGAAGGCGCAACCAAATTGCCTTTGTCTCTTGCATCAGTGACGACTTCGTCTAACTTCCAGGTAAAGTACATTAAGCTAAAGCCGGGCGTTACTTACAACACAAACCATGCTCCGCAGCCGGGTGACTACACCGAAGTAAGCGACCCTTCTCAGGCAGACATGTTGCAGCTCGTATCTAATCAGCCTCTAGCAGCTAATGGAGGTGGATACGTTGATGTTTCTTATAAGGTAAACGACGAAGTTGGCTCTAGCTATAATGATCAGCGAACCGTATTTAATACGACGCTCGATTATGATATTAACGGCAACCATTCTATGTTGACTCTTGATACCAATGCGGTGACCTTTGCGGGTACCGACGTTGTTCTTACCAAAGTTTGGGACGATAGCAATAATGTTGGCGGAATACGCCCGACCACCAGTGATTTTGCCGCGGCACTTACGCTTACTTCCGATAAGGGTATCGACCTGAGTAGTTTTTCGCCACATGTGGTAGACCAAGGAAATGGGAAATATACCGTTTCCTACCTGGGGCTGCCTAAGTACGTAGGTGATGCAAGTAATCCCATTACATATACTTTAAGTGAAGGGGCGATTGCCGGCTACACTGCCGATACTACGTCTATACAGGGCACGGGTAATAAGGTTGAAGGTACTATCACCAACACCCATACCCCTGAAACCATCAATATCCCAGTAACTAAGAAGTGGGTTGGACCAGAAGGCTCATCAGTTACTGTCAAGCTTTTGGCTGATGGGGTAGATAGTGGCAAGTCTGTCACGCTTTCCTCAGCTAATAGCTGGAGCGATACGTTTACTAACCTGCCTAAGTACAAAAATGGTACTGCTATTACCTACACCGTTGATGAATCATCAGTTACTGGTGTGGATGCAACCAAGTACACAACGGCTGTAAGCGGTAGTGCTACTGCGGGCTTTACTATCACGAACACCAATAAAGAAAAGATTGACATCTCAGGAACAAAGACCTGGAATGATGATGGCAATCGTGATGGGGCGCGTCCGTCTTCTATCACCATCAACCTTTTGGCCGATGGCATCCAAGTAGACTCAAAGGCAGTCACCCCGGATGCATCAGGTGCATGGAGCTATAGCTTTGCTGGTCTTGCTAAGTATTCTGCAACCGATGGTCACCAGATTGCCTACACGATCACTGAGAATGCTGTTGCTGATTATTCAACAACCATTACTGATTATGATGTCACAAACACTCATACACCAGCTCAAACATCGCTGACAGTTACTAAAGCATGGAGTGACGATAATGACCGCGATGGCGTGCGTCCTTCCTCTGTGGAAGTAGTGCTCTATGCCAATGGAGTAGCAAAGGGAACACCTGTTACTCTCAATGCTGCCAATAATTGGTCATATACGTGGACTGGCCTTGACCAGAAGGACAATGGCACCAACATTGTCTACACGGTCGATGAGCCCACTGTTCCCACTGGATACACCAAAGAGGTAACGGGGGATGCCACCAGTGGCTTTACCATCACCAACACCCATACCCCCACTCCTCCAGAGCCGGGCCCAAATCCTGCTCCCGAGCCCGATCCAACACCAGCACCGAGCCCAGATCCTGATCCAGACCCCAATGGCAAAGGACCAGCTTCCATCCTTCCCAAAACCGCTGATGAAGGAACTCTGTTTGCGGGAGCTGCTGGTTTAGCTATTCTCTCTGCTGTCGGGGGAGCGGTTGCTGTTACTGCTCGCCGTCGCGAAGAGGACTAGCGAGTGAGGTGAGTTAGACACCAAGAAGATCTGGGAAGCCTTGGTGGTCGATCATGAACGCTAACTGCTCAAGTGGATAAGAGCAAAAGTGCGTCCAACAAAGGGGTACTGGCATAAGTCAGTACCCCTTTTATGTTTAGTGCCTTATATACAAATGTGGCTGTATTTATTGGAGATGGCCAGGAGATACAACGGTTGACTTCCACGTTTGGTGTCCTATAATAGACTTAATATTTGAACAAATGCTCATATATTAAGGGATATATGATGAATGAAGAAGCGTATAAAGACTCATCACCAAGCGCAAAACAAGCGTGCTCATCTGGCGAGCGGCCGTTGGCGGACAGTGCAGTGGAGCTTCTCGATGAAGAAATGCTTTACGACCTAGCTGACCTTTTCAAGGTTTTTGCCGATACCACCCGCATCAAAATATTGTACGCGCTCATGGAAAGTGAGCTGTGTGTCGCGGATATTGCTGAAGCAGTTGGTGGGGTCTCTCAAAGTGCTGTTTCCCATCAGTTGCGCATTTTAAAGCAGGCACATCTCGTGAGGTTCCATCGCGATGGTAAGCAAATTATCTATTCACTTTCCGATGACCACGTGTACACGATGCTTTCGCAAGGGCTTACCCACATTTGCGAATAAGCGAAATGCAAGTAAGAAAGCGCACGTACGTTAAAGCACGAACGAAAGTGCGGACAAGTTAAAGCGCGAATAAAACTTGCAGATCGGTACATATAAGCACAGGTTCCATAGGTTTGAATAGCGTTTATTAATTCGAATAACGCTTTCGAACATGAGAGATTAGACAGGCTTGCAAGAAAGGGAAGGAACATCATGCGGAGGAATTATAAATTACAAGGCGAGATTTGTGCCAACTGCGCAGCCAAAATTGAAGATAAGGTGCGCAAGCTCGACGGAGTAAACGATGCGAAGGTGAACTTCATGATGTTGCGCTTCACGTTAGACGCATCTGAGGAAAGCTTTGACGACGCGCTAACCCAATCGCTGCGCATTTTTGAGGACATTGAACCTGATTGTACGGTGGTTGTGTAATCGCTTTAGCAGCAGTTACGTAATATTTGTTCAATATGTTCAATAGCCACTTTCACAGGAATTAGGTATATGACATCAACCCTTTCGAAATCGCAGCGGCGCACTCGTAATCGCATCGTTTTGGCGCTCGGCATTTTTATAATGCTCGAGCTGCTCGATAATCTAACCCCTCTATTTGAGGTGTCGGGTGGATTATGGCTTGAGTTTGCTGCTTTTTTGGTGCCGTATCTTATTGCGGGATATGATGTTTTAGCTCGCGCTGGGCATGGTTTGGTACGGCGTCAGCCGTTTGACGAAAATCTGCTGATGGCTATTGCGACTATTGGCGCGTTTGCTCTGGTGGTTTTCCCCAAGGCCGAGCCTCATATGGCTGAAGGTGCAGCAGTCATGCTGTTCTATCAGGTGGGAGAGCTATTCGAAAGTTATGCGGTAGGTAAAACACGCAAGTCCATCGCCGAAATGATGGATATTGCTCCCGACTTTGCAAATGTCATGCGCAACGGCGAATTGGTGCAAGTTGATCCTTACGAGGTAACTGTTGGTCAAGAAATCGTTGTAAAACCTGGCGAACGTTTGCCGCTCGACGGCACGGTAGTCGAAGGGTCGTCGCGCATAGATACCAGCGCTCTTACCGGTGAATCAATTCCTCGCACCGTGAAGATAGGGTCAGATGTTGTCAGCGGTTGTATCAATCTTTCAGGGGTGCTTACAGTAAAGGTGAGCAAACCTTTTGGTGAGTCAACAGTTCAGCGCATTCTTGAATTGGTAGAAAACGCAAGCGAAAAAAAGGCACGTACAGAGAATTTCATTACGCGTTTTGCTCGCTACTACACACCAATTGTCGTAGGTCTTGCTGTGGCGATTGCTATCTTTTCGCCGCTACTATTTGGTGCTGATATAAGCGATAGCGTGCAGAGCGCCCTGGTATTTCTGGTAGTGAGTTGCCCCTGCGCTTTGGTTATTTCCGTCCCACTTTCGTTTTTTGGCGGTATTGGCGCGGCAAGTCGTTTGGGTATTCTTATCAAAGGATCAAGCTATCTGGAGACATTGGCTCAGGTGGATACCGTTGTGTTCGATAAAACGGGGACGCTTACTAATGGCACCTTTAGTGTAGTGGCTGTGCATGGACAAGAAGGTATTAACGCCGATGATCTTCTTTCTCTGGCAGCCCACGCTGAAGCATACTCCGATCATCCTATTGCTATTTCAGTACGCGAGAGATACAGCGGCATTATTGATGCTGATCGTATCCAGCAGGTGGAAGAAAGAAGTGGGCGTGGTATATCAGCTCAGGTAGACAATCGTATGGTGCTGGTGGGAAATGACAAGCTCATGCGCGAAGCTCATGTGATGCCGCACGATTGCAAACTGGTTGGCACTATCCTGCATGTTGCTGTTGATGGTGCGTATATCGGGCATATCGTTATTGCTGATGTAATGAAACCTGATGCGGCTCAGGCGATAGAACGTTTGCGGGCGGCCGGTGTGAAAAAGACTGTCATGCTAACAGGCGATCGCGAAGAAGTAGCAGCTGCGGTGGCAAGCGACCTTGGTATTGATGAATATCGGGCGCAACTGCTTCCTCAGGATAAAGTAACTGCACTCGAATTGCTTTTGAGTGTCAAACGTGAGGGCGCGAAACTCGCTTTTGTTGGGGACGGTATCAACGACGCACCGGTTCTTATGCGTGCTGATGTGGGAATTGCCATGGGCGGTATGGGTAGCGATGCCGCAATTGAAGCGGCTGACGTGGTGCTTATGGATGACAAGCCGTCACATATTGCAAGCAGTATTTATATTGCACGCAAGACGGTGGGCATTGTCTGGCAGAACATCATATTCGCTATTGGTGTGAAGGTAATTATCATGATCCTTGCGTTGCCGTTTATTGGACTTGCCTCCATGTGGCTTGCGGTGTTCGGCGATGTAGGTGTGGCATGTCTTGCCATTTTGAATGCCATGCGTGCTCTACGTGTAAAAGGGTAGGGCATTGTAAAAGTGCAGCCATATCAGGATTCACGCTTTTGCATAAGTGGTAAGTACAAAGAGCCAAGTACGGCGAATCGACGTCGCTGATTGTCCGTTGATGAGTGCCTGTGTGGAGTGGAAAGTGAAGGGTTGTAAGAGTTTTTCATTCATCCATTTCATCAGTCCATTTTATGTAGACTATTTCTGTATAAATTAATGTTACCCATAAAGACGATAAACTAGTCTGTCATACGATGCGCCAGGCATCGACTTCTGGGGGGGGGGGCGCCTTTCCTGGAAGCCATACAGAGAACGCGCGAAGGCGGGATCACGCGTGAAAAGAAAGTTATGTTGCCTCATAAGTGCTGTACTGGCATTCAGTATCTGTATGCCTGCGGGAGCCTTGGAGGCGGTTGCCCTTGATAACGAAGGAAGCACAAGCTCTGCGAGTGCAACGCAGGAAAGTCCTGCCACTTCTATAGAGAACAGTGAAAACAGCCGTGCAGTTGTAAATGCTGAGGCTCCCATGGCACAAGATGAGTGGCAAGCGAGTCAATCTGATACAGCTAACGGAAGCAAACAGACATCATCTACGGGCACCGTTGACTTGACAAGGATGATCGAGCCGGTAGATCTTAATACTTCTCACAAGGTGTCTAAGCGTGCTGCTTCTGGATCAAGTGGCGTTGAGCTTCCTAATGTTGTTACGAGTGCCAAAGTTACTACCGCTACTGGCACGACACCGGTTAATGTGGGGGCGTGGCAAGCATTCAAGCTTAATTTCCATTATGCACTTCCAAATCTTGGCGTGCATGCGGGCGACACAACTACGATAGAGCTTCCAGCCGGGTTCAAAAGCGCTCCGCCAACTGACTTTGTCATTCAAGACGGATCAGGCAATATTATTGCGCGCGGTAAGACTGACCCGACCAACACCAAGTTTATTATTACATATACGGACTACGCTGAGGGTAAATCGGATATCTCTGGAGACTTCTCGGTTAATGTTCAGATCGATAATGATGTACACACTCATTCTGGCGTCTTACCAGTTAATCCGGTGATAAGCGGTGAAACAGTTCCGGCTGGCAATGTCAACTACACGGTACATACTGAAACAGCTGTGCCTATTATTAAATCTGGCTGGGCTAACGCTTTCGATACCACTAAGGGCGTTTGGCAGGTAAAGATTAATCAAGATGGCAAGGCGTATACGAATGCAGTACTTGATGACAGCCTTTTAACTCCAGGCGTGTCGTTTATTCCTGGTACACTTGAAGTATTCGAAGGAACCTGGCAGCTTCAAGGCACGAGCTATAAACTTGTTGGGCAGACCAATGTTACAAGTCAGTATGCTTCAAAAATTACTTATAACGGAACAAACTTTAAGCTGAATCTGGGAAATATCCCTGCCACTAAAGGGCTATTGGTACGTTTCCAAACCAAGATTAACTACACACCTCTTCCCGGTGAAAAGTTCGAAAATAAAGCAAGTCTCACTGATAACGGCGTAACTAAAGAAAGTAAGGCCTATTACCTTCTACCAACCTCTGGTGGCACTGGTGAAGGTTACAAGTACAAGATTAATATCAAAAAGACTGACGAATCAGGAAATCCACTTGCCGGAGCAGTTTTTGATATTGTTCGTGCTCGTTCTGGCGCGGTTGTTGGCCAAGTAACAACAAATGCGTCTGGCGAAGCAAGCCTGGGCGGTCTTTTGCGTGATGGTTATATCATTAAGGAAACTACTCCGCCTTCTGGATATCTTGCTGCAGCTGATCAGACGATTGCCGATACTGATTTCTCAACAGCCACTCAAGACGTCACGCGCACGTTTGTCGATAAAGCCATTCCGCCTACTGTTAATGTCTCCGTTGAAAAGACGTGGAGCGATGCCGACAATCAAGACGGAATGCGTCCGACTTCGGTGACGGTTCATTTATATGCTGATGGTGTCGATACCGGTAAGACAGTAACGCTTGATGGAAGCAATTCGTGGAAAGATACTTTCGCGAGCCTCGATAAGAAGAATGCAGCTGGTAACGATATCGTTTATACCGTGGCTGAGGATCCAACTCCGTCAGGGTATATCGCTGCTGTTACTGGTTCTGCGGTCGCAGGCTTTACCATCACCAACACCCATACCCCTGAAACCATCAATATCCCAGTAACCAAGAAGTGGGTTGGGCCAGAAGGCTCATCAGTTACTGTCAAGCTTTTGGCTGATGGGGTAGATAGTGGCAAGTCTGTCACGCTTTCCTCAGCTAATAGCTGGAGCGATACGTTTACTAACCTGCCTAAGTACAAAAATGGTACTGCTATTACCTACACCGTTGATGAATCATCAGTTACTGGTGTGGATGCAACCAAGTACACAACAGCTATAAGCGGCAGTGCTACAGCGGGATACACTATCACTAACACCAATAAAGAAAAGATTGACATCTCAGGAACAAAGACCTGGAATGATGATGGCAATCGTGATGGAGCGCGTCCGTCTTCTATCACCATCAACCTTCTGGCCGATGGCACCCAAGTAGACTCAAAGGCAGTCACCCCGGATGCATCAGGTGCATGGAGCTATAGCTTTGCTGGTCTTGCTAAGTATTCTGCAACCGATGGTCACCAGATTGCCTACACGATCACTGAGAATGCTGTTGCTGATTATTCAACAACCATTACTGATTATGATGTCACAAACACTCATACACCAGCTCAAACATCGCTGACAGTTACTAAAGCATGGAGTGATGATAATGACCGCGATGGCGTGCGTCCTTCCTCTGTGGAAGTAGTGCTCTATGCCAATGGAGTAGCAAAGGGAACACCTGTTACTCTCAATGCTGCCAATAATTGGTCATATACGTGGACTGGCCTTGACCAGAAGGACAATGGCACCAACATTGTCTACACGGTCGATGAGCCCACTGTTCCCACTGGATACACCAAAGAGGTAACGGGGGATGCCACCAGTGGCTTTACCATCACCAACACCCATACCCCCACTCCTCCAGAGCCGGGCCCAAATCCTGCTCCCGAGCCCGATCCAACACCAGCACCGAGCCCAGATCCTGATCCAGACCCCAATGGCAAAGGACCAGCTTCCATCCTTCCCAAAACCGCTGATGAAGGAACTCTGTTTGCTGGAGCTGCTGGTTTAGCTATTCTCTCTGCTGTCGGTGGAGCGATTGCTGTGACTGCTCGCCGTCGCGAAGAGCAGGATTAGCCCTAAGGTAGCAACCTCCTAAACAAGCTATACGCCCACAACCGTACGCCGCACATCCCCGTGATGCTGCGGCGTATTTGTTTAAGGAACGGATAGGTACGACGTGTAACACCTCGCTTTTGAACAGTTGCGGCGTACTTTATTAATCTGTGAAGTAGCCGACGCCACTTTCAATAATAGGTTGGATACCTTCGGCGCCAGGAATGTTTTGATACAGACCTGCGCCCGAACGTTCACTATGCGCCATCTTGCCAAATACCCGTCCATCAGGGCTGGTGATGCCCTCAATTGCCCAGAGTGAACCATTTGGGTTAACGCCTAAATCCATAGATGGCACGCCTGCTGCATTGGTGTATTGAGTGGCTATCTGCCCAGCAGCTTTCATGTCCTTTAACAGATGTTCGGGTGCAACAAAGCGGCCTTCACCATGGCTAACCGCCACGGCATGAATGTCGCCTACTTGGCAGCGAGATAGCCAAGGGCTGAGCGTGCTCGCAACGCGGGTATGCACGATGCCGCTCTGATGGCGACCGATAGTGTTAAACGTGAGGGTAGGGCAGTCTTTATCTATCGCGCGTATATCACCAAAGGGAACGAGCCCCAACTTCACGAGCGCCTGGAACCCATTGCAAATTCCCAGCATAAGACCGTCGCGATTTTGGAGAAGATCGCGTACGGCTTCGGTTACTTCGGGAGATCGGAAGAATGCTGTAATGAATTTGGCTGATCCATCAGGTTCGTCGCCACCGGAAAAACCGCCAGGAATCATGACAATCTGACTGCGTCGGATTTTGTCCGCTAATGCGCGCGTGCTTTCGGCTACCGCCTGCGGAGTTAAATTGTTAATAACAAAGGTTTCCGCTTGTGCGCCAGCACGCTCGAAAGCAGCCGCTGAGTCGAATTCGCAGTTGTTGCCAGGGAACACCGGAATAATCACTCGCGGATGCGCCAGCACCCCAGGATAGGTAAGGGGGAGCTTGCTATCACAACTGATTGTTTCAATAGGCGCTTCAGCAGCAGCGGAGGTTTGCGTTGCCGCTGACACACTGGATGATACCCTGCGATAGGGGAACACCCCTTCAAGTTTGCTCTCCCAGGCTTCCTGCAGGTGCGCTAAATCGAGTGTTTCTCCACCCACAGTCAAAACGTACTGAGGGGTGGTCATGCCGATTTCAGTAACAGAAAGTGTGCCTTCGTCAGCAGGAAGAGGGGCGTCTTCAGAAAGCTCCACATAGAAGGTGCCATATACTGGTGTGAATAAGTCCTCAGCGCATGCGTTGTCGTTTAAGGCAAGCCCAATACGGTTGCCAACGCACATCTTAAATAACGCTTCGGCGGCACAGCCATACCCAGCAGTAGAGACGGCCATGGCCTTCTTTTCACCGATAAGTTTTTCTATCAGGGTAAATGCCTTCAAGAGATCTTCGGCATCAGGGATAAGCCCTGCTTCATCGTAAGCGGGGGCAATTTCAATAACGCGGTGACCCGCCGCTTTGAACTCGGGGCTTGTTGCTCGGCTGAGGGTGCCAACGCCCGTGCAGAACGATACAAGTGTGGGTGGCACATCAATGTCTTCAAAGCTGCCTGACATACTATCTTTTCCGCCGATTGCAGCCACACCAAGATCCACCTGTGCCATCAGAGCACCAAGTAATGCGCGCGCCGGTTTTCCCCAGCGCTCAGGATTGTCGCGGAGCTTTTCGAAGTACTCTTGGAATGTGAGGTAGGCATTCTGGTGCTCAAATCCGGCAGCCACAAATTTGGCTACGCTTTCAACAACGGAAAGATACGCTCCAGTAAACGGATCGGCTTCCATAGCATAGGGGTTGAATCCCCAGGACATTCCACTGATGGTAGTTGTTTTGCCTAAAACTGGCAGCTTGGCAACCATCGCCATGGTGGGTGTTAGCTGCTGCGAACCGCCATAGGGCATAAGTACGGTGCCCGCGCCGATGGTGCTGTCAAATCGGTCAGACAATCCACGCTTGCCCGCTACATTCAAATCGGTCACAAGGTTTTGCATACGTTGGGCAACTGATGCGCCCTGCCATTGTGGGTGCCACACCTTCCCGCAGGTTAAATGCACATCCTGTTGCTTTGGTACGCCATTGCTTGCTAGGAATTCACGACTGATGTTAACAACATCAGTCCCTTGCCAAACAATTTGCACGCGTCCGGTGTCAGTTACCCGCGCAACGGGGGTTGCTTCAAGGTTTTCTTCGTGGGCATAGCCAAGAAATTCTTCGACATCTTCAGCTGCGACGGCGCAGGCCATGCGTTCCTGACTTTCAGAAATAGCCAGTTCGGTGCCGTCGAGGCCGTCGTACTTTTTAGGAATTTTGTTCAAATCGATGAAGAGGCTATCTGCTAGCTCACCAATAGCAACTGACACACCCCCTGCACCAAAGTCATTACACCGTTTGATCAGACGACAGGCATCACCTCGGCGGAACAGGCGCTGCAGTTTGCGTTCGACGGGGGCGTTGCCCTTTTGAACTTCTGCCCCGTCCTTTTCGATACTTTCTTTATCGTGAGCCTTTGAAGATCCGGTAGCACCACCAATGCCATCGCGGCCCGTGCGACCGCCGAGCAGTACCACAACATCGCCCGGTAGTGGTGTTTCGCGGCGTACATGGTTGGCAGGGGTTGCCGCCACAACAGCACCAATTTCCATGCGTTTAGCCACGTATCCCGGATGATACAGTTCGTCAACCTGTCCGGTTGCAAGACCGATTTGGTTGCCATAGCTGGAATACCCTGCGGCAGCAGTAGTCACCAGCTTACGCTGGGGTAACTTACCAGGCAGCGTGTCGGAAAGCGGGGCGAGGGGATCGCCAGCTCCCGTGACACGCATAGCCTGATAAACGTAGCTGCGGCCCGAAAGAGGGTCGCGGATGCATCCACCAATACAGGTAGCTGCTCCACCGAAGGGTTCGATTTCGGTGGGGTGGTTGTGTGTTTCGTTTTTAAACAGGAAGAGCCAGTCTTCATCGATGCCGTTGACATCAACGTTTACCTTGACAGTACAGGCGTTAATTTCTTCAGACTCGTCAAGGTTTTTCAAGATACCTTTTGCCTTAAGATACCGACTGGCAATCGTGCCCATATCCATAAGGGACACTGGTTTATCGTCGCGCTTGAGTTCGTGACGCATGTCGAGATACCGCTCAAAGGCGCGACGCACTGCTTCATCGTCGATCTGCACATTAGTGAGTTCGGTATGGAAGGTTGTATGACGGCAATGATCGGACCAGTAGGTGTCGATCATTTTGATTTCGGTAATGGTGGGGCAGCGGCCTTCAGACCGGAAGTATTCCTGGCAGAACAGAATATCGGCCAGATCCATCGCAAGCCCGCGCTCAGCAATAAATGCCTGAAGTTGTTCTTCCGCAAACGAATTAAATCCGTCAATGATCTCAACGGGTTTTGGCTCCGGTTGGGGCGTGTCGAGTGTTTCAACCTCGTCAAGACAGGCTTCGCGCGTCTCAACTGGGTTAATAACGTAGTGTTTGATTGCATCGATGTCATCTTGAGTAAGCGAGCCCGCTAAAAGATACACCTTTGCTGCGCGTACGGTGGGACGTTTCCCTTGGCTGATAAGCTGGATACATTCACTTGCGGAATCAGCGCGTTGATCGAACTGGCCGGGAAGCGCTTCGACAGCGAAGGTCATATCATTAACCTGTACGGGAAGGTCACGATATGCCAGATCAACGGGTGGCTCGCTGAATACTGTAGGGATGCACTGCTCAAAAAGTTCTGAAGAAATTCCTTCAACGTCATAGCGGTTGAGAATCCGTACGTAAGAAAGATGGGCAATGCCTAAGATGTCGCGCAATTCACTGGTCAATTGCTGAGCTTCAACGTTGAAGCCGGGCTTTTTCTCAACATACACGCGAGAGACCATGGATTTCTGCCTTTCAGGGTTTGGAACCGATACGCGAAGGATAAAACATTTTCATTATAGGGGCGTACTTGCTCTTCTACTGATAATTATCCTGGTCTTGTTTGATTTCCATGCCTATATATCACGGTCTTTATGGTAACGACCCGCTTCGTCATATGAGTCGGGATTGCGGTGTTGAACTTGCCACGAGCGATATTCTTGCTGAAAGAACGTCACCACCATAATGAGTGCGAAAAATACCAGCAACGTGACAATTTTCTGCCAGCTGAATGCTTCACCGGGCACAATCAGATAGACAACAAGGGACGCAAGGCAGACAAGGCCGCTGATGGTTCGCTTAAGCGCGTAGGGATTTTTCTGGCTGTCATTATTTTGCTGGGACATCGCACGCTCCTTTTGCTCTGTACGTTATTGTAGCTGGTGTAAGCGGAAAGAAGACGACGCAGTTGGCTAACAAATTTTATCGAGAAGCGACAATGCAGAACTGTTCATCCTGCTTAAAGAGTTCAGCGCCGGTAAAACCAGCTTGCCGTACAAGACTGTGCAGCTCTTCGGGTTCGTATACCGTCAGGTAGTTCACGCCAGCAAAGCGTGGGTCATGCGGATCGGCCATCTCGCAGATAATAAGCAGAGTACCGTTCGGCTTTAATATGCGATGGATTTCTGCAAGTCCATGAACGACATGAGGCCAGAAATACACTGTTTCGCAGGCATTAACAAAGTCGATTGAGCTATCGGCGAAGGGTAAATTGTCGACACTCGCCTCCTGTACAGAAAGCCGACCAGCATCTACAGCAGCTTGGTTGTGTTCGATACTCATCTGTACGCTAGTAGGCGAGTAATCGATACCGAGTATGGTGCCTTGCGGACAGAGGTTGAGCAAACGTTCAAGATTGGCGCCTCCGCCACAACCTATATCGAGCGCAGTGGCATCGTGCGCGATAGAGACATGCGAGAACGCCCAGTCAGCGAGCTCTTTATGATGTTCGTTCATACGGGTGAGCACCTCGGTGCCCATTTCCCCCGTCGGCTTTGCAGCATTGCGGAGATATAAATCGTCCATGTACGGTTTCTTTCAGTAAGGCAATACAAGCCATCGTCGGCGAATAATTAGCTCGACGAATAATTAGTTTCCAATCTTACATATATACCCTAATCGCAAATTTTAATTCTGCTACATAGAAGGCACTGAATAAATTGCATAACCGCTACTCTTTTTAGCCAGGAGGCTCCAGGCGCACTGACGAGGGCGCTGCATTTCGACAAACGCATCCATAAGGATGCCATATTGCCTATGGAGGACGAGCTTATGGAAGAGAAAGCTCTAGCAAAACCCAATGGTTTGCTGCAGACACGACGAAGATTCGTGAAAAATGTTGCCACAGCCGCTGCAGCAGCTTCTGTTGGGGGACTTGCATCGGCCTGTACGAGCACGGAGGATCGTCAGGCTGAAGAGATGAGGGAAGAGGGCCTGCAGCATACACGCTCAACGTGCTCTCCAAACTGTACGGGTGCCTGTGGATGGGTCGCCGCGGTCAAAGATGGCCAGGTGAGAACCTTGATACAAGCGTCTGATTACGAAGACGAAGAATACAATCCACGCGGCTGCCTGAAGGGCAGCACATTCAATGCCACTATGTACGGCGACGATCGCCTGTTACATCCGATGATTCGTGAAGTTCCTTACCGTGATGGCGGACAGTTGCGTGAATGCAGCTGGGACGAAGCGCTTGATTTTGCCGCGCGGCGTATTAACGAACTAACTGAGAAATATGGGGCCGAGTCTATCGCCATCGATTATCAGGTGCCGCCGCTCAACTACATCAACAAAGGGACGTTCATGCGCCTTGTTAACCGTGCAGGATGGACAAACCTGCCGGGTTTTGAAATGAATGGCGACTTGCCGATGTTTTTCCCTGAGACATTTGGATGTCAGTGCGAAGAATTGGAAACTTATCATTGGCCACATTCGCGTCTAACGTTGAATTTTGGGTCGAACATTATGGTTACGCGCTTGCCCGATTCGCATCTGCTTGCACGCAGTCAGGAAGCGGGTGGCAAGGTAATCTGTTTCGATCCGAACTTTACGGTAACGGCATCAAAGGCCGATGAATGGGTGCGCCTTGCTCCAGGCAGTGATACCGCTATCGCTCTTGCTATGGCAAAGGTTATTATCGACGAGGATCTTTGGGATCGCGCTTTCGCCTGCTCCTACACCGATCTTCCCATCCTTATCGATGTTGAAACAGGCAAAAGGCTGCTTGCTTCTGAGGTGGCAGGGCTAGAAAAGCCAGCTGACACACCCGAGGCGCGTGAAGCGTATGTGGCATGGCGTGACGGTGTTGCTCTTGTTGTTAACCCGACAGAGCTCAATTTGCCAGATGATGTTCTGCTTGAAGGAACCATCGAAGTAAGCATGAAAGACGGTTCCACGGTTGTTGCAAAGCCAGGATTTCAGATGCTTAAAGATATGCTGGAATCCTACACGCCCGAGCGTGCTTCCGAGATTAGCCAGGTTTCTGCTGAAACTATTGTGCGTCTCGCTCGTATGGCAGGCACCATTAAGCCGCTTCACATTATTTTGGGCGGGTCGGCGCACCAATGGAACCATGGTGATCTTAAAGGCCGGGCACTTTCGTTGCTTGCGGCGCTAACTGGCAATATCGGGACAGTCGGCGGCGGAATTTCCGACTATATCGGCCAGTACAAGACGCGCTTCAAGCCAGCTGCTTGGTGGGTGCCATCGGTTAACAATGCTCGCGCCACACCCTATCATTACTTCCTTTTGGGTCCCACTGAAACAATGTCAGCACCATATCCGGCCAATGGGTTCCATGCTCTTTTGACTGGTTGGGCCAACCCCTTTGATCAGCATGCGCTTTGTGACATCTTGCGCAAACGAGTCATGAGCGGCGAGATCGAGTTCATGATGTCGTGCGATTTTCTGCACACCACAACCGTTGAATATGCTGATGTGGTTCTGCCCGGGTGCGCGTGGTACGAAAAAACTGACGTTACAACGACGCCTATTCACCCTTATATGCAGCTACAGCAACCTGCTGCTCAAGCGCCGGGCGAGGCGCGTCCTGAGATTTGGATATTCTCCGAGCTTGCACGACGGATCAATCCAGAATGGGAAGTTGATTTTCCGGCATTCCCCGTTGAGGAATCCGAGGCACGCATCGAAGAGATTCTCGCGAAAGTGCTTGAAACAGGCGGCGAGGCGACTGCAGGCATTACGGTTGAAGCATTGCGTAAAGGGCCCGTTAAGTTGCGTCATTCTAATCCAGGTGACATGCGTATTCCGTTCTACGAGCAAATTGCTGAACACAAGCCGTTCCCGCCAGTGTCGCTGCCGAACAAAGTTGGTGCGACAGATCACTTTGTTAAAAGTGGCCGTATCGAGTTTTACAAAGATGACGACCTCTTTATTGCTCAAGGTGAGCAGCTTCCCGTATGGAAACCACTGTTTGAGGATACCGAGTACGCACTGGATCCGACCTCGCGTGAGCGCTTCCCTTTTATCTATCTAACGCGCAATAGCCTCTACCGTATTCACTCGAACTATTCAAGTAATCCAGTCATGCTTGAGCTGCAAGACGGTTTGCCTCATGTGTGGATGAACCCTGACGATGCAGCCGAAAAGGGGCTTGCAGAAGGCGATACGGTTGAGGTGTACAACGATCGCGGGCACGTATCAGGCAAGCTTGTTTACGAGCCGGGGCTTTGGCCAAAGATGTGCGTGTTCGAAATGGGATGGTGGGCTCGATATACAAAGGACAGCTCATACAACACGCTGATCTACCCGTTCATCAACCCTATTCACGAACGGTATTTCATTGGCGCTACGTGGTCGCCAAACATGGCATGGAACGAATGCCTCTGCGATATTAAAAAGGCGGTGGAGTAATGAGACTCGGAATGGTAATCGATCTCAATCGATGCATCGGGTGTCGCACATGCACGACGATCTGCAAAAACCATCATTCGCAGCCGGAAGGCATTTGGTGGAATCGCGTATTTACTAAAGGGTCGGACACTCATCAGGTTGCAATCGCTTCTATGGGCGACAACTCTTTTACGATGACGTTTCTGCCGGTCTCTTGCCAGATGTGCGAGAACCCATCTTGCGTGAAAGTATGCCCAACTGGGGCGTCATATGTCGATGAAGACGGGGTCGTGCTTGTCGATTACGAACGCTGCGTTGGTTGTCGCTACTGCATGAGCGCCTGCCCGTATGGAGTGCGTCAGTTCAACTGGGGGGATTCACTCCCAAGCAAGACGCTTGGAGCCGACGGGTATGTTTACGGTTATCCATATGACTATCGAGAAGAGGGGCGGTTGGTATATACACGCGATCGTCCGCGCGGTACGGCAGAAAAATGTACCTTCTGCGCGCAGTATCGCGCGCAGGGGCTTGATCCCATGTGTGTGACAGGCTGCCCTGCTAACGCGCGTATCTTTGGTGATTTAGACAATCCTGAGTCGCCTATTAGTACCTATCTGGTCGAACGTGATGCAGATCAGCTGGAAGCTCATCTGGGCAATAACCCGAAAGTGCTCTATGTACAGGGCTCGTCAAAGGACAAGCCGGCGTTGTTTGACCCCTACGAGAGAAAGGAGCTGTAATGTCCCGGAAGATGCTTTTTGCCGCATCGACTGCTGTCATGGCGCTCGGTCTGGCCGCCTGGATATTCCAGCTTTTAAACGGCTTGGTCATAACTAACATGTCAAACCTATTTAACTGGGGTTTATATATCGGTTGCTTCGTGTTCCTAGTGGGGGTTGCTGCAGGTGGCATGATTATTTCATCATGCATTTATCTATTTAATATCAAGTTGCTCAAGCCCTTTGGCAAGATCGCATCGCTCTCCGCTTTTGCGTGCGCACTGGGGGCCGGCACGATGGTTATTGTTGATTTGGGAAGCGTACAGAACATTCTCAATATATTCATTCACCCTAACTTTTCCTCGCCGTTGGTGTGGGACGTTATTGTGATTTCGTGCTATATCGTGCTGACCTTCCTATCGGTGTATTTTCAGCTACTTCCCGATTGCAAAGAACGCGGTCTGTGGTTCTTTAACGGATGGGTGCGCAAGGCAAGTGAAGAAAAGGTGCTACGGATTTCTCAGAAGGGATCGCGGCGAGTTGCCTTAATCGGTTTGCCGTTTGCAGTGCTTATTCACACGGTAACGGCGCTTATTTTTGCTACGCAGAATGGGCATGAGTACTGGCATACCGCTATGCTGCCGCCGGACTTTATTGCCATGGCTGTTGCTTCGGGCGGATCCTTAGTTCTGCTTTTGGCTATGGGTCTTGCCGGGAAGGATAGCTTCAAGGAGAACCTGGGGGCGTACCGTCTAATTGCAAGAATTGCAGCGACGGGTGCTGTCGTACACTTCTTCTTTGTCGCGATGGAACTTATTTTGCTCGCCTGGACGAGTAGCTTTGACACGCTGGAACTACTGGGACGATTGTTTGGTACCTATGGCATTCTATATGCTATTGAACTGGTATTTCCCTTTGTCGCCCTGGTGATGTTCTATCGCAAGAGCACTTCATCGTCAGCGGGTATGCTGATAACAGCTTCGGTGCTGATGCTGATAGGCACACTTGCTCATCGTTTTATGCTGCTGTTTCCTGAACTGTCGGTTTCTCATATATCGCTGAGTGTGCAGACACTTTCTGGTACGGTAGACTGGCTTTATCCAGTGTCAACGGGTCGGTTTGCCCAAACGGGCATGGCGTTTTCTTCGGTGTATGCCTATGTGCCGACAGGGGCAGAGTATCTTGTTGCGTTGCTTCCGATAGGACTCACGTTGACCGTGCTCGCCTTCATGGCATTGAGATATCCACTCGTGAGCCAAAAGTAAGAGGTGCGGGACATATTTTCCCTTAGACCAACGTAATGTTAAGGGATTAAGACCAAATGGCACCTGCCTTACGTCTTTTGCGTAAGGCAGGTGCGCTGGCACTTTTAGGAGAGGAGGCCATCATGGAAATAGTCCAAGAAAGAGATCTCGAGCTGCTTTCACAGACCCCCTTGTTCTCGTATCTTTCCGATGATGAGATTAGGAAAGTATGTCGTGAGACGAATTGTTACATCAAGCAGTATTCGCGCGGTGAATTCCTTATGCGCTCGGGTGAATCGATTTCTGCAGCGGGTCTGGTGCTTGAGGGGAGGGTGGCTATCTATACCGCGCCGGGATACGACGGCATTGAGCGTATTATTGCAGAAATAGGCATTGGCGAAATGTACGGTGAGCCTTTTAACTGCCTGTCTTACCAGGTAACTCCCATTAGTGTCACAGCGAGTACTGCGGCTCGGGTGCTTATTATCGATGTGCGAGAGCTGTTTGATCTAAAGATTGACCAGGCAACTTCCCAACGTGTTCTTGCAAATCTAGCCATTCAATTTGCGGAAAAAATTACGTTGTTCCGCGGCAAAGTTGAAGTACTCAGTCAGCCGACGCTCAAGAAGAAAATCTTGGCAGCGGTTAAACAAGAAGCTGAATATCAAAATACACTCAATCCCGTTATCCCCTTTACGAAAGTTTCGTTTGCACAATACTTATGTGTCAACCGCAATACGCTGGCGCGGGCGCTGAATGAACTGGAAGAAGAAGGCGAGCTTGCAATACAAGGGCGCAATTATCGACTGCTTCGGCCGGAGCATATGCTCTTTGTGCTGAAGAGCCCTCAGTCGCCCGAAAGCGGTATTCATTCCACGCGTTCGCGCTCGTAGCTGGGGTGCTAGTGAGGGTGTTTTACTCTGGCGTATTACGTTGCTTTACGAGTCTGCGCTACTCTCACTTTACGAGCCGACGTTATCCTTACTTTTCCTCGCCTTTATATCGGGGCTGCCACTTTGTTTATCGGGCGTTTCGGTGAGCGTATCAGGGCTGTTGCCTTGCCTATCGACTGTTTCGATGGGGTACTTCAGGTCGCACCAGATCAATAAGTTCCTGCTTGCTGTGCACATTCAGTTTGGCGTAAAGGTGCTTTGAATGACTACGCACGGTGTTTTCGGCAACGAAGAGCGTTTCGGCGATATAGGCTTTTGAACGGCCCTTGCAGATAAGCTCCATCACTTCTATTTCGCGTGGCGTAAGACCGTGTGCCTTGCCGACTTGTTGGCAGTTGCGTTCAAGATCAGGAAAGCGGTCGTTGGCAGGAATAGTGGGACCAAGGTCGGCAAAGATGCGTCGAATGCCAGATGGGTACGAATCGACGATAAACATAAGCATCAAAATAAGGGCATAGGAAAGAACCGGCGCGACCGAAGAACCTTGAGCGTCCATGGGAATAAACTGGGCGAAGAAGTATCCAGCGGCAAGCGGTAGCGCATAGAGAACCCAGCCTGCGCCAAAGACGGCATAGGGGTGCAAGCTGCTGTAGTGAGCAATGTCCATAAGCGCAAGCCACAGCAAAATAACGACAATTGTCTGAGCGACACCGACAAGAGAAAGCGCAACGGCGCGGGCATCGCCTTGGAGAAATGGCATGATTACAAGCCCCGTTGCCATGAATACGAGAATAAGTCGCCATATCTGGAAGAAATCAAATTCTCGATGCCACGGAACAGCACGCAGCAACACAACACAACCGAGTGCTATTTCACAGAGATGCAAGAAAATATTCGCTTCGGCAGTAAGGGGCGCTGAAAGATCAGCATCAATCCCATTGATAATGCCGATGAGTGTACCAAAAAGCGCAATGCCGCAAGCGATTTTCCATAGGCGATGTACGTTTGAAGCAGTGTAAACCGCTTCCACTTCTTCAGCAGGAAATCCTTGGTGGCTGGCCCTGTTTGCAAGCAGCGGTGAAGCAAGCGCGATACAACTAACCGCGATACATTCGGCTTCGGGCGGAATCAGATCGACGAAGATCTTTGCAAGCGAGCTGATAATAAGAGCCCAGGCAAAACATCTGATACAGGCCCCAATAGGGAGCGACCGATACAATCGCGCCCATGAGGTGTACATCCACGCCACACAGATGCCGCCGAGAGCCTGCCCCATATGAACAATGGGAGCAGGCGCGGGCGTATACAGAAGATACGTTGCTAGTACACAAACGAGAGCGATCAACCACGAAAGCCATTTCAAATTGGGAGTCTGTGGGCGCATGCCCCAGACAAGGGTAATGATAAGCAGCGTGATGCCGCACGAAGAATAGAGGATAGGAACCGCAAGCGTTCCATATGTTTCGAGGTTGCCATGGTGAGCCGCGCAGAACACCCAAGCCATTGGTGCCCAGACGCCAGCCTGACAGAATTTCTGCCATCCTTGTCTGACAATATTTTTCACACGACCCCCCTCAAGTGCTATTTCTATTGTAGCGGATGGCTTCTAAGCGGTTATCAAGAAGAGCTTATCGAGAAGCAATTGGTACGCGTTGAACTGGGAACATGTATCTATCTTGGGATAAAAGGTGCAATATCACCCCTTTGATGTCATGTCATTTTCCCTTTTGCCCACGAAAGGTGTGAATACAGGCTCTTGCAAACTGCGTATGTTTGTATGTGAGGGTCGCAAGGGTTGCCCTTGCGAGGTCAATCGTCATGTTGTCTTTGAAGTCACGTCAATACTTTGAAGCAAATTACATGGCGCACTATAAGGAGGGACATCATGCACAAAGGGAATGAAAGAAACTTTGCAGCGGAGTACATCAAACCGGCATCGTATGCGAGCCACCAGATAAATACGACTACGCCCATTGATGCTGTTGATCTCTGCGCAACAGGGGCTGCTGAGCATGCTCGCCTGTCGCGTCGTGGCTTTGTGGGACTGGGCGTTTTGAGTGTAGCTGCCGCAACAGTATTAGGCACGACGGGCTGTGCTTCGCCTAAAAAGAGCGGCGATCAGGGGTCTCAAGAATATAAAGCGGGTACCTACACAGCTACCGAAGCAGGACGCAATGGCGACATCACAGTAAAAGCAACCTTTTCGACCTCGGCGCTTGAGGCGCTCGATACCGATCATGAAGAGTCGCGCAATATTGGTACGTTCGCCATCGATACCTTGACGCAGCAATGCTTGAATGGTCAGACGCTGAACCTTGATGCTATTTCTGGAGCGACGCTGACATCGATGGCGTTCACAAAGGCATTGGAAGATGTCTTTCAGCAGGCAGGCGGCAACGTAACAGCACTGAAGAAGGCTGCTCCTGGGGCTGAAGCAGCTGCTGACATCGATGAGACAGCTGATGTTGCTATTGTTGGTACGGGTGGTGCAGCTCTTGCCGCTGCTGTTACGGCAGCCGAAGCGGGCGCGAGTGTCGTTATGCTCGACAAGATGGATGTCATTGGCGGTAATACCAATGCTGGCGAAGGCACGCTTAATGCCCCCGACCCCGAACGTCAGGAAGCGCAAGGCGTTGAGGATAGTGTCGAACACTTCTATACCGACACGTATGAGGGTGGCGATGAAAAGGGAGATCCTGCCCTCGTGCATATCCTTACCGAGAATGCGCTCGATGCAGTTCACTTTATGGAGGACCATGGCTTGGTATACGAGAACCAGTGCTTTACCGCTATCGGCGGCAAATGGTGCCGGGGTCATGCTGTTGAGGTGGAAAAGAAGGGTGAACAGGGCGGATCGTATTATGTGAGCGTGCTGCGCTCTACGGCTGAAAAACTTGGCGTGAAGATATATGGCAATGCGAAAGTGGACACCATCTTAGAAGAAGGTGGAAAAGTCGTTGGCGTTTCAGGTTCGCGCCGCAACGGTGCCAAGGTGCAAGTTCGCGCAAAGTCGGTTGTTATGGCTACCGGTGGCTATGCCCGCAATCCTGAACTGGCAAGCCAATTTGATAAGCGCGTAACATCCGATATGCCGTCATCAAACGTGTCAAGTTCTACGGGAGACGGCATCGTTATGGGACAGGCTATCGGAGCTGACCTGGCAAATATGGAACTGGTACAAATCCATCCACTTGGCGACCCACAAAACGGTGGTGTTGCCACCTTTGTGGGAAATTGGTTGGGCGTTGAGGACTACATGATGGTCAACGATGAAGCAAAGCGCTTCATTAACGAAGATGGCCGTCGCGATGAAATAGCCAACGCCATTCTCGAGCAGCCTAATAAAGAAATGTGGCTGCTGGTGGATTCGACCAATATCGCTTCTGATCGTGCGTCACAGATTGATGAACTGGTTGACACCGGGCACAGCTATCGCTGCGAAAGCGTAACGGGCCTGGCTGATAAAATCAGTGTTCCAGCTGATGAATTGCAGAAAACAGTGGATCGTTACAACGGCTTTGTTGTCGCAAAGAACGACGAGGACTTTGGCAAGAAACTACTGGGGTCCGACGGAGACGATAGTTATCAACTGACCGATGCGCCGTACTATGCGTCGAAGCGCGTTCCGACTATTCATTACACGATGGGTGGGTTGAAGATCAATACCGATGCTCAGGTCGTGAATACTTCTGGTACGGCTATTGAAAATCTGTATGCTTGCGGTGAATGCACCGGTGGTGTGCAGGGTTCAAACCGACTGGGTGGTAATTCCTATACTGACCTGATTGTCTTCGGCCGTATTGCTGGTGCGAATGCAGCAAAGAATGCCCGCGCGTAACCAATTGCGTACTCAAGCCTACTGAGGCGCGTACAATTGGCGACTGCTGAATTGACGTATTGTCTGGTGGACGCAGCTTATTTACGCGGGTCTTTTGCGATTAGGTTGGTCTTGTAAAGGCCACTAAATCAAAAAATCCTCTCCGCGCGCATCCTCTGTCTTTGCAGGGGATGCGCGTTTTACGTTTCGTGCGTGTTAACGCCTGCAATGCTTCTTCTTCCGGTGGCGTGCTCGGGTACTATCGCGATGTGAGAAAGAACGCTTGCGCTTGGGTGACAAAGCTCAACAGATAAAGCTTAGCACGGGCGTGCGGAAGGAGATTTTCATGAGTAAGACTCGCATTGGCATTCTCGGTTATGGCAACTTGGGCCGCGGTGTTGAATTGGCTATCCGCCAAAACGAAGATATGGAACTGGTGGCGGTATACACGCGTCGCGATCCTGCTACCGTTACCGTTGAAACACCTGGTGTCGCAGTGCGCTCAGCTGAACAACTCGAAGCGGGCAACGAACCGATCGATGTACTTATCCTGTGTGGTGGTAGTGCAACCGATCTGCCTGCTCAGACCCCTGTGTTTGCTGGCAAGTACAACGTAATCGACAGTTTTGACACCCATCACAACATTCCTCAGCATTTTGAGCGCGTCGATGAAGCCGCTTGCGCCGCCGGTACAGTGGGGCTTATCTCTTGTGGTTGGGATCCGGGTCTATTTAGCCTTAATCGTCTCTTTGGCAACTGCTTTATTCCTGAAGGATCGGATTACACATTCTGGGGTCGTGGTGTCAGCCAGGGACATTCCGATGCGCTGCGCCGTATCGAAGGCGTTGCTGATGCTCGCCAGTATACGGTACCCGTTGAGGCAGCTTTGGAAGGTGCTCGTAGTGGCACGCATCCGAACTTTACAACGCGCGAAATGCATACACGCGAGTGCTGGGTAGTGCTTGAAGAGGGTGCTGATCCCGCGAAGATTGAAGCTGAGATCAAGGCGATGCCCAATTATTTTGACGAATACGATGTCACAGTGAATTTCATCTCTCAGGAAGAACTCGACCGCGATCATGCCGAATTACCTCACGGCGGTTTTGTGCTGCGAAGCGGTGACACAGCTGGTGGTCATACCAGTGTTATCGAGTATTCGCTGAAACTTGGCAGCAATCCCGAATTTACGGCAAGCGTGCTCGTGGCATATGCCCGTGCAGTAGCCCGTCTTGCAGCCGAGGGGCAGAAGGGCGCCTACACGGTGTTTGATATCGCTCCTGCTTATCTTTCTATTCACGATGGTGCCTACTTGCGCTCTCATCTGCTGTAGGCCAAGTTAAATAGTGCCTCAATAGTATGAGGCTGAAGATGCGCCCTCTGTCCAAGAGAATCTCTCACGGATAGGGGGCGCATTTCTTTCGGTCCGGTTTCGTTAGGTAGCTACGCAGACAATCTGCCCGTGATAAATGAGGAGTACATTTCTTTGGATGGGCGTCGTTAGACATTTCACGCGCATCTATCTCGCGCGCGATATAGATGTACCGCTCGGTTAAAGAAAAACCAATAGAGGGGTGTGCCGTGTCCTGTTTAACCAGAACAGGATAGCGAAACGAACTCCGACAAAACAAACCTCGATAAAGTGACCTGAAAAAATTGATGTGAATCGGCGCTACCTGTCTTCTGCCTGCCTTCGTAAAGTGCCATTCAAGAACTTACGGCTCAGCCGAGGTTCGGATGTCTTGCCGCGCGGCGAAGATGGGGTTACCTGTCTTGCGGGTCCATATTCTCTTCCCGGACCTGCCGCCGCGCTGCTTCATCTGAAGCGGCTCACGGAAAAGGAGGGTCTTTCATGGATCGACCAACACTACAAGAGACTTACGGACTCTATATTAACGGGGAATTTCGTCCCGCATCGGACGGTGCTACGTTTGAAACAACTTGCCCTGCTGACAGTACCCATCTGGCATATATTGCCGCTGGCACCACTCAGGATGTTGATGACGCTGTTGCGGGCGCATGGAAGGCGTTTGAAAGCTGGGGAAAGACTACCCCGAAACAGCGCGCTGTTATTCTGCGTCAGATCGCTGATGTGATTGAAGAAAACAAGGAACGGATCGCATTTATAGAGAGCCTTGATAACGGCAAACCCATTCGCGAAACACTCAATATTGATGTTCCGCTGGCGATCGACCACTTTCGCTATTTTGCAAGCGTGATTGAAGTTGAAGAAGGGTCGGCTACGATTCTGGACAATCGCTATCTGAGCTTGATTTTGCGTGAGCCTATTGGGGTTGTGGGCCAGATTGTACCTTGGAACTTTCCCTTTACTATGGTTGCATGGAAGCTTGCACCAGTTCTTGCAGCTGGTGACTGTACGGTGTTTAAGCCGTCGAGCATCACGTCGCTTTCTGTGCTGGAGCTGGCACGTCTAACGCAAAGCATTATCCCTGCAGGCGTGTTCCAGGTAATTACTGGGTCGGGTCGTGCGGCCGGACAGGCACTTTTAGATCATCCTGACTTGCGTAAGCTGGCGTTTACCGGGTCGACCGAAGTTGGCTACAGTGTGGCTGATGCTGCGGCGAAGAAGTTGGTTCCTGCTACGCTTGAACTCGGCGGTAAGTCGGCAAATATTTTCTTTGACGACTGCGATTTCGAAAAGGCGATGGATGGCCTGCAACTAGGCATTCTCTTTAACCAAGGACAGGTTTGCTGCGCGGGCAGTCGCGTTTTTGTGCAGGATACGATCTATGACCGCTTTGTCGAAGAAGCAGCAAAGCGATTCAAGGCAGTTCGCCTGGGCATGCCATGGGATCCGGAAACTCAAATGGGTTCGCAGATCAACGAAAAACAGGCTGAAAAGATTGTCAACTACGTCAAGATTGGTGTTGAAGAGGGGGCACGTATTGCCGTTGGAGGCGCGCGTGCTACCGAGGGCGACCTGGCAAAGGGCGCGTACGTACAGCCGACGCTGCTGGTGGACGTAACGAATGATATGCGCGTAGCGCGTGAAGAAATCTTTGGTCCGGTGGCTGTTGTTATCAAATTCCACAGTGAAGACGAAGTGGTGGCTCTTGCCAACGACAGTGAATATGGCTTAGGCGGTGCAGTTTGGACTCGTGATCTCAACCGAGCGTTTAGGGTAGCGCGTACGGTTGAAACGGGTCGCATGTGGGTGAATACATACAACCAACTGCCCGAAAAGGCTCCATTCGGTGGCTATAAGAAGTCGGGTATCGGTCGCGAGACGCACAAAGATATTCTGAATGCATACACCCAGGTGAAGAATATCTTTATCGATCTTGAAGACGCCCCGAGCGGTTTTTATCCCGTATCGGAAGGTTAGGGTTGAGGCTGAGGTTGAGACTAGTCACACTCCGATAATCTGCAGATTAAACCCGAGTGGCTTTTACCCTGTATCACAGGGTTAAGGCTTGCAGAGTTAAGGTCGGTTACACTCGACAATCTGCAGTTCAAACCTTACTGACTGTTACCCTGCATCGTAGGGTAACAGTCAGCTGCGGAGGCAATCTCTTCGGCGAATATCTTCTCAAGAATGGTGACCACGCGCGGCATATGTTTCACTTCGACACTCGCGAAATTCAAGACGAGTTCGTGGATATTGAACACGGTTGGCGTAACGCAGTAGTCAGACAACATCGATAGCCGAAGCCCTCGCTTGTGCGCAGCGACGCGGATTTCCTCGTCGCTGCGTGCTGTTGCGATATGCAGCACCAGGTGGGTTCCCACTGGGACCGGGCGCCTGACCGCTATGGTCATCAACGGTGACTTATCGAGCAGGGAAAATAGATTCTGTCGCGCTTCGCCGTAGTAGCGGACAAGGCGATTAATATGTCGCTCAAAGTACCCGCCAGAAAGGAACGAAGCCAAAGCGAGCTGTTCGAAGCTTGATACGGTACACGAATAAAAGCTCAATTGCTGCTGATAAAGGCTGGCAAGCGAGGGTGGCAACACCATGTATGAAATACGTAACGACGGCACAAGCGTCTTTGAAAAGGTATTCAGATAGATTGTCTTTTCATACTCGTCTTGAGAGAAGAGCGTCGGCGCAGGGGTGCCTTCGTAGCGAAGTTCGCTGTCGTAATCGTCTTCAATAAGATAGCGATGCTCTTTTTCATGTAACCAGGTAAGCAGGGTTTGCCGTCGTTTATCAGACATAACGATGCCGGTAGGAAAATGATTGGCGGGAGATGCGTGCACCACGGTAGCGGTGCTGTTGTAGAGTCGGTCGGTGCAAAGTCCCTGTTCATCAACGGGAATAAAGTCCCAGGCAATGCCCATTGACCGCGATATATCAACAAGTTTCTTTGATCCGGCGTCTCCTGCCGCGACAACACAACGCGGTCCAAATAATTGAAGCAAGCGGCCATACAGATACTCAGTACCCGCACCGATAACGATTTGTTCGGGGTCGGCCTTGAAGCCTTTAAATTCATACAGGTATGAAGCAATGGCCTGTCGTGCCGCTAGTAGGCCGTTGTACGGAACTGTTTCGAAGAGCTCAGGATTTCTATCCGAAAGTACCGAGCGCATGATGCGGGCCCACGTGTCGGCTGGAAAAAGATTCATGCTGCAGCGATTAGCTGAAAAGTCGACTTCCTGCGATGGTGAACTGGTCTGCTGCTCAACAGGGTGGCCGTTTTGAACGGCGTTTTGGGCGGGTTCGGCAGCTGGTATTTCAGGTATCTTTCGAATACCTGCGAAGCCATCTTGTGTTTGAGACGCTGAGCGGACACTCAAAGAGCTACTCTGTTCCGCTACATAGAAACCGCTCCCTTGTCGCGCGTTGACGTACCCCTGTTCAACCAGCAAATTGTAAGCTGCTTCTATTGTGCTAACGCTGAGCGAAAGATGGCGCGCGAGGATGCGCTTAGCAGGTAGTTTTGTCTTCGGCTTGATTGTGCCACTGCGAATGTCTGCCCGAATGCAGCGGTAGAGGTATTCGTATTTTGGAAGCCCCTTGCGACTGCTTATATCATAGGTGAGCATTGGTGAACCTTTCGCATAGCCCGTACATATCTCATGCCAATATAAGGTCAATTTTATTCGCTCAATCAAGTCAATTACTATACCGTTACTTACTTTGTGTGCGATAAGCCCGAAGGAACAGAGAAGAAATGATGGTATGCAGATATCAAAGGAGACAGAATCCCCAAGCAGGCACATAATCATGCTTTGAGCCTTTTCAGAGGCCGCACCAAATGAAAGGATCGGCTTATGACTGCCGAGAACAACCATATTCAGGCAGAGAACCGCCGTCGTATTGTCGAATATCTGCAAGCAGGCTGCCAGCCCGTTGCGGCGAAGGCTCGGCATGCGGATGGAACTCTTGATGCTCCTGGTGCTCTTGGTGTTGAGGTAGAGCATTTTGTTGTTACGGACCCCGATAAGCGTCCTGTTTTCTATGAGCCGCGTGATGGCAAGCTGGGCGTGCGCGATGTTCTTGAGTACCTGGCGCAGTGGTATCCCGTAGTCGATCGTAATAGCGCAGGAGAGGTCCTTGCTCTCCGTTCAGATGAGGCTTCTATTACTATTGAGCCAGCGGCTCAATTGGAAATAAGTATCGCGCCTCTTGCGCGGGTCGACCAGGTGAAAAGCGCCTATGAGCATTTTCGGCGTGTGCTTGACCCGTTTCTTCATGAACACGCTTTCCAGCTCTTGGGATTGGGGTATCACCCCACTACTCAGGCGCTTGATATGGAACTGATTCCGAAGCAGCGCTATCGTTTTATGGACGAGCATTTTCACCATATTGGTACCCATGGCGAACGCATGATGCGCGCAAGTGCTTCTACCCAGGTATCAGTTGATTTCACAAGCGAAGTCGATGCGGTAGAAAAGTTTCGCGTAGCGTTAGCTTTAGGTCCTATTTTGGCGTACATCTGCGACAATGCACCAGTATTTGAAGGCAAACCGAACACTATTCCGTTGGCGCGCCTTAATCTCTGGCGCGATGTGGACAATGCTCGTTGCGGCATTATCCCAGGTGCTTTTGATGACGGGTGGGACTTCGGCTCGTACGCCGACTATCTGTTGGGCGCGTCGCCAATTTTCGTGACACAGCCAGAGGTACGAGCGGTTGGTGAAACCCTGGCGCGTGATGCGTATGGCGATCGTCTGATGGACCAGTCGGATATCGAGCATCTGATTTCAATGTTTTGGCCGGATGTGCGGCTGAAGCAATTTGTTGAAATCCGCCCAGCCGACAGCATGCCCGCCGATTGTATTTATGGGTATGCTGCCCTGATTAAAGGCATCTTCTATGCGCAGGAGAGCCTGCAAACTATCGAGGAAGTGCTCGGTGTTCATGAGGGAATTTGGCCCCTCCACGACGATAGCGTTGACAGTGCGCTGCGGGCCATTCGCGCAGAGGGGCGCCAAGCATGTGTCTATGGACATTTGGTAACCACCTGGATTGATCTTCTGTTTGAGGTGGCCGAGCAGGTTCTTGATACTGAAGAGCGACCTTGTCTTGCGCCGCTGAAACGCTTTGCTCAAGAGCACTAACCATGCTAGAGGACATTTTTGTTTAAGAGATTAATGAGCTTTCGGATGTCAGGCGTGATATACGTGGCCTTAAGGGCAACGTATAGAAGAGTATAGAGAGGCCAGAGGGATCAGGAGAACCGGCGGTCGCACGTTTCGTGAGAAGGCTCAGGACGCGTTGCAGGGCAGCGATAGCAAGACGCCTAACCAGGTGCGGAATCATAAGACGGCACGGAGAAAGGAAGGATTCGCATGCCAGAACTTTATTTCGCCTACGGGTCCAATCTGGACTTCGGCCAAATGGAACAACGCTGTCCGGGGGCTGAGTATCTTGGCGTTGCAACGTTGCATAATCATGCGCTGCGCATGGATGCGGCGGGGTTTGCCACGGTAGTTAACCGTCGGGGCGAGCATGTTCAGGGTGCGCTGTGGGATTTGACGCATGCCAATGAAAGCAAGATGGATGGTTTTGAAGGCGTTGAAGACGGGTTTTACCGGAAACAGTTTGTTGGAGTTACCTATGAAGGAGATCGACGACCTGGTAGAAGTTCGAGCGAAAGCCTGAGTCACGCCTATGCTCATGGGCAGCACGAAGCAGCCAGTGTGTTACTTGATGCGCTCATTTACCTTTCAGCCCGCCCACCATTTATAGGGGCTACCTGGCGCAGCGACTATCTTGACCGGATATGTCGTGGTGCCGTGCAGTTGCATCTTGATCGGGCAACCATCAGCCAGTTAGCGAATATGAAGCTCGTGTCCCGCGCCGACCATAATCAAGTTCTTGCGCAAGCACGTGGGCTGCTCAAGACGTCTACGCCTGCGCAGTGATCTTGCAAGCGAACTTGATTTCTCCGTTACTATCAAGTCCTTTTGCTTGGATGTCTTTGCCTTCAACCTGCGTAAACACAACAAGCGGTGTGCCTTCGATAACTTCATGGCGAAAATCGATCTGAAATGATGCAATACTGCCCGCAGCACTGGGGTCAAGTGCATCCAGAACAAACGAAGCATAGCGGGCGTTGTTAACATGTCCGTTTTGGTCGACATCGCTATAGCGCGGAGTAATAGAAAGACCGCTACCTTCTTCGGTGAAGTCACGTATCTTGCGCAGCTTTTTTGCGAACATGCGCTCGTCAATGAAATCGAGTGAACCGTGGTAGTAATCAAGCACCGAGGTGAGAGAGCGGGTATTCATATCCATAAGTACCCATTCGGAGGTGCCACGCACCAAAAGGCTTCCATCGGTACTTCGCAGGGCGTAATCGCGCTGGAAAGAATAGCGCGAAGGCGAATGAGGCCAGGTGCTCACCTTCACGACTTCGTGTTCGGCAGGGGTGTGTTCCACCTGGTAAGCTGTGCGAACAACCGCCCAAAACACATCTTGAGCGGCCATGGCATCGTACCCAATGCCCATCATTTCTGCTTGGAGCCCACCAATATCTTGGAATAGGTCAAGTACTGCCGTCGGGTGAAGGCGCCGATAGCGGTCGAAATCGCCGGTGCGTAAGCGGTAATCTTTTTCAAGGAACAAGGATGCGGAAATAGTCACAAAGCCTCCTTTTGTCGTGTCAGTAGCGAATGATATCTGCTGGCACGGTAGGCGCGAGCTTATTAATTTGTTCGGTCAGTTGATACTTTACCGCGCGGTTGGAGCTATTCGTCCAATAGATAGATTTATATCTTACCAACTGGATTAATTTGTCCAGCCGATGGAACGATGCGAATCTTGCCAGGTGGGCGAGTCAATCCCCTGGATTCTAGTTGTCCAATACGCGAGTGTATGCTCGATGGGTCGAGCTACATCTATCGATTGAGCTGTGCTTACCAGGTCGGTATAGGCGGCTATGAGACATGAACGAGCGAATATATTTCAGCATCGGTGTAGCGGCTGACATGTTCGCGCGGATTCAGGAAATCGAGTTCCATCAAAAAGGCCATGCCTGCAAGTTTTGCCCCAAACTCTTTCAAGAGCTTAATTTGCGCGATGGCGGTTCCGCCGGTTGCAATAAGGTCATCGACTAAGATAACCGTGTCATCAGGCGTTAAGGCATCGGCATGAATTTCTAAGCAATCGGTTCCATATTCGAGATCATAGGATGCACTGAGTGTTTCGCGCGGGAGTTTCCCCGGCTTGCGTGCCGGTACAAACCCGGCGCCCAAACGGTATGCGACAGGAGCTGCAAACATAAACCCACGTGCTTCGGCGCCAATGACCTTTGTTACCCCTGCATCGGCAAAATGATCAGCTAAATCATTGATTGCGCGAGAAAATCCTTCCGGATCTTTCGTGAGGGTCGTGATGTCCTTAAACACAACACCTGGCTTTGGGTAGTCGGGAACGCTCGTAATGAGGTGGGCATAATCGAAATCGCTCATGGATATCCTTCGGTTGGGCTGTGGCCTGTTGGCGCACGGCGTCTATCATACCCGCCGTGCGCGCTTTTTGCCTATATTCGCGAAGAAAATCCCTGTAAGGGCTTTATGTCGAGGAACCGCTTACAGGCTGCCGAGCTTTTTGCCAATAACGTAACCCTGTGTATAGTTGCGCCCCAAGTTCACACCAAAAACGGTCAAGGGATAGTCTATACCGCCGTAGAATCCACCAGCTGCATTGCCGATAGCGTAGAGTCCTTCGATAACACTTCCATCGGGTGTGACGCACTGCAGTTCGCTGTTTACTTCGATGCCAGAGCAGATAGCACTCATGCGCACACGGCGATGAATGCCGTAGAACGGCGGCGTGTCGATGGAAGTTAGATAATTAGCGGGGAGACCAAAATCGCTGTCTTTACCTGCGGCAACAAGATCATTCCAGCGTGCGACACTTGCGACAAATGCATCAACATCAGCAATTTCTAGCTTGTCTGCAAGTTCTTCTAACGTATCGGCTTTCCAGGTGTTGATTTGACCAGCAAAAACACCCTGACGCTCGACATTTTCAGCAGGCATGTACACACGCAGCGATTCAGGATCAACCAGTTTCCCGGGAAAATTTGCCGCCTTATCCATGTAAGCACTGTCGAAAATTTGGCAGTAATGGCCGCGGTCTTCAGCGCTGCGGGTGTAGTTGTTCATTAAAGACATCTCAACGTCTTCGCTGCAGAAGCGTTTACCGGTACTATTTTTCACACGCATAAACGGCATATCGCACATTGAAGCAGGGCCGGCATCAAAGTCGTGCAGCATATGGGTGTGCCCGATGTTTTCGATGGCGCCACCAGCCCAGACGGCCATCTTATGCCCGTCGCCGGTACGCCCAGTCTGCTTGGGGTCGAAGTTCGTCATATCAGGAAGATAGTATTCGAGCATCGCACGGTCGCTTTGATAGTCGCCGCTGGCAATTACGATATTCTTGGCGTTGAACTGGGTATATCCTTCATCGGGGTTCTGTGCTATGACGCCTGTGACTTTGCCGGTTGAATCCTGAACCAGCTGCTGGGCAGGCGTGCGATAGAACACTTCGACACCTTCTTTAGCTGCGAGCTCGGCAAGTGCTTGCATGCCGTCGCCGGTGGTGTAGGGCTTCGGGCCAAAATAGCTCGTCACAAAATTGATGTTATAACCTTTGCGGTTTTTAAGCGGCATATGCTGGGCATTTCCCTGGTCGATAACCTGAGCACCAGCTTCTTGAGCTTTTGCTATAACCCATGAAACCGCCTCGCCAGAGTTTTTCGCCCACATTTCAATAAGGTCGCGATTAGCGCGATGTTGGGACTCAACCATCAGCAGCGAAACAAGATTTTCGACATCGGCTTCATCGCTTGTGGCAAGGTCAATACCCGATCCAGAATTGCCGTGTGCGTTTGCCTTGTCTTCCTTTTGCAGAAGCGCTACATGGGCACCCGCTTCGTGAGCTGCCAGGGCGCAGGGAACACCCGGTGCGCCGGCTCCGATAACCACCAAGTCAAAATCGAGCTCTTGGCGGATGTCGGTGATAGGTTTTGGTTGCGCAAAGAATTGGGGTAAGCCATCACGAGCATGACCGGCAGCAGTAGTTGCCTCGCCGTTGAAGTCAGCTTGGGCAATGTCAGCTTCGCGTTGGGACGCTGGCTTGCTGCAGCCGGCTAGTGCGCTACCGCCAGCTAAAGCTGCTGCTGCAACGCCGCCAAATTTGAATAAGTCTCGTCTGCTGATTGATTCCGTCATGATGTTCCCCTCTAAACGCGTTGAATCGAACATATCGGCTTGCCCTGAGGTTTATCCTGCTTCATCTTGCTGTCTCCATCTGTTGGTAGACATCGCCTGTTAGCGGGCATCGCGCAGATGGATGTGCATCTCACATCAAGGATGTTGCGGTTAGGGCGCCGCGTTGATATCTGTCACAGTAGCGGATTAATCAGCTGGCTTCCTCGCCCTGGGGCATCACCATGGGGCGAACTTTCTCACCCTTGTTGTCTCACCCATATCTGACATGCGGAAACATTATTTTGCGGTACAATACGCGTGATTCATCATGCAAGGGGAAGGGGCGAGGATGCACAAGGCGCAAGCGTCCTTGAAGATGAATGATCCGACCGCTTTAGCGCAGCCGTACCTTCTTGACGATGCTTCTTCTGATAGTGGAAAGCGTTTGCCGGGCGGATACCTGTTTTCTCGTTTGCCTTATATCCCTCTGGTATTTTTAGGCTTAGGCCTCTATCGCGCTTGGATTGAACTGGTCTTTGTTGGATCGTTTGTAGCCTTTCCCTATAACGGAGAAGCTGGGCACGATCTCTACGATATTGCGATGATACTTACCCTCTTTACGTGTGCAATCTTTCACCGACAGGTTGCGCCACTTTTCCGACGTCGTTCGATCTATCTGGCGGCACTGGCTTCCATGATCGTTGGTACGGTGTGCGCATTTGGCACACTCGCTTTGCCTGACGTGTCGGAAGAACTGTCGTGGGGAGCCACCATTTTGGGTGGTGTGGGAACGGCTCTGGTTATTCTAATTTGGTCCGAACTCTATTCGTGTTTGAGCCCGTATCGAGTTGGTTTGTACTACTGCGCTTCTATCGTGGCAGCAGCTTTTATTATCTATTTCTGCCGGGGGCTGTCGGGTGTGTGGTTGGCAGGCACGGCGGTGTTGCTTCCGGTCGCTTCAATTGCTTTTGCGATGCTGGGGTTTCTGTCTCTTGACCCCGATGAACAGCCACGGGCTCAGACCGCTCGATTTTCCTTCCCATGGAAACCAACGCTGCTTATGGCGGTCTATGCGTTTGCCTTTGGGCTGCGTGAAACAAGCCAGTATGCGACAACATTCGGACCCCATTCGGCATTTGGCACGGTGGTAATGGGCCTGGTGCTGCTGGTGCTTATCAGTAAGCAGTCGGGCGATTTTCAGTTCACCACGCTGTATCGTTCTGCCTTGCCGTTGATGATGGGTGCGTTTTTAGTGCTGCCAAGTTTTGGTTGGTTCAACGGCTGGATAGCCGACTTCTGTGCAACCGCGAGTTATACGGCATTTTCGGTCATGATTATGCTGATTATGGCTCACATGTCGTATCGCTACGGCATGTCGGCTGTGTGGCTGTTTGGTATTGAGCGTGGTGTGCGCGCAATGTTTTCGCTGGCGGGACGCCAGACATCAGAAGCTTTTTCACTGCTCGGTTCCAATGTGGCCTCGCTAGCTGTTGGGTCGATCACGATTGCGCTCGTTGTAATCGGCACCCTGCTTATTGTGAGCGAAAAGGATTTTCTCAGCCGATGGGGCGTGTCCTTTAAAGGGGATTCTTCTGCGCCCGGCGAACTCGATTCACTGTATCGCCAGGATCTATCCAAGCGCTGCGCGGACGCTGCGAGTCGTTTTGGCTTAACCGCACGTGAAGGGGAAGTGCTTGCTCTGTTAGCGACAGGGCTGACGATTGGACAGATCCAGCGGCGCTTGGTGATTTCAAAGGATACGGCAAAGACTCACATCAGGCATATCTATCAAAAGATGGATGTGCATAGCCGTGAAGGACTCTTCGACATACTCGGCATTTCAGGACCAGCTTCAAACGAGCGTCATTAACGTAGTTAAGGAAGCCAGAGAGCCGAAGAAGCTAAAGGAGCGCTGGTTTAGAGAGTGCATCCTAACGCTATCAGCTTAGTTGCGTTACCTAATGTGCATCCCTCATCGATCCGTCAGTCGCGGTCCATGTTTTAAAAAGAAACTGCACATAAGACAGCTTTCTTTAATGGTTGCACTTCGATCGACAGTTGCATCCAGCAGGTCCAACGGATCGGCTAGTTCATGCTGTGGCAGTTCACATCCAGTGAAATAACAGTCGACTGGGCAGCGACCTTCAAGCATGGCATGCGGGCAGTGGTCGTAGTTATCCTGCGACCCTTCACATCCACGTATTTCCCAGCATCGAGTCATGTGTATCCTCGTCTTTCATGTGCGCTAACTTATACTACGCGCTTTATTGACAAACTCACAGGGCGATGCAGTTTTGTCGTACATTTCCCCCATGATTTCTGCGATTCTCTTCACTGAGAGTGGCATAGCTTATAATATCTGCCCGACGCGAAATCATTGAAGTGAGGTTGACCCGTTGGAGCCACATCTCTTTTTGTAGCGGACCCCCAGAGGGTTTCCTTATCAGCTGGAGTACGTTGTTTGATGGATAAAGAAAAGCACGGCTTCGGTCGTCTTGCTGTCATATACCTGATTGGTCTTCTTATCAGCGGACTCTATGTTGGGCTTATCGCTCCGCTGCGGCTGGTTATTCAGGCAGACTTTGGCATCGATGATGCCCGGGGCATTTGGATGGTCAGTGTCTACACGCTTTTTTATGCAGCGCTTATTCCTGTTTCAGGTAACCTAGCCGACCGATATGGTCGCAAAGTGGTGTATCTGTTTTGTTTACTAGTCTTTGGAACCGGTTCGCTCATCTGCGGTTTTTCGCAACAGCTTGGAAGTTACGAGACCTTACTTGTAGGGCGTATCGTGCAAGCTGCCGGAGCAGGCGGCATTATTCCAGTAGCTACCGCTGAAGTAGGAATGGCTGCTCCGCAGGGTAAGCGCGGTATGTGGCTTGGCATCGCGTCGTCGGTGGCAGGCGTTTCAAATGTTGTCGGTGCCGCCGCTGGTAGTGGCATTGTTGGTCTGGTTGGTGTCGATCAGTGGGGATGGGCCTTTTTCTGTTCAGCCCCTATTTCCCTTGTATTGGCGCTTGCCGCTCTCATATGCTTGCCAAAGGGAACTCCGCAGCGGCGGGGGCGCCTCGACATTGCAGGATCGGCCCTATTCACGATCGTGTTGCTTTCAATGCTTGTCGGATTACGCGAGCTCGATTTTTTCCATATCAATACGATTGTTTCTATCGATGTTTGGGGGCCACTGCTGGTGGCAGTCGTGCTTGCTGGTGCTTTTCGCGAGGTGGAGCGACGGGCGAGCGACCCAATTTTTCATATAGAGTATCTTGCTGACCGCCACATCGTTTTAATTCTTGCGATTGCCTTTTTTGTGGGCTGTAGCATTATCAGTATGGTGCTGGTGCCGCAGTTTGCTGAAGCGCTGCTCGACTTGCCCGTTGGATCGGGCGGTTACCATATGGCTGTTTTGGGAGTGGCTGCCTTTGTTGGCCCGCCGCTCAGTGGCAAGCTTATCGATACTCATGGTCCCAAGATGCCGCTTGCGTTCGGTTTGGCCATTACAACGATAGGTTTTGTATTCCTTGCTGTAGTTGCTATAGCGGTTCCCTCGCTTCCGATTGTGCTTATCGGGTTAGCAATAGTCGGTTTCGGTATGGGATTTAGCATGGGAACCCCACTCAATTATATGATGTTACAAAATACCGAGCCCGAGCAGAGTACGTCGGCCATCGCTACCCTTGCGTTGGTACGACAGGTGGGTACCACCATCGCTCCCGCTATCCTGGTTGGTTTCGTATCGGCATCTGCTGGTATGGCGGGGTATCGCAATATGCTGCTCGCGGTGGCGCTTTTCAATGCAGCGGCTTTTATCATGCTGCTGTTCTATCGATCTTCTCGTTCGAAGGCGCCTGTATAGAGAAGAAAGAGGAAGCACTATGGCACGTAACTTCTGCTGGAATTGTGGATCGCCTTTAAGCGAGCATGATCGATTCTGCCCTCACTGTGGGAAAGAAGTCCCCGCTTCTTCTGATGTTTCGGCTGAGAATTCAATTTCCGATTCGCCAGATGCTGACACCACTGTTGTCATGAGTCCGGTACCTGATAATGCTTCCGTCGTGACGGCTGAACAGGCTGGTGCTGACCGACCTGCTTCTAGTAAGCCCGATACTGAAGAAGAGACGGTCATACTTGAACAGACGCCTGCAGCTGATCAAACCGTGCGCCTCGACGCCGTTTCCTCTTCGTCTGCATCAGATGGTACGTTTGCCTCACACCCAGCAGCATCTGATGCACCTAATGCTGCTTTCGGACAGCCACAGGCTTATCGTGCGGTTGCTCCTCAGCCGAAAAAGCGCGGTGTGCCGCAGGCAGCTGTTGCAGCAATTGTTGCCATTATTGTGGTTGCTGCTCTTGCTTTTGTGATTGTGACCACGGTGCTGCCGCGTATCAATACTACTGATGATTCTGGCGATATTCAGCGTCCCGACCAACAACAGGCCACGCAAGACTCTCTTGATCAGTCATCGCAAGAAGGAAGTCAGTCGTCACGGGAAGAAAACCAATCGTCAACCAGCACGAATAAATCTACCCTTGATGCTCAAACCGAGAACAATTATTACAACCATCTTCTCGATACCTATCAGGGCATTAGCACACTCGACAGTAAGGTGAGCGATGCGGCGACTGAGTTTAACGATCTGTACGCTTCGTCTGATTATGCTGCACGAACTGCTGCTGCCGCGCGTGCCGAACAGACCGCTAAAGATATTCAGGACGAGGTCGATGCCCTTGCGGAACTGCGCGTTGACTCTTCTTCGGTCTATTATCGCGATGCGCAGAATCTTTCCATGCTGCTTGAGTGCTTGCAGCATCGTATTGCGGCCATCAACAATGCCTGGGAAGTTGATTTGAAGTACTCAGATCCTGCAGGTTACGAACAAGAGATTACGGAACCCATTTCGCGCGACAAGGTTGACGGAAAGAATCGCTATAAAACTGAATTCGACAAGCTCTATCCGCAGGCACGCGTAACAAGGAAATAGTTTCTTAGGCGATCCAAAAATTCATGGTTGACGCAACTGGGGTGTTTGGGTAGAGTACCCTGCAACAATTGAATAGACCGTAAAACCTATGAGGCGAAAGTAACGCTAGAAGAGGACTTCACAGAGAGCGGGCGATGGTGAAAATCCCGCAAGCAACCAGCTAGCAAATGGGTCGCCGAGGTGAAAGGGGAACAGCCGATACGGCTTAGTATCTGGACCGTGAGCCCGCGTAAGAGGCAGGACATGTGCTGGCATGTTCGTGAGAGGGTTCTTATAACGAGAACCAATCAAAGGTGGCACCGCAGGAATCGAACCTGTCCTTTGTAAGCTCAATCGAGCTTGGAAGGACAGGTTTTTTATTTGCAGTGGTTATCTGGAGCAATACGTTGCAGAATAGCGCGCACTCAAGATGTGAGAGCATTCGGATAAACCTTTGATGGGAGATGGGCAATCTCAACTCTTCACTTGATTGTCGGCAAGTAAGTCGTCTTGCAGAATATAACGTTCTGCGGACACAACGGGCGAATCGTTCGCCAAGAAGGGAATGAGACCCTATGACAGATAACGAAGTAACGCATACGTCATCCGCTCAGTCGGCGGCGTCCGCATCGCCGGCGGTGCCACTGACAGGGCGTGATAGTTTCAAAAGCCGCCGCGGATTCATTTTGGCTTGTATTGGCTCGGCGGTGGGGATGGGAAATATCTGGCTTTTTCCCACGCGCGTGTCAGCTTACGGTGGCGCAACATTTCTTGTTCCGTATCTCATCTTTGTCGTGCTGATTGCTTCGTCAGGGGTGCTCGGTGAAATGGCATTTGGCCGGGCAGCTCGTGGCGGCCCCATGCGTGCCTTTGGCATGGCGATGGAAAAACGGTTTGGTAAGAGCAAGAAGCATTTGGGGGAATTGATTGGTCTATTTCCCGTGCTCGTTTCACTGGCGTGTGCCATTGGATATACCGTAGTAGTCGGCTGGATATTCAACTACACTTTTGCGGCATTCACCGGTGGATTTGCCGACTTGCATGGTGCCGACGCGTACGGGCAAGTGTTTGGCGGCGTGTCGCAGGGTAACTACCTCTGGCAGATAATCGCGCTTGTTGTGGCGTTTGGTATCGTTATCTTCGGTGTCAGTCGCGGCATTGAGAAAGCCAACACGGTCATGATGCCCCTGTTCTTTGCTCTGTTTGTCGGGCTGGCTATCTATGTTGCGCTGTTGCCGGGGTCGGGTGCTGGTTATGAGTACTTGTTCGTATTGAATCCAGCTGGCTTTGCCGATCCACTTCTGTGGATGTTTGCCCTTGGCCAGGCATTCTTCAGCTTATCGGTGGCAGGAAATGGCACGCTGATCTATGGGTCGTATCTATCTGAACGTGAAGATGTGCCCAATAGTGCAAAATACGTTGCTATTTTTGATACCGTAGCTGCGATTCTTGCTTCGCTCGTGATTATTCCCGCGATGGCAACCGCTGGCGAAAAGCTTTCCACTGGTGGTCCGGGGCTGCTGTTCATCTTTCTGCCCAATTTGTTTGCGGAAATGCCGTTTGGCAACGTGGTAATGGTCATATTCTTCGTAGCAGTCCTTTTTGGTGGTTTGACGAGTCTTATCAATCTCTATGAGGCGCCTATAGCAACTCTTCAAGAACTGTTTAGCTTTAGTCGCCGGAAAGCATGCTTGACCATTGGTGTTATTGGGCTGGTCGCGAGTTTGTCAATTCAGTCAATCGTGTCGCCCTGGATGGATGTTGCTTCCATTTATCTGTGTCCCATTGGTGCGGCGTTGGCGGCCATCATGTTCTTCTGGGTGCTCGGTCGCGACTTCGTGTTTGAGCAGGTAAATAAAGGTCGCGCGAAGGTCTTGAGCCCCCTGTTTTACCCGGTGGCGAAGTATGTGTACTGCGGTGCGACCGTGCTTGTGCTGGTGGCTGGGTCGATTTTGGGTGGTATTGGCTAGCGAGATGTTTTTGAAGTCCATTAAGGAGGACGTGAGGGTAGACGCTCGGGCGAACATTCAACGCTCAAGCGAGTGCACGCACAATAAGCGATGCTCCCGAGGCAATAAGCAGTAGGTAGGTAAGCTTCATAAACGCTGATTGGCTGACGCGTTTTTGGAGCTCACCGCCGATTATGGTTGCAGCAAGCACCGGCACGACCCCGATTAGGGAATAGTGGATTACGTCAGGTGTGAGGGTCCCTTCCCACATAATGTCGGCAAGAATAAACAAATTGAGTATGCACCAAACTGCCGATAGGGTTGCCCGAAACGCTTCCTTATTGCGGAGGATGGTGACTGCGTAGATCACCAGCAGCGGACCACCCGAAACGAACATACCCTGCATAACACCAGCAGCAAAGATGACTGCTGCCATGGCGGGTCGGGGAAGGATTCTTTTGCGTTTGCCTCGTAGATACCAAGCGCCAATGAGAGCAACAACCAGCCCGTAGGCGGCAAGTAGATTGTCGGCGGGGAAGATGCGGTAAATTGCGATGCCAGCAATAATGCCTGGCATGATGTATGCGATGATGCGGCCTACTTCGCGCCAGATAATGTGCTGACGAAACCAGATTGTCATGAAGAGACCACTGACAACACCAAGCACATTAAGTGCAGTGCGCGCGGTATCGACACCGAGTACGACAGCAACTGGAGGCATAGCCAACACATTGCCAGCAAATCCAGTAATTCCTTGAATGGTATTGGCAATGAGCAAGGCAGCTATGTAGAGGAACATTTCCATACGGGAAAGTATGACAGGATCAGATGGATATGCCGGCGCGTTCTTTAACCTCTCCGGTATCCGGTATTACAGAGCGCTCCCGTAAAGCTTTCATTTCCGCACGTTTCACAACCTTCATTCTGTTGTGATTGGCTGCAAGTTAAGATCAACCGCTCCACTAACGCCGGCGACAGTCCCCTTTTCAGTGTATTGCCAGATCGAAAAGGCTGTCAGGGAATCAGGAACCTGGCCGTATTGGGCAAACCAGATGGGATAGTTGCGCAGGCGATTGAAATCAATACGATCCAAGTCGCTAGTATTCCCATATATCATCATGGGGTAGCCTGCCTCTTCGATAACTTCGCAGAAGGCGGTTACATTGTCCGTAACCTGTTTGCGGCTTAAGGAATCAATACGACTGCCTTTGGTCGAGTCGCTTGGCTCGAGGTCGATAGCGACGGGATATTCCAACTCTTCACCATTGAGGGAATCGAGAACAAAGCGAGCCTCTTCGCGTGCTTCATCTTCATTGACTGCCTGGGAAAAGAAGTAGACGCCGCGATCAATCCCTGCTTCTTTTGCTTCGGCGAGGTTCTCTTGAAAAGTTTCGTCCAATCGGATGTTGCCGGCGCTCGTTCCTCGATAGCCCAAGCGAATAAAAGCAAAGTCGACGCCGTCACTTTTTACCTGCGACCAGTCGATTTGTTCTTGGTGTTCGGAAACATCGATGCCGAGCTTCGAGACAGTTTGACCGTCGATTTCGTAGCGGTAATGTCCAGAAGTATCTTTCGAGAGGTTATTCCAGTCGTATCCGTTCTGGTTGATTAATGTTTCTTTGGCATTGTAGTGAACAGGCTGTTCTTCCTGCTGCGCGGTAGAAGTGGTGCAGGATTGAAGGATGTACGAACAACCAGCGGATATCAGCACAAAAAGTATGACCGCGGCAAAAAAGGTGCGGAAACAACCGGGTGTGCGCCGAGTTATAGAACTGCTAACAGGGCGGATACGATGGCTTTGGTGGATGGGGCTGCGTGACGCACGGTGATGGCGTCGATACTCAGAGCGCATCGTCTTAGGTGTTTTAAGGGGTGTGTCGCCGTGTTCGCGAGATGCTCGCACGTGTTGATTTCCTTCCTGCAGCGCCGTTTATGTAAGACGTGCTGTTTGAGGAACCATTATACGTGCCCTGTGTTTAAGGTGTCTTTACCGGTTGGTTACAGGAGTATGCGAAACTGCAGGAAATCTTGAGAACATAAAGCGGGTGGCTATAATCACTAGTTGGCACTCAAGCTAAAGGATTGCTAAAACGCAATCGAGATTCGGTTTACTGCGACATGGTGCACAGTAAAGTGCGAGATGAAGCGGTTGAATCGCAATCGATGGCTTATAGGATGAACAGGACTGTCACAATAGAGAGAGCCGCTCGGGTGAATACGCTGGTCGGGCGGGCTGGGCGAATGATTTGGGCAGACGAGGAAAGGATACATACATGCGTGTTTTTAAGACAGAAAGCAAAAAGCTCCTGGATTTGATGATTAATTCTATTTATACGAATCGCGAGATATTCCTGCGCGAATTGCTCAGCAATGCGTCTGATGCGCAAGATAAGCTCTACTTCAAAAGCCTGACGGATGATTCCATCCAAATTGGCAAAAGTGATCTAGTTATCAATGTGGCATTCGATAAGGACGCTCGCACGGTAACGGTTACCGATTCTGGCATCGGCATGGATAAAGAAGGCCTTGAAGCGAACCTCGGCACAATTGCTCATTCAGATAGTTTGGAATTTAAGCAGGCGCAGGATACCGCATCAGAAGTGGATATCATTGGTCAGTTTGGCGTGGGGTTCTATTCGTCGTTTATGGTCGCCAAAGAAGTGCGCGTTCTTACCAAGAAATACGGCGACGATCAGGCGTGGGAATGGAAGTCGGATGGAATTGAAGGCTATACGATCAAGCCAGCTGAAAAAGAAACGCATGGCACTCAGGTAATCCTGACGATTAAGGACAACACTGACGAAGAAAACTACGATTCATATTTAACCGAATATGGATTGAAAGATCTTATCCATCGCTATAGCAATTATGTTCGTTACCCCATTCAGATGCTCTGCACGAAGAGCCGTCAGAAGCCTAAGCCTGAGGATGCTAGCGACGACTATCAGCCTGAATGGGAAGAATATACCGAGCTCGAAACGGTTAATTCCATGATTCCCATTTGGAAGCGCTGTAAAAGCGACGTGTCCGATGAAGACTACAACGAGTTCTACAAGAGCCAATTTCATGACTTCACCGATCCACTGCGTACCATTTCGGTGCATGCAGAAGGTGCGCTGAGCTACGATGTCCTGCTGTTTATTCCTGCCCGATCGCCCTTTGACCTGTGGAGCAAGGACTACAAGAAGGGTCTCGAACTGTATAGCAGCAATGTGCTCATCATGGAAAAGTGCGAAGAGCTGCTGCCTGATTACTACAACTTCGTGCGTGGCGTTGTCGACAGCCAGGACCTAACACTGAATATCAGTCGTGAAACTCTGCAGCACAATAGCCAGCTGACAGCCATTGCACGCAAGGTTGAGAAGAAGATCTCAAGCGAGCTAGAAAAGATGCTCAAGGATGCGCGCGAGGACTATGAAAAGTTCTTTGAGCAGTTCGGCCGCAATTTGAAATATGGCATCTACACGAGTTATGGCACAAAGAAAGATGAACTCGGTGGGTTGCTGCTGTTCTATTCAGCCAAGCAGCAGAAGATGGTAACGCTTGATGAGTACATCGAAGCAATGGGTGACGACCAAAAAGCCATCTACTATGCAGCAGGTGAAAGCGTCGATCGTCTGGCTAAGATGCCGATGGTGACCAGCGTGTTGGCACACGGCTACGACGTGCTGCTGTGCACTCAGGATGTTGATGATTTCTGCTTCCAGGCTATGCAGTCTTATGGCGAAAAAGAACTTAAAAATGTGGCTGGCGGCAATCTCGATTTGGAAAGTGAAAGCGATAAAACTGCCGCTGAAGAAGCCACCAAAGAAAACGAGGCGCTTATTTCTGCCATGAAAGAAGCACTTGGCGATAAGGTGGTAAAAGTAGCTGTTTCACCGGTGCTTACTGATGCTCCCTCGGCTTTGAGTTCGGAAGGCCCTATTAGTCTTGAGATGGAAAAGGTTATGGCAGGCATGCCTGATGCTGAAGGCATGAAAAGCCAGCGAGTACTCGAGCTGAATGCAAACCATCCAGTGTTCGATGTGCTGCGCAGCGCGCAGGAAGCAGGGGATACCGAAAAGGTAACAGACTACACGGAGCTTCTTTACAATCAGGCGCTTCTGGTGGAAGGGCTGCCCATTGAAGATCCGGTTTCCTATGCGCAGGCAGTATGTAAGCTGATGAAATAAGACTTCCGGGCCTTTCAGGCACAGCTTTTGAGAATTACCCCGCTGATAAGGTATTTGCACCAGCGGGGTAATTCATCTATACTTCCACTCTGCATTTCGAGGCGCTTTGCGCAGCCGAAATGCCCGCGCCAACGTGGCTCAGCTGGTAGAGCAACGCACTCGTAATGCGTAGGTCAGCGGTTCGAATCCGCTCGTTGGCTCCAGGAAATAAGCAGGTCAGACGGTTACTCTGTCTGGCCTGTTTTTGTTGCTTGGGGGGCGGGCGTGTCACAAAATGTCACAATTCAAGCAGTAGCTCTAAAAACGCGGATCGACGTTAAAGATATAGGTAGAAAAGTGTGTCCAAAGCCTCATATTTCACCAGTTTAGAGCCCTAATCGAAGTAGTCTTCCGCCTGATAAAGCTTTAACACCGCATGGTATTGCTGCAAGATGGAACAATCATTCGTAATTGATCACAACTTTTCTTTCCTGCTCGTTAAGCGGTAAGCTAGAGAATGGATAGGTATTGCGTTGTATTGACGCATTGTGCGATGTGGGAGCCACTATGATCTCAGAAAGAGCTTTGCAGCTTGCCTTTGGCAAAGCGACTGTGGCTAAAGGCGTAGGTCTTGCAAAGTGGGGTTTACGTCTGCATGATCGTACTGTTTCTTACCAGCAGGATCTCACGTACTTGTCGTGCACCTTTTCGCCGGCTACCTCGCATTACAACGAAGACTATGAGACACAAGTTATTCTCGACGAGTCTCAGAATCGCATTATCGATGCTAACTGCACCTGCCCAGCAGCTGATCTATCGAATGCATGCAAGCATATGGCAGCGCTCGTGTACGATTTTGGACTACGCGCTTCCCAATATGAAGGGTATGACTTTGGGCATCACGCCCAAACATCGCCAAGCGTACTTGAAGCGATGCGATTAGCTGGAATACATACCGCTCAAAACGTTCGGCAGCGGGCGGGGCACGCTCAGCAGGAATCCGAGCTTGCTATACAGAAGACCTTCTCGCTTATTCCCGAATTCACCCTCGATTACACCGGGTGGGGTATTCGTTGTAAGGTGAGCGACGGGACAACGGAATACGTTGTTAAGGCGATTGATGCTTTTTTAGCTCGGGTAGAAGCTGAGGATTTCTTTGCGTATGGCAAAAAGCTCGCATTCGTTCATACACGCCAGGCATTTGACGAGCGTAGTCGTGTGCTTATCGACTTTCTTCAACGTGCTTCTCGTATCCGCCGCAGTGCTTTGCAGCAGGGATACCACTTTGCTTCATCATTCAGCTTGGGGCGCGAATTACATCTGGTCGAAGCGGAATTGGCTGACCTGCTTGAACTGTATCTGGGCAATTCGGTGTCGCTTTCTGTAAGCGACTCAAAACGCTCACGGGCACGGCGCGTGCGCGTGATTGATGGCAATCCGCCGTTGGAACTAACACTTGCCCCTTTATCGGGCGGGGGTTGTCGCATTCAATACGATTCGGCGTTCGAAATAATCAAAGGCGATAAAGCGCTCTGGTTGTTTGATGGTCAGACCTTTTACCGCTGCGATGCATCAGTGGCAGATATCGAATGGTTCTTGCGGAGCATCTATAACGAAGATTCAGAACGCATACTGATTTCTGCCGAGGATGTCCCGACTTTTTGTTCGACGGTACTTCCTGCAGTAAAGAGCGTTATCACTATTCAGGCACCAGCAGAGTATGACAAGTACACTCCACAGACGGGTGAGTTGCAATTTTACTTCGATCGTCACGATGGGCTGGTTACCTGTGATGTACAGGCACGCTACGGTGACCGTTCATTTTCGGTGCTCGATCCCATTCAGCCTGAAGGATTCTCTCGAAATACAGCACTTGAACAGGTCGCGCGTGATGTAATCGCCCGCTATCTTGAGGAGGCTCCCTTTGGGTTTGATGATGGTGCCGAAGCCGAAGGTTTTGCAAGCGATGGCTTTGGTGGGGTGTATTTCATTGCGGAAGATGATGACGAACGTCTTGCGTGTTTGCTTTTTGGTGGACTTACCGTGATATCTCAGGTTGGTGAGGTGTTCACGACCGATGCATTCGATCGCTTAACAGCGCCCTCTCGTCCGATGGTAGCAGTGGGGGTGTCAATCCAATCTGATCTGTTAAACCTATCCGTTTCGTCCGATCTTATTCCAGCTAAAGAAATTGCAGCGCTGCTTAGTGCTTATCGGCTTCACAAGCGCTATCACCGCCTGAAGAATGGCATGTTTATTGATCTTTCGCAGGGCGATTTGTCCGAGGCTGCTGCGCTGGCAGAGGAACTGGGGTTGACTGCTCAGCAGTTATCGCGCGGTTCAATTGAGCTTCCTTCTTACCAAGCATTTCTTGTAAATACGCTTGTGAGCGACGATGAAAAGGACGATTCGTTCTCTCAATGGATAGAGCAGTTTAATCCACAACAGGCTGCCTCGCATGCTATTCCCGATAGTTTACGCGGGGTATTGCGTCCCTATCAGGAAGAGGGATTTTGCTGGTTGGCGCATCTCTGTGATGTTGGCATGGGGGGCATTCTTGCTGATGAAATGGGTTTAGGAAAATCAGTTCAACTTATTGCATTGATGGTGAGTCGAAGTCTTTCTCATGCGCACACCAATCGAAGCAATCTAATCGTCTGTCCAGCATCACTGGTATATAACTGGCTTGCTGAATTCGATCGCTTTGCGCCACATCTGCGTGTTGCCGCGTTGGTGGGTACTGCCTCTGAACGTGAGGCTCTGCGCCAGCGTACCGACATTGATGTGTATGTGACTTCGTACGATTTAGCCCGTCGTGATATTGAGCACTTTGCAAACTACCGCTTCGATTGCCTTGCCCTTGACGAGGCACAATACATTAAAAACCATGCAACGCAGGCAGCACGAGCAATGAAAGCCATTCCAGCTGATCATCGCTTTGCCCTGACGGGTACACCTATCGAGAACCGTTTGAGTGAGCTGTGGAGCATCTTCGACTTTCTGATGCCGGGACTGTTAGGCAGCTATCGCCGGTTCCGCGATCGGTATGACAAGCCTATTGTGGAGGGAAACACGAAGATAGCCGAGCGACTTCGGCAGGCAACTGCGCCATTTATCTTACGGCGGCGCAAGGCGGAGGTACTAACCGATTTGCCTGACAAACTTGAGTCGATTATTTCTGTTCGGTTAGAAGGAAAGCAGCGCGATTTGTATCAAGCCCATGAAGCGCGCTTGCGCCAGTCGATTAAAAGCACTGATGATGCCCGTTTTTCAACAGGCAAACTCGAAGTACTTGCAGAAATCACCCGCCTGCGTCAGCTCTGCTGCGATCCAGCTTTGGTATACGACGACTATCGTGGCCCTGCATCGAAGCTCGATGCCATTGCCGACATCGTGGAAGGAAGTCGTGATGCAGGAGAGAAAACACTCGTGTTTTCTCAATTCACAAGCTTTCTTTCACGTATTGCACAGCGGCTTGATGAAATGGACATTGCATATCACACCATTACAGGAGCTACTCCTAAACAAACACGTGTGCAGTTAGTTAATGCTTTCAATAGCGATGAAGTGCCGGTATTTCTTATATCGCTCAAGGCCGGTGGCACAGGGTTGAACCTTACAGGGGCGTCGGTGGTCGTGCATGCCGACCCCTGGTGGAATGCGGCGGCAGAAGATCAAGCGACTGACCGAGCACATCGTATCGGCCAAAAGCGCGATGTAACGGTGTATAAGCTGATTGAGCACGACACCATCGAAGAGCGCATTGTCAAGCTGCAAGAGACCAAACATACCTTTGTTGATCAGATAATAGGCGCCGGGGCAACGCCGTCGCTTGCTTCCTTAACGAAGGACGACTTACTTGCGCTGCTTTCTTAAAATGCTTGCTCGGACAAGTGATGACGGTATTGCTGGGGTTGCTTTGCTCGCGGCCTTGGACGGTGTTGGCGTAGCTTTATTGTTTTTAGATAGTTTCTACCTCTGCGCTCTGGTCGATAAGCGCGAATAGATCTTCTCGCGAGTGTATACCCAGTTTGGCGTAGATATGTTTGACGTGAGTGCGCACCGTACTTTCGCTAATGAAAAGCTTTTCGGCGATATAGGAAATGGAATAACCGCGTCCCAAAAAGACAAGAATTTCGTTTTCACGATTGGTAAGTTTATCTGAAAGGCTCTTCGGAATACGGGGAAGCCCCCGACTGAATGACGCGGACGACGCCTGGTTGTTGTCCGCGTCGTTGGGACGCGCTTCTTGCGTAATGCGTTGCCAACTTTCCCATCCAAATGAAATAAGCATGAGCGCGCAGTAAAGCGAGATAAGCACAAAAACAATTGGCTGATAGTCCGATAATCCGCCAAATAATTTTGTCCAAATAAGGCCGATAAGCGACACAACGCTGCCTGATGCGAGGGCAGCGCAGGTGACAAATGCGGCAGGAAATTCGCCGGCATTCATAATGGCGATAATCTGAGCCAGTGCCAGAATAGCCAGGGCTGAAAGAAACACATACACACCTACGAGCGCAATACTATGGACAACGGAGGAAGGTGGAAGGCTTACCAGCACGATAACAATGCCGCCAATAATCGGGGCAATTACGCGGTATAACAGTGACGAAAGCGGCTTATCTCCCTTAATAAAGAGCAGCGGAATAATACAGAGCGCCGCAAGTGCCCCGCCAATATATTCGCCATCAACCAGGCCTAACGGTTGGTATTTCATAACGCTCATCATAAAGGCATAGATAATAAGTGCAATTGCGGGTAACTTCATCGTGGCGATAAGGTCGCTCGTTTTAAAGTTGCCCTCTTCCTCTGACTTGTCCGCTTGAGTGCGGTATGATTCGTTGTCTGCTTGCTGTGCAGTCGTGCGAGTTCGATCTTTAGAATTATGCGGGTCATGCGAGCTGGTTAAATATTGAGATACTGTACCGCCTGCCTGTTGTGCAGTCATATGCGAAAGAAAAAACGGAGCGAAGCCACTCACTAAAACACCGATGCAGAAGAGGACAACACGTAAAGCCAAAGGCAGAAGAGAAAAACCCATGCCAATAAGGGATGACCCAATACAAGCACAAGCGCTAAACGCGATGGCTTCCCGAAAGTTCAGTGCAGAAAGAATCTCGGCCCACTTTGAACAGATTAATACGAGCGCACAGCCACTGGCAAAGCCTGCTATGGCAGGAATAATTGGTGGAGTGGCTATCGATAACGCCGGGATAATAAAGCAGCACGTTGAAATGGCATAGACCGACGCCACAGCAAAAGAAAAAGCTGTGTTGGAAGATTCCAGAGGAGTATGGATGTGTGTTCGTTGAGCGGTGCCCCATATCAACGACGTGGCAAGTGCGCCAAGGAACAGCGGGAAAATAAACCAAGCCATAAATGCGGGCTCTCCGGATCCTCGGAAGATCGACGCGTTGGGGCTGAATATCACGGTCGTCGAGGCAAAGCACAAAAAGGCACTCAAAACGGCAGGATTGAAGGCGCGAATTCGATTCATAAGAGCTCTCTTAAAGCATGTGTTGATGTGTAGGAACAAATTGTATCAATGGTGCATTTATTGCGCGATGAAAAAGATGATTACTGCGCAATGCCGTAATCACACACTAAAGGGTTGATGTGTCGTTTTAATTGATGGCGTTATTGCTCTTAAACAGGCAGTATGTAAGAAATACCTCAAAAACGCGACCATCTTGACGTTTGCTGCTAACAGAGGCAGGAAAAGAATACCGTTCTTCCGCGATGTAAGAGATGCCCTGTAGTCGATATGATGCCCCCATCTGAAGCGCGTCGTGATACTTGAGTATATGCGCAAGAGGGTAGTGCAGCAGCAGATAGTGCAGCCGAAAACTACTGCGGCACAATGTGGCAGCAAAGCGATTGGTAAAACGTTCCTATTTCCCGCACAACCCCGCATGCGATTCGAAAGAAGTCAGATCGACGCCAATACAAAGGGGGGCATACCTGATGAGCAAGCAAGAACACTCAATCGGACAGGAACACACCAGCAACCAACGGCATTCATCTGGACAAGGGCATGCATTTTCGCGTAGAAACTTTATAAAGGGCGGGGCACTCAGTGCCATGGGTGTCGCAGCAGCGGGCGCCTTGGCTGCGTGTGCACAGCCGAAGGCGAAAAGTGAAAGCAGTGCAACCTCATCGAACAAATCTGATGCTTCAACGTGGAAGACAGCTCCGTCAGAGGTTTCTTCTTCAGATATCGTGCGTACCGTTCAGTGCGATGCTGTTGTGGTGGGCTGTGGGTTTGCGGGCGTAACAGCATTTCGCGAGCTTTGCGAAGAAGGGTACAAGACCGTTCTTATCGAAAAGCAAGCAGAGGGTTCGTTTGCGGCGGTTGGCAACGAGTTTGCATCGCTTAATGCAGACATCTTGCAGCAACGTGGTGTGCCGCACATCGATCCGGTCGAGTTTTTCCAGAACTGGATGAAGATTACAGGCAATTCTGCCAACCAAGATCTGGTTATGAAGTTCGCGCAGAACTCAGAGGCGAATTCAAACTGGTATCTTGATCGCTGCACAGCGGAAGACTTTGCTACGATGACCACGGCATTCTTCCCACAGACCGAAAATCAGATGGACGAATTGTCGGGTATTAAATTCTGGCCGAGCGTTTGCAGTTTCTACGGCGATTGCAATCAGACGAAGCTCATCGGCTACAACCGTCAAGCTGGTGTTGATGCTGGTGGCGAAGTTAAATGGCAAGAAGAAGGCTTCTATGTTGTTATGGATAATGGCACGGTAAAGGGGTTGGTTACTAAGGCGCAAGACGGGTATGTGAAGTACGAAGCGCGCGCGGTGGTGCTTGCAACAGGCGGTTTCGGTGGCAATCCTGACATGCTGAAGGATTTAATATTCGATATGGAAGGCATGCTGGTGGGAGATGAACAGCTGAGCAGCATGTCAACCAACGACGGCGCAGGTGTGCGTATGGCCTATTGGGCAGGCGCTCATTTGGAAACCACGCCGATCGCTGGTATGAATTTTCGCGGGCTGTCGGTGCCGGGCAAAATGAACTGCCTGCCGCAGGCGGTCTGGGTTGACGAAAATGGTAAGCGTTTCTGTAACGAGTACTATCCCACGAGTGAGCAGCGCGGCCTTACCACCGTGTTCCATTCCCGCAAAGCGAAGTATGCCGTTCTCGATTCAAACTTTCCCACGTATCGCGGATACACCTTGCCGCAACATGCTGGATTTACGGCAAACGAGGCAAACATCAAGGAATTGCAGGATAGCCTGGATAAGGCATACGCCAAGTTCAAGGGCACATATACGGAAAGCGCCGACGATAAGAAAGAAGCGGGTCACGGTCCGGTTACAACTATCGATTACATTGCCGATGACACACTAGAGGGCCTGGCCAGTCAGATGGGCTTTACGGGTTCGGCTGTCACTGATTTTGTCGAGCAGATTAATCATTACAACGAATGCTGTGCTGTCGGGGCAGATGATCAATATGGCCGCGATGCGAAAGTATTGTTCCCGGTTAATACGCCGCCGTACTATGCGTGCAGTTATGAGCCCAAATTTGGCGAGACCATGGTTACCTGTGGTGGCATCCTTACCGATGGCGATCAGAACGCGCTTGATAAGAACCTCGAGCCCATTCCCGGTCTGTATGTGTCGGGCAACGACTGCGGCCGTCGTTTTGGTTATGAGTACATTACGCCTATTCCTGGCTGCAGCTTAGGAATGGCCATTACGCTCGGTCGGGAATGCGGTCGTTCGGTTGGCGGTTATCTGAAGAAATAACTTCTCCTATCCGTCCTTGTTGTCAGGCCTTTTGCGAGTAGCAGAGGGCCTGATTTTTTAAGGTAGGTAAATAAAGTAATAAGTCAATGGATAAAAGGCGAGGTAAAGAACAAAGGTGTGTTCGATAACGAGTGCTGGTTTGTTATGTCAGTTTGTCGCATGTTCAAAGGCACTCATCAAGAAGGATCAGGCAGACCACTCGTGCGCGTTTTGCTAGAATGCCTTGCATGGGAAGGGAGCTTCAAAGTAACGACCACGGTTCGAACGATTCGAGCATGCGTATTGATCGGTATTTACATACTGGCTCTTTACCTGCATTTAAAGCAGCGTTTCTTTCATATTTCGCTCTCGCCTTTTTCGGTATCGGACTGTATCGCCTGTGGTATCAGTTCAACTTCTACAATCTCCACTTTTCTGCTGACGTTGGCCTGGTAACAGTCGGGGCCAATATCGTCAGGGTTGCCGTTATTGCGATCTTGGTATTTCTCATGGCACGAACGCGGTTTCGGCATATATCGCGCAGCGTATTTGTGTGGTCGGGCTTTGTCCTGATGAGTGCGTCGAGTGTGCTCTATTTGCTCGAGATATTTTTTGGCGGTATTCAATTTGAGATGCTGCGCATTATCATCGGCGGTGTGGGGCTTGTCGGCGGCGAAATTATCTGGATATTTTTCCTTGAACGTTTGCGACCAGGTGAAGTGTTCTTCTGTTTGGCAGGCGGCTTGGCGTTGTCGTGCGCTCTTTCACTGGTGATGGGGTATCTCGATGATGTGGTAGCAGGCATGGTCAACCTGTTTATTCCTGCCTTGTCGGTATTTGCCTACTGGCAGTCCATGGAAGAAATCGACCGTCGCCAATCTCCATCTTTCTTAAAGAGCGGCAGCGGGTTGTTGTTTGGTGCTGGCGTAAACGAGACGCCCGACAGCTTGTATGAGCGAAAGCCCCTTCGCACGGGAATGATTCAGGCTGTAGTGGCCTTCTTTCTGTATGCGTTCTTGCTGGGCATGGGGCTTGGCTATCCGGACGGAAGTCTCCGTGAGTTATCCCAGATGATGCGCTCGATTCATCAGGTGCTCGTTATTGGTTTGATAGCCGTTGTGGTTGGCTTTGTGCTCGTACGTGGCCGTGCGTTTGACTTTCAGCGATACTGGCTGTTTCAGAACGTGTTTATGATGGCGAGTATCTGCCTGTTAATGAGCCATCTCGCAGGGGCGGAAGAGCTGAGTACGTTTCTTTTGACGACCGCTGTCACGTGCTTTTATTTCCCTATGATTTTCTTTATTTGTATGATCGCGCGGCATACACGACTGACGGCAGCAGGGGTGTATGCAGTGGTGTATGGCGGTTCACTTCTTTGTATGTCAGCAGGACGGTTGATTGTTCATGCGGTGGGGCCGTTTGTGGGCGAGAACCTGTGGCTTTTGATAGCGATGGCACTGATTTTGGTTGTTGAATCAACGTTGGTGTTGCGCGCCTATTTTATGGATGGTCATCCACTTGGTTTTGAGCTGGCGCGATTAGCGATAAGCACGCCATTGACACAGCAAGTACAGCAAGCCGATCAGCAAAAACAGCACGTATCACAACCCGAAACCCGGATGACAGATCGGTTAACCGTGTTTTCCGAGCGGTATGGTTTAACCGAAGTGGAGCAGGCTATCGTGTCGTTGATTGCTCAAGGCAGGAGCCGTCGAGTTATTGCTGATGAGTTGAAGTACTCGCCAAATACAATTCGGAATTACACGCGTATCGTGTATCGAAAGGTTGGCGTGCATACCAAGCAGGAACTGCTCGATCGATTATAGTCTGAGCTTTGTCCTTTAAACTTCGAAAACCGCGCGCCCAGTGAATTGATGGGTGCGCGGTTTTGATTCGTCTGAGGTTTTTGGCTACTTCTGTAAACCTTATTTACGCCTGGGATTCGGCAGCAGCGTGGGTGCCAGCACTGCGCCCAAAGGTAACGCAGTCTGCAATCGCATTTCCGCCAAGACGGTTACTTCCATGAATGCCTCCTGTGCATTCACCACAAGCGTAGAGCCCTTTGACGGGCAATCCGTATTCATCGAGCGCGTGAGCGTCGGTATCAATGCGGATGCCGCCCATGGTGTGATGCACGGTGGGTACCTTACGGCAGGCGTACCAAGGGCCTTCAGTCAGCTGCTGATCAGCCGTATTGTTCGCTTTAAACCCAAATTCGTCTTCCGTCTGCCCAGCAACTACGGCGTTGTAGCCGTCAATTGAAGCCTGCAGTGTTGCAGCGTCCATTTTGGTCTGACTTGCCAAGTCCTCTACCGTTTCGCCTTTTACGATATGCCCCAGAGCCAACATATTCTCAATCGTCGCACCGTTTGCATCGGGCTCAGTTTCAGAGGGGTACCGAACCTTATTTACAACAATCCAATACGTTGAATCGGGCTGAGCAAAAATAGCTTTGCAAAGAGTGTCGCGTTCGGCCCCTTCGTTGACAAAACGTGCTCCGCTGGTGTTAACAAAAATGCGGTTACGGCCTGAAGTGCGAATATCTTGCATAAGGCCTGTCCCTGGCGTGCCGCAGGGGTGCAGCTGAATATCAGGGAGCCCCACAAGCTGAGCGCCAGCATCTTCTGCCAGTTTGAGTCCTTCGCCCTGGGCGCAGGGTTTGATGTTGGTGCATCCGATAGTGCTGTCGAGCACCACATCGGACCAGACGCCAGTGTTTACCTGTTGGCGATATTCGACATTAGCGCCAAAGCCGCCGGTTGCAACAATAACCGTCCGTGCATTCACCGTGATGCTTTTCTGGCCGCGATGGAGTGCTGTCACACCAATAACCGCGCCATCCTCCATCAAAATCTGCTTTGCCTGCATTTCGTGCAGGAGCGTGATCTGGTCAGGATGATCGGCCAAGTATTTCTGGAATGAGCGAATATAGGTGTTGCCCGAAGGTGTTGCTGGGTAATGGCTGCGTTCGCCGAGCGACCCGGTGGCGGAGCCTACCTTCTCCTTGAATTCAACCCCCAGTGATTCAAGCCAATGCACCGAATCGAGCGCATTTTCCGTGAGGTAAGCAATAAGCTCGGGCGTTCCCTGCTCGTGACCACCTTCATAAGTTGTGTCGTAGAATTTTTGAATAGAGTCTTCAATGCCCTGCTTTTCTTGACGCTCGGGGTCAACGGCATTGAGCGCGCCTTCCGATACGTTGGTTGATCCGCCGGTAATGCCGCATTTTTCCAAAACGACAACGGTTGCCCCTGCCTGGGCTGCTGATATCGCTGCTGTTAAACCAGCGCCACCACCACCGATTACGCAGACATCTGCCGCATAGGTGTCGTCAACCTTTTCTTCAGGCCGTTCTGCGCGGGCAAGATCAGAAGCGGCACCTGCTTGTTTTGCGCAGTCCTCAACACCCTGCTGGAAGCTCATACTTGATAAGGTTGCACCCGTAACCGCATCGACATTCGTTGTCTGATATTCCATCATCTGTCCGGTTAGTTCGTCAATTGCTGAAGCTCCCACGCCAAGCGATTCCTGATTGCCTGCGGTATCGATAGCTGTAATGGCGTTATCAGAGAACGTTACATTAACGGTGAATGGGGCATTATGCCCGGTCACATTGGCACTGTAGTTGCCGGCTTTCCAAGCGCCGCCCGCTTTGTTAGATGATGGCGAAGCACAAGCAGTAAGCCCCATGCCAGCGAGGCCACTTAAGGCTCCTAAGCTAACAGCTCCTTTGACGAAGGTTCTTCGACTCAGATGTCGCTGTACTTCATCATGTTCCATGATTCCCTCCTATAGTCGCTTTGCCCGCGTGTGACGGGCGATCGATTTTTCCGGATGGCATTGAGCTCAAAACGAAGACGCTCTCCCCAGCGCCTACCGTCTTCCGGTTTGCTTTTACTGTATGCAATACCTGTTCAAGAGGCGAGCATGAAAGTGTACTGAGTGCTGACCAAAAGGTACTTTTCTTCTTCATTCCTTTGTTTTGCTGCGTAAAGATACGTCAGTGCTGGGTGATAGACATCAAAAGATAGAGAGATCTAAGGGAAGGGATGAAAGTGTAAATAGGAGAGTAAAGATTCAAGAGCAAAGAGATATATCTGCAATAAGCAGGTTATACTGCTGTGAACGGTCAGTTTTTACCCGTGAACGGTTATATCTATTTGCTACATCAAGCGATGTAGCAAATAGTATTGGTTCATATTTGATTCATAATTCCAACATATTTAATAAAAGACCAGTTTACTAAGGCAAAAGCACACAGAAAAATATTTCCCCTGATAGCTTATTTATTTCAAATAGGGGAAAACCCTCTTACCCTTTGTGTCCATTTCCTGTACAAAGATGCTAGGGATTTATGACGTGTGAGGAGGGAGTCATTATGACTCGCAGAATACCGAAACGTGCTTTGGTGTGGCTTTGTGTTGCCGCCATCGCCATTGCAGCTCTGGCGTTATACGCCTGCGCGCCCAAGCAGAATCCGGGTATTCCCACACCGAAGGCTGAAGCACCAAGCTATGTGCCTGAAGCTAATTCATTCGGTGTGATTGAAGCTCATTCTTGGGCTGATCAGTATCCGAATCAGTACAGTACGTTCTTGTCGAACGACGAGAATACGTGGCCCGAGGGCAAAGCAAGTAAAGACGAGCTGTATCCTGAAATGGTTACGCTGGGCAAGGGCTATGGCTATGCCAAGTTCTTTATGGAGCCTGGTGGTCATACCTATGCCATGTATACCGTTATGAATAATGGTCGTGTCAGTGATAAGACGAAAGCTCAGTGCTTGGCTTGCAAGACACCCAATCTGCATTTTGAAGCTGCAGAAATGGGTAACGAGGCATGGCAGCGCAACATGTTTGCTACTGCTGAGACGTATAAAGAAGGTGGCAGCAGCTTAGCTGATGCTGAAGGTATTAGCTGTGCGAACTGCCACGTAAACGATGATCCTACCCAGCTTAAACCACTGCGCGCCGATTGGATTCGCGCAATGGGCCCTGATGCCGATAAGCGTTCGGTGTCTGGCGAGGTATGCGGTCAGTGCCATTGCGACTATTCAATGGATGCTGTAACGGGCGAGCCGACAAGCCCCTATGATAGCATCAGCGAGATGACACCTGACAACGCGATCGAATGGTATGACAACCACAACTTTGTCGACTGGACCTATGAGTCCACCGGGGCAAAGATGCTTGCTGTTCGTCACTCAGAGTATGAGTACAACTATGGCGGCGAAGGCAACCATATGACTAAGCTTGGCTATGACTGCGCCGACTGCCACATGAAGGTAGAAACCGATGCCGACGGCAACGCCTATACAAGCCATTATTGGGGTAGCCCGCTCGACAATGATGAACTCATCAAGAACGATTGCAGCAACTGCCACAAAGATCTCAAGGCTGAAGTAAAGCAGACGCAGGAAGAAGTTTGGGGACGCACCCATCAGGTTGGCCAGCGTACCGCCTGCTATGTTCAGAACTTTGAGAAGGCTCTAGCAGCTGGCACCGTAGCCGATTCCGACCTAGAACGTTTACAGTACATCCAGCGTGCTGCCGCTTACTACTGGAACTCTGCTTTTGCCGAGAACAGTAAGGGCGCACATAATCGCGATCGCTTTATGCACGTACTTGACCAAGCCGAAAAGCTTCTCGATGAAGGCGATCAGCTGCTCGGTATGGAATCTTCTGCTGAAGGCTTTGTGAGCGAGTACGATCCTGCAAACGACAAGGCGAAGACCCTGGACTTCCCCGAATCGCTGCCTCAGACGCAGGATTACGGCCTGCCCGAGGCTGAAAAGTACGGCTACGGCAACTAAGGAGTGTGCCGTATGAGCGACGAGATGAAAAATACGGACAAACAGGCCGTGGACGCCCCTGAAGCAGATATGCAAGCTGCCAAGGCTGATACGGACGCGGCCAGCAGTCCTTCACTAAAGAAGCGTAAGAAGGGTATTGTCATCGGCGTTATCGCCGTTGTGATAGCGCTCGCTGGTGTTGGGTTTTGGGAATGGCACGAAACACCAGGATTCTGTGCAGCTATTTGCCACAATATGGATCAGTATTTGGATACCTATAGCGAACCAGGCGATCAGCCGGGTCATGACAAATACGGCAACCCAGTGAGCAATACCAACGCAATGATGGCGACTCTTCATCGCACCAATGAGACAACTGGTAAAAGCGATTTTCGGTGCATGACCTGTCATCATCCCATTATTGGGGAACAGGTAAGTGAGGCTGTCGGGTTTGTATCCGGTAACTACTATGATCCGCTGGATGAACGTGTTGGTGACGATCTTACCCATTGGTGGGGAGAACCGGCTAATAAATTCTGCGTGAACGAGAACTGTCATTCTTACCTGCGTGATGAAAACGGCGATGTCAACTATGACAAGCTTGAGGCATCAACAGTATGGATGGATTTCAATCCACACTCACAACACCATGAGGATATCCGCATGGATTGCACCGACTGCCACAAGGGGCATCGTGCTTCTGTACAACAGTGCACTGGCTGCCATGAGGATGTAAACCTTCCTGATGGTTGGTTGACCAAGGCAGAGGGCGATAAGGTTATTGCGGACGAGTTCAACACCTCTCAGGTGCATAAGTAGAGTTTCACGGCTACTGTGTAAGACTGGTGCGTGAAAGGGTTCGACCTTTCATAAGTAAGAAAAGGCGTTGCGGTTTCGGCTGTAGCGCCTTTTCCTTTATGGCGTTACCCTACCAGACTGAAACGGAGGAGCTGTACGAGCCTGCAGGCACGATCTGTTCCTAAATCCTCTTGATAGATAGCGCAGGTCAGTTAACTTGTTTGTTACCAAATTATTCTAAAGATGGCAAAGCACCCGTTACCGACTGGCAACACGAATCGTTGTCGCACCTATCTGACGGTATACTAAAGAGGTCAACTATTAAGACCTCTTATGGAAGCGTGTCAGAGTGAGCGAACAGCCTTCTTTAGACAAGACAACAGATCAAACTTCAGACATGGCAGCCAATCAAATGATAGATAAAACGGCAGATCAAATGGTAGCGCAAAGTCGTCACAACCCTCCGTTTCATAGCTTGACCTTCATGATGTTTAAGCAGCCGGGAGGTCGGTCGGTGTTCCGCATGAAGGAAGACGGGTCGGGCATGTATAAGCTGAATGTTGAGACAGGATCAAGCGCTAACGGTACCCATTTCACTCGCACACTACCGCAAGCAAGTGCACAGCAACTCAAAGACGACTTGAGTGCTGCTGGCGTATTTGGCTGGGATGAACAGTACGATTTAGATGCGGATTTCAAATGGACATTGAACGTGGTGTTCAAGGAAGGCGTGTATTCCCAATCATCACAGGGCGGGTCAAAGGTACCGCCTGGTTTTGATGAAATGCTTGAAGCATTTTACCGGTTAGACTTTCCTCGTCCGGACGCAAACGAAACAAACCAGAGAGGCACAGCCTCTTTCGGCTCTGCTTCGCTTCCTTTTCAATTTGATAAATCAACTTCCTTTGATTTCTCTTCTCTTTCAGGAATGGTTGATTTAGATGGAATTGATCAATCAGCTTTGGCTGAAATGCAGCAGGCATTTGCTACGTTGCAGTCGGATCCTGCACGCTTCCAGCAGATGATGCGTTCGGAGTTTGCGGCGATGTCGGCCGAAAGCCAAGAAGGGCTGCTCGATATGTTGGCGTCCATCGGCGTTGCTTCTCGTGCGTGGTGGGAGCGCTTCTTACGGGGCAACGGCGCGGAATAAGCAAGGGAATAATGTACATGAATTACCACTTGGCAAAATTTGTGGCTTCGTATGCTCAAGCCGATCAGGTGCCTGTATCGATACGGCCAGAGATATCGTTTGTCGGTCGGTCAAATGTGGGTAAATCGTCTTTGATGAATAAGGTGTTTAGCCGTAAAGACCTTGTTAAGGTGTCGCAAAAACCTGGCTGTACGCAGAACATCAACTTCTTCAATGTGGGGGAGGTTGATTTCGTTGATCTGCCGGGATACGGCTACGCAAAGGTTTCGAAGGCTGAAATGGGGCGGTGGCGTCCGCTTGTCGAAGGCTACTTTAAGCAAGATCGGCGCTTTGCTCTCTGTGTGTCGCTTATAGATATCCGCCATGAGGTAAGCGATCTCGACAAGCAGATGATTGGCTTTCTCCAATCGCATGAGATACCCTTCATGATTGCTTTTACCAAAGCGGACAAGCTTTCAAGCAAGAGCAAGGTTCGCGCCCAAGTAGCTACTCTTTGCAAGCAGCTTGCGGCTGCAGGCGATGTTGTTGTGTTGCCCGTTTCGTCATTGAAGGGCGATGGAATTGCTGATTTGCGCAGTCTCATTGACGATGCAATCGCACAGGCATAGATAACCATTGGTAGCGCGGTGCTGTCAGCATAAAGACGCCAATCATGTGTTTGCATGACAAAAAATTGTGGTTTATCGCAAATTTCATTAGTCTGCATGATAGGAAAAATCGCAGTTCAAGTTCATAGTATGCGAAGACAGTTTCGGTAGTAATTGCTCGAGGCTCAAACTCTTACATGACACCGAAACTATGATAAAAGTTGTACGGAAGCCTCTATAAAACACTTGTCTGTCTGTATGAAATGCAGCTTGCATGGTGTGATGGGGGTTCCAGTACGGCTCACCTAAGAACCGTAAAAGAAAAGCAATGAAATCAAAGGAGACACAATGAAATTCGGTGGAATCGGTATTCCCGAGCTTCTTCTCATTCTTATCGTGGTGCTACTCATTTTTGGTCCAAAGAACCTTCCCAAGTTAGGTAATGCAGTAGGTCGTTCTATTAAGGGTCTGCGCGATGGGCTCGGCGACGGCAAGAAGGAAGAAGAGACAGTTGTTGAAGAAGCTGTCGATGCAGACGAAGAAACTTCCGAAGACGACACCGATGCTACTGAGGCAAAAGATACAGCTGAGGGAAGCACTGCCGCTGAACCAAAGAAGCGCGTGAAGAAAGTGGTAAAGAAGGTCGCAAAGACTAAGGAACCCGCTGAATAGCGCGACAAGGTTACGTATCCCACTGCGGCGTAGATGGTTGAGTTTGGTACTATGGGACAGGCTCTTCTTTAGTGAAAGCGGTGGAAATGCCTTCGATCAATGCACCAAAGCCTCCACGGTTCTTCGACAATGAAATATCGTCGAAGCGGGTCGTGGGCTTTGCGTGCAATCAGGCATTTATATTTTCCTTCTTCTATTTGGGGGAAAACCAAGGGTTATCACTGGGTGACATCTCTTTTGAGCGCGTCGATCTGCTTTTTACGTTAGCGTTTATGGTTGTGGGATTTCTGATTCTGCGTGCCCACTCACGACAATCACGGCAGGTATTGCTGCTTCGTCCATTGTTGTTTGTATATGCCGTAGCAATGGCGGCATCGTCCCTGCTTCACTCGTTTGCGTTTGCCTCCGAAGCTCTTTCTGGGTGGCAAACGGTGGAAGGGGCAGTGCTCGGTCTGTCAGCAGCCTTTATTTTGGCTGCATGGGGTCGCGTGCTTGGCGCGGGGACTCTGCGTTCATCAGTAACAGAAGTCTTTGTCGGTTCTCTTGTTGGGGCGCTTATTTGTCTTGCCTGTTCGTTAGCACCTTCTTTGGTGGTTTCATGTGGTTTGGGTCTATTGCCGATTGTAAGTGTTGCACTTATTGATGTGTCGCACGGTGCGGCGAATACAGCAGTATCGTCGCAGATGGTACCAAAAGGCGAAACATTCGCTGGCGTAGAGGATTCTGCCACTGGTGGTACAGGTACAGCGGTAATGCTCTCTATTAGTACAGCTGGCGCGGCAAAGGTATCTGCTGCTGGAACTGGTGTAAGGAAGGTATCTGCCACTGGCGTGGTGGGGGTGCCCGCTGTCGGTGCAGTGGGAATGTCGGCTACGGGTGACACCGCTATTCTTTCCGCCAAGGTTATGGTGGGCACCATTTGCTTTGGGGCGGCGGCTGGTTTTATGGAAACATATGCCACCAACCCAGGAGCGATGGCTATCCCGTATGCTTCGGTGTCGTTTTTGCTGTTCGGGGCTTTTCTTGTTGGAGCACTTTCACTGCTTGCTTCTGACGGCTTCGGAAAAGGAGCCTCATTAAATAAATCCTATCGTCTGGCTATTTTTATGATGCTTGTCGGTGTGATTGCAGTGCCAGTATTACAAGATGCTGCATCGCCATTGCCAGGCGAGGCGGTGGCTCTTGCGGGATATTTGGGATTGCAGACAGTGCTCATTTCGCTCTTTCTGGTACTTGCCCGCATTTCTGGACGCGACGCGGTGGAATCGTTTGCCGTTGGTTTTGCATCGCTTTTTGCGGGCGAGTTTGTGGGCGTATTACTTGCCAACCTTGCCGACCTAAGTCAATCCGATCAGGTGACACCGTATGTTGTCGTTGCGATTGCGGGTGCACTCGCACTTATCGGGTATGTATTCCTTTTTACCGAGCGCGATTTTTCGAACCTCTCGGAGATAGCCACTAGTCGCGACGCGTTTGATATAGCTTGTTTACGCATAGCGCAGCGATACCATCTTTCCAAACGCGAAGCTGAGATTCTCCCGTTTGCTATGCGCGGTCGAACTGCTGACCGGATTGCTCAGGAGCTGTCTGTTTCAAAAAGCACTGTTGACACGCATATACGGCGTATATATGCCAAAGCAGAGGTGCATAGTCGTCAGGAGCTTATCGATCTTGGCGAACGTGAGTCAAAAGCGCTGTAGGTGACGTCGTCAGCACGTGGTACGATTTTCGCTTTTGCAAGTAGAATAGACATGCAGGCAGAACAGACACATCTGTACACTGAACTAGATATATCTGCTGATAGAAAGCTATGTATGAACAGGTGTGATCGCTTATAGAAAACAGTGATGGTGAATATTTGCCGATAGAAAATTCTCATCTAAATGAGCGGCGCACGGCAGCAAGGGGGTGCCGATGAAGATAGCAATATGCGATGACGATGGTGAGATCGCAGCCGTGCCGCTTACGCAGCGTCCGCGCAAAAGCGTTATTGTGTGCGGGCGAGAAACGGCTTATGCGGGTGAATGGCTCATACGAGCAGCCAGCTCTTGTCCGCAAGTGACAACGTTGGGTCGGATAACACGCGGTTCTATCGACCATACCTGCTTGCTTTCTCGCGAACTCGACAACGACTTTGTTCTTGTGTATCCAACCGCGATATATCGCTGGGCATACGAGAGTGCGGCAGGCGGCGCAGTCGGTGCGAATAACGATGCAAGTGATACAGCTGATACGTCGGATAATACAGCAACACCTCGGGTCGCCGCTCTGCCAGAGAACTCAGCGATTGCGGCGACGCGTGGACGTGGCATTGCTCCCGCTGTTGTTGTTCCGTGGACACCTGAACATCTTTCAGTTGATATCGATCTTCGGCGTGCTCTTGAAACGTTAGGAATGCGCGGATAAGGCTTTCAGACCACGAGAGGAAATCAGATTCTTACCGGTACGCTATAATCGCGCTATCGAGAAGAGGTACCTGTGATTTCCAATACGTCGATCATTCCCAGTCCGGCAGTTTCTGTCGTTGGGCGTCATAATTCTGGTAAGACCACACTGGTTGAGGCGGTTATTGCGCGTCTGGTTGCGGATGGCTTGGATATTGGCAGCGTAAAGCACCATGGGCATGTGGGTTTCGATATCGATATCCCTGGAAAAGATTCCTATCGGCATCGTGCTGCCGGAGCCAGCGAAACGGTTATATCGGCTCCTGGTCAGGTTGCCTGTATTAAAACTATTTCTGGTGAAGCCGAATGTAGCCAGCTGGTTAAGTCGATGCCCGGTCATGATCTGGTGATTGTCGAAGGCTACCGAAAAAGTGGTCTGCCTTCTATCGAAGTAATGCGTGCGGCCAATACTGCGGATACTAATGTGGCGCAGATATTTCTGAAGGCTGCACAAAGCGGGCAGCCATTGACTACCGACTTTATACAGGCGGCACGTGCTTCTCATACGCCAGCACCCGACCCTGGTGCACCGGTCGATGCTGGCAAAATCCCCCAGGCGAGCACCGTGGCGGTGGTTTCCGACATACCGAGTGCCCATGAAGCTGCTGGTATATATGGTATTCCTGCCTTCAACCTTAATGATGTCGACGGTCTTTGCGCATTTCTGCGTGAACGCTATGCGCGCCCCCGTATTTCAGTCGTGCTGCAGGCTGGGGGCGAAAGCCGTCGCATGGGTCACAGCAAGGCGCTGGTGTCTTTTGAAGGACGTCCACTTATCATGCGATTGATAGAACGCGTGGCACCAGCAGCCGATGAGATTATTGTTACCACCAACGAAGCTAAAAAGCTCGCATTTCTTCAGCAGGAATATCCCCAGTTATCGCTACGTCTTGAAACCGACCGTCTTGATTATCGGGGTGCTCTACCTGGCATGCTCACTGCGCTTTCTGCCGCGCATAACGAACAGGTGGCCATTATTGCGTGTGACATGGTATTTGCCTCTCCACGGCTTATCGTTGCTGAATCGCAAGAAATGCAGCGTACCGGGGCTGATGTCGTGGTGCCGGTAAATAGAAATGGGTTTGAGCCGTTTCATGCGCTGTATCGTCGCAGCAGCTGTCTGCCGCAAATTGAGGTGCGCCTCAAACAAGGGGAAAGTCGCGCTCAGGCAATTTTTCCCTTTGTATCGCTCTGTGAATTTCCGCAGGCGAAAGTACTTGAAACAGAGCCAGGCGGGCGTTGCTTTATCAATGTGAATACACCTGACGACTTGGATTTTGCAGAACGGTTGGCAGAGAAAGATACCCTGTGGAAACCTGCCCTTCAGCCAGCTGAGCACAATCGCCCATCGTGCGCGGTTAAGAAAAGCTCGCAGCAAGCAGTTTCGCAATTGAAGGAAGATGCTCAGCGAGCAGCTTCTCAATCAGCGGTAGACCAAAGTAGTTTTTCACAGACCAACCAAGACAGCCAGATTGAGGAGTGCCGTTGAGATGCCCTCGCTCAACGATTTTGTCGAACTAACGCAGGAGCTTGGACCACGTCCCGTACTCATTATGGCGCAGCGGTGTTCACCGGTTCGTAATCGGAATTCAAAATGCGACCGTTGCGTGGCTATCTGCCCTATTGATGAAACAATAACGATTGAAAAGAACAATCTGTTGATCGACTTTGAGCGCTGTGTTTCTTGCGGAGCTTGTACAACAGCGTGTCCTACCAATGCGCTTGCCCCGCTTGATCCTCCTGATAATTATCTGGCGCAGCAGACGGCCGAGGCGGTATTAACATTGGGCGGGAAGCAGGCGGTTATTGCTTGCGCGCGTAAAGCATCTAAGCGCGAAGCTGACCCACGAATGTTTGCTGAGGTGCCCTGCGTCTGTCGTGTCGATGAAAGCCTCATCGTGGGGTTAGCGTCGCATGGGGTAGATGACATCGTACTGGTTGATGGAATCTGTCGTACCTGTCGTTTTCGCGATACACAAATGTTGACTGACCAGGTTGTTGAATCGGCAAATAACTTGCTTGACCTGTGGGGAAGCACTGCTCGGGTGCGCCGATCGTCGGAGTTTCCGCAAGCGTGTTTGCTCGCGCAGCAACGAGGAGTATATGGTAAGGCGCGCCGTGAGTTTTTCAGCAAAGCTGGCAGTGGAGCGAAAGAAGCAGCGGTAAAAACCGCCTTGAAAACGCTTCATATCGAAAAAGAAACACCTACGCTTCGCGAAATGTTGCAGGTAGGGTCGGGACGTATGCCGCAGTACGAACCCGTTCGTCATCAGGCGATTTTAGATGCACTCGATCGCATTGGTGAAGTGCCTCAGGCAGAAAAACAGCCTTCGCGGTTGTGGGGACGCGTGCAGATAGACGAGCAGAAATGCAATGCGTGCGGTATGTGTCCAGTATTTTGTCCAACGGGTGCACTGCGCCGTGCCGATGATGACGACACAAAGGAATCGGGAGCCGACCTGTTGCTCGAGTTCACCGCTTCTCAGTGTGTGCAGTGTGATCTGTGCCAAGTATCGTGTTTTCGGGGTTGCCTGACAGTCGAGCATGCCATGGTTCCGGAAGAACTCTTTGATTTTGAGCCGCGTCTTTTTACCCTTTCGAAGCAACCAACCCCAGCAGGCATGGGGTTCTTTGGCAATCGGTAGGCAAGGGTCTAGACTTTGCAGAACTGACCCCAACAGGCTGGGATTCTTTATCAAGCTCAGCTGGTTACCTTTATCTAACCGATGGATACTCAATTTTAGCTTACTGCCCTCATCTAATCAGCTGATATCTAAGCGCGGCTATTCGCTGTAACTTGGATAGCTGGGGGCGGAAGCGTACTTTTCAACTGGTCTTTTAACTGAGTTTTGAATTTTTTTCGAAGGAAGGTACTGCGTGCTATAATCACTCCATCGCTTTATCGTGCTAAAGTGACACAAGCGGATATGGTGTGAAACGTACACGTCACCCACACTGCAGTACAAAGCGAGACGACAACAGGATGGAAAACGATCGTTCGACGGGACAGTTCGACGGCGGCAAGGGAGAAAGAGGACGTTATGAACAAGAGGATGAAGAAGAAAGGACTGTTCGCTTTTGTGGCCAGTGCGTGCATGGTCTGTGTGCTTGCGTTTGCGCTTGCGGGATGCTCGGGTGGTCAGAACAGCACCCAGAACGGGGATGCCCAGTCAAGCAATTCCGCCGATATCAAAACACTGACTGTTGGGTTTGATCCGGCATATCCTCCGTACGGCTTTGTGGGTGACGACGGGCAGTATACGGGCTTCGATCTTGATCTCGCCAAGGAAGTTTGCAACCGCAATGGCTGGGAATTTAAGGCCGAACCAATCGACTGGGATGCCAAGGATGCGCTGTTGGGGCAAGGTGCTATTAATTGCATCTGGAATGGCTTCACTATGGAAGGACGCGAAGGGCAGTACACCTTTAGTGACCCTTACATGCTGAACGAGCAGGTCGTTGTGGTTAAATCGGGCAGCAACATCAGTCAGCTTTCCGACCTATCAGGCAAGACAGTTATGACCCAGGTTGATTCTGCCGCACTTGATGTGCTCGAAACACCAGCAGCTGAAGATGGACAAGCGGATCTTGCTGCTACCTTTACCGGCGGCGCTCCACAGACAATTGGTAACTATAACGATGCGTTTCTCCAGTTGGATGCTGGTACGGTAGACGCCGTGGCGTGTGATCTGTCTATTGCTCAGTATCAAATTGCTGCGAACCCTAGTAAATACATGCAGCTTTCCGAAGCGCTTTCGACCGAAAATTACGCGGTGGGCTTCAAGCTGGGCAACAGCGAGCTTGCTCAGAAGGTAACGGCGACGCTAAAGGAAATGGCTGCTGACGGAACCGTGAAGCAGCTGTGCGAAAAGTACGCTCAGTACGGCCTGTCATACGATAATTGGGAACTCAAGTAAAGAAATACGGGCGCACTTAAGAAGCGCGGGTGCAGCTGAAAGGGTTTACTTCGTTGGCTTTGCATGGTTGCACCCTCACACTTTGTACGAAAGAACCGGTGTTGCACTGAGACGTGCGATACCGGTTCGTGCACGTCGCCGATGAAGCAGGTGAAGCAGATGAAAAGGCTGTCCTGCAACAGGAAATAGAAAAGGGGACACGGTGAGTTTTTCGACAATGATGGGGTTGCTGGGATCAGGTCTTACGCTGACTGCCCAGATATTCTTCGTCACGCTGGTAGGAGCTCTGCCATTAGGTGTGGTGGTGGCACTTTGCCGTATGAGCCGCTTTAAGCCTCTTGCTTGGTTGGCAGCTTTCTATATATCAGTATTGCGTGGTACTCCGCTAATGCTTCAGCTGATGGCTCTTATGTTTGTGCCCTATTACCTGTTTGGCCTACAGTTGGGTAGCGATTGGAAATTCTGGGCGTGCGATATTGGTTTTGTTATTAACTATGCAGCATATTTCGCAGAGATCTACCGCAGCGGCATTCAATCGATTCCACGTGGTCAGTATGAGGCCGCCGAAGTGCTGGGCTATACGCGCGGGCAGACATTCATGAGGATCGTGCTGCCACAGGTGTTCAAGCGTATTTTGCCGTCGATGGGCAACGAAGTTATCACGTTGGTGAAGGACACATCGCTCGCTTTCGTGTTAGGCATCATGGAAATGTTTACGCAGGCCAAAGCAATTGCGGCCTCGCAGGTAAGTATGACACCGTACCTGGTGGCAGCAGCCATTTACTGGGTGTGCTGCCTTATTATTGAGTTCATACTGCGTCGTGCGGAAAAGCGACTCGATTACTATCACGATTAGTCGGGCCGATTAGCTACGACGGTTAGTCAGCTTGATTACTGCCGCGATTAATCGGCTGTAGAGCGGTTAATTGCGAGGCTTGAAGTCGCAAGACGACGCGGAAAGGAAGAACACGTGCAGGATACTACGCTGATGCAGCTTTCTCACGCGAGAAAGAATTTCGGTGATGCTACGGTGCTTAAAGATATCTCGCTTTCAGTGAACGAAGGTGAGGTGTTGACGATTATTGGTCCGTCGGGCGGCGGCAAGTCGACGCTTTTGCGCTGTTGCACCCTACTTGAGACACTTGATGCCGGTGAATTGCGCTATGGGGATATTGCCGTGACGCACGACGAAAATGGTCGTGCTGTGTATGCTAATAAGGAAACCTTACGTCGTGCACGTGCTCGTATCGGGTTGGTATTTCAGAATTTCAATTTGTTTCCCCATTACACCGTTATGAAAAACATCATCGATGCACCCATTAATGTACTGAAGGTGCCGCGTGCTGAAGCGGAAGAGAAGGCACGAGAGCTTCTACAAAAAATGGGGCTTGAGGGCAAAGAAGATATGGTTCCGTGCGAGCTTTCGGGTGGACAGCAGCAGCGAGTGGCTATTGCGCGGGCTCTTGCCTGTAATCCTGCGGTGCTGTTCTTCGACGAGCCAACAAGTGCACTTGACCCTGAGTTAACCAAAGAAGTTCTGCGGGTTATTCGCACCCTGGCCGACGAACAGATGACAATGGTTATCGTGACACACGAGATGGCGTTTGCACGCGATGTAGCTGATCATATTGTGTTTATGGATGGCGGCGTTATTGTTGAGCAGGGTTCGGCCCGTCAGGTTATTGGTAACCCACAGCATGAACGGACGCGTCTGTTTTTACAGAACTTTAGCGACTAAAATAAGAGAAGCAAGTAAGCGAGATCGCGCGGTGAGGGCTGCGAGATAAGGGTCTGCACGATGTCTGAGGGGACTGCCCATTGGCGTGTAGCGCGATGGGCAATGGTAAGCATTGTTCTTGGTGTTGCCTGCGGCCTTGCGGCGGTAGCACTTGGATGGTTGACGGTTGGTGCTGAAGTACTGCACCAACAGCAGCCCTGGACACTGGTGTTTCTTCCTTTTGTGGCAGTGTTTTCTGTCTGGCTATATCGACGCTTTCGCATTCCTTTTGACACGGGTGCTCCTGCTGTTATTCATGCGCAGCGTGTTGACAAACCAGTAACCTGGAAGCTCTTTCCGGCATTGCTAACGTGCGTGCCACTTGCCTTAATAAGTGGTGCATCAGTTGGGCGCGATGCTGCGGGTATGCAAGCAGGCGGTGGGATCGCGAGTGCCTTAGCTCCACTCGTGCACAAAGAAGCGGGTGCACAACGCGTACTTATCCTCGCAGGTATGGCGAGCATGGTTTCGGCACTCTTATTTGTACCGCTGGGCGGCATTTTGTTTGCCTTCGAAATTGTTCGTATGAAACGCAGCGAATATCGCGATGCACGGCTACTTTGTGTGCCGATATCAGCACTGATTGCTTCGGCTATTACAAATTTTTTTGGTGCGGGGCGCGTGGCCCCGGTGCAGCTTTCCCTTCCCGCTTTATCCAACGCGCTTGTGTGTTGCGTGGCTACCGCTGTGGTGTGCGCTGTTGTGGGGTTTATATTTGTCACCTTGCTGAAAGGAATTGGCACTGTCTGCGATAGGTTTTTGTCAAACACCTATGTGCGCATGGTTGTGGGTTCGCTTGGTGCCTGTGTATTCGTGTTGACGTGTGGGACTGATGCGGTCAGCGGATCGGGTCTTGATGGTATTGCACTGGCCACATCGGGTGAGGAAATCCCACTTGGTCTGTTTATGCTCAAGCTCGTTTTCACCGTGTGGTGTCTCGGTGTGGGGTTTAAAGGGGGAGCCATTACTCCGCTGTTCTGTGTGGGAGCACTTGCTGGATGTTCCCTTGCGCAGGTGGTCGGCTTTCCCCTGAGTTTCACCGCAGCGCTCGGTGCGGTGGCAGCACTGGCGGCCGGTGCGCGAAGTCCGGCTGGTGCAGCTGTCATGGGTATGGAACTATTTGGATTTGCTGGTGCGCCATATTTTCTTGTTGTTGCCCTAGTAGCGTCATGTGCCGGTCTGCTCGACAATCTGTATGCCAAACCCTATTGGCACTTTGGGAATCGTTCGGTGACCCATCACCGTGTCGATGACGACAACAAATAAGCTTAAAACAATCAGATAAGATTGAGTCAATACGGGGACCCCGAACGAGAAATTAAATGTGGCTCAAAGGGCTTACAGGTTTAAGACTAAAACTTCACGACAAGCTCGTCTTGAAGAGCAAAAATTCCCCTCTCCAGCTGTATCTCGGCCAAGAGAGGGGAAACGATAGGGGTGAACTATCTGTCTATTCGCCTGCTTTTAGGAGGCCATATCCTCCGTTGCGACGACGATATAAGATACGGAATTCATTGGTATCGCGATCGGTATACGCAAAGAAGTCATGGCCCAAGAGGTCGATTTCAACGAGTGCTTCCTCTTCAGTGAGCGGTTGAAGATCAATGCTCTTCTCGCGGACAACTTCGTCGTCAGAAAGCTCTTCCATAAGAGCATCCAGATCGAGTTTGGCCGATTTGGCAGAGCGTATGCTGGCAGCGTCAGTGCGCGTATTGCGCTCGACAACACGGGTCTTAAATTTACGCAGTTGGCGCAGAACCTTTGCAGCAGCCACGTCGATAGCAGCGTACATGTCTTCTTCGTGTTCTTCCACGCGGATGATATGACCCTTTGCTGTCATGGTCACCTCGCAGATGGCAGGACGTGCGATAGCCCGATTCTGCTCGACGTGTAGGATTACTTCAGCGATGAGAGGATCGATATCCATGACCTTCATGGAGTTTCCGATTTTCTCTTCGGCGTACGATTTAAGGGCGTCGGTAACGGGCATCTTGCGGCCGGTGACGGAGATTTCCATGCAAACCACCTCTTAGGGTCTTGGGGGTATTTCCAGCTGGAAGGGCATGCCCACCCTCAATTGCTCAATGCCAATTGAGGGAATATATGTGCCTCGTTCGTCCAGCTGACACTATTAGTATAGCGCTTCGACTGGCGCTAGAGTGCCGCGTAGGAAGCTTGTTGTCATACGGTGAGCTACGCGCGCTCAGCGTCAGTAATGTACGGTTATCTTATGGCGCATCAGTTACCGGTCAATTCAGTCTGCGCAGCCTCAGTGTTTGGCTGTCCTGCCCGTTTTTCATAGAGCTTAGAGCTATCTGCAATGCGCTCTTGCTCAATTACTTCCACAGAACTTTATAAAGCTGCCTCATTGTGTTTCATAGGAATACTGCATGGTGTGTTTAGTGCTTTCTTATAAAGGGAAAGGGTAGGACAAAGATGCGGAGCAGAGAAGAATAGAGCGAAAAAAGCAGTTGAATTGAGAAGGGAATTGAAAGGAAGGAAAAGAAGGAGATTAAAAAAGAAAGCAGCGAGGCTCCATACTTTCTCTCGACAGAACGGCGACGGGAAATTCACGCGATGGTCAAAACTGCATCAATACCCAAGATATGGGGTCTGCTGCTATAAAATCGTAGGCTATTGTGCGCTTTGACGCATCATTTCGTTCAGTTATTTGCCTAATATATGCTGCCTTATAGCCGTCTCAACTCGTGTAATTTGATTTTTGGGCAGTCCGCCCATAAAATTTAGTTTACTCGAAAGCCGTAATGACCGTAGAGGCGGGAATACATGAACAGCAAACACACCTCATTCCCCCGACGTACCTTCATTGCCGCAAGCGCTATGGCAGGCGTTGCGACTTTGATGCCGTCGGCCTTTGCCGATCCGGTGTCCGATGCTCAGTCGCAAGCGGACAGTGCGGCTTCGGCTCTTTCCGATAAGCAGGCACAGGCAGAGGCAGCTCTTTCATCCTTGAATGCGATGCAGGATTCGCTTGATGAGGCATCTGATAAGTATCAAGAAGCGCTCGACGAACAGAATGCTGCTCAACAAGCGATGGATGAAGCGCAGCGTCAGGTGGATGAAGCCACAGCAAACATCACACAGATGCAAAAGCGTTTGTCTACACGCGTGCGCAGTATGTATCGCACTGGTTCGGGCACCTTTTTGGACGTGCTCACGGGCGCAACGTCGTTTGAAGACTTTGCGACCGGTCTCGATCTGTTGAATGACATGAGCGAAGACGATGCCAAGTTGGTATCCGACCTGAAGAACACCCGTGTGCAGCTGACTGCTGCGCGCGACGAGTACGCCGCGCAGGAAAAGGTTGCGCAGCAGAAGGCTGAAGAAGCTGAAGAAGTAAAGCGCCAGGCTGAAGCAACGGTGTCTCAGTATCAGGCGACGTACGACAGTCTGTCTTCTGAAGTGCAGCAACTGCTTGAACAGAAGCGTGAAGCAGAAGAAAAGGTACGCGAAGCCCAGGCGGAAGCCGAAGCCCAGCGCCAACGTGAACAGGCTGCTCGTGAAGAGCAGCAACGTCAGAGGGACAGTGCAACGACAAATCGCTATGTTCCCTCGGCACCGACAGACGGCAATGCCATTGTCGCCCGGGCTCAGTCTTGCTTGGGTCTGCCCTATGTATGGGGTGCTGTTGGTCCGTCGGGCTATGACTGTTCTGGCTTGGTTAGTTATTGTGTGACTGGACGCCACGAGCGTATTGGTACTGCGAGTACCTTCTATTCGTGGCCAGCGGTATCGAATCCTCAGCCGGGCGATATCGTCGCATGTTCGTCGCACCACTGCGCTATCTATATTGGCAACAATCAAATGATCGAGGCGCCGACGTTTGGCATACCAGTGAAGGTATCAGCCTTGCGTGGTAGCAAAATTGTTCGCTACGCGTAAAGTACGACCAGGGGTTTTGAATAAGATACGAGGGAAGCATGTAGCTTTCCCTAGGTGTAAGGGTCTCGGTTTACCATAAGTATGTGTACATTCACGCATACGAAACCGAATTAAGGCGGTAGTAACAGCATGAAAGAAAACACCTTTGTTCTTCCACGGCGCGCATTTATTGCAGGCGCTGCAGCAACAGGCGCATTAGCTCTGACGCATCCTTCACTGGTTTTTGCTGATGAGGTTTCAGACAAGCAAGCAGAAGCAGATGCTGCGCTTTCCTCGCTCAATGCGATGCAGACAGCACTCAATGAAGCGTCTGATAACTATACGCAGGCTCTAAACGAACAGCAAGAAGCCCAGCAGGCTATGGATGATGCTCAGACGCAGATCGATGAAACGAATGAAGTGATTTCGGGCAACCAGGTCAAGCTTTCGTCTCGCGTGCGACGTATGTATCGCACGGGGTCGAGTACCTTCTTGGACGTGCTTGCAGGCGCTTCAACGTTTGAGGATTTTGCCACCGGTCTCGATTTGCTCAATGAAATGAGCGAAGACGATGCCAAATTGGTATCTGATTTGAAGACGCAGCGGACAACGTTGGAAAACGCTAAGGCCGAGTACGCCATACAGGAACAAACAGCTGCAAAGAAAGCCGAAGAAGCTGCATCTGTTCAAGCCGAAGCTGAAGCGACAGTGGCGCAGTATCAGGCCACATACAATAGCCTGTCCTCTGAAGTGCAAGAGCTTATTGAACAGCGTCGTGCTGCTGAAGAAGCGGCTGCCGCTGCACAGGCCGAGCAGGTGGTTGCTGCGTCAGCTGCCTCAGCACCGTCTGAGAGTAGTTCGTCATCGAATAGCAACTCTAATTCATCTTCGGGTTCCAACTCAAGCACACGCAGCAATTCGAGTTCCAACTCAAGCACACGTAATAACTCAAGTTCAAATTCGAACTCCAGCAGCAATTCTTCTTCGAGCAGTGGCAGCTGGGAAGGCGGCAGCGATATAGTCAGCCGTGCCTATGCTTGCATCGGCGCTCCCTATGTATGGGGTGCTGTTGGTCCTGCCGGATATGATTGCTCTGGTTTGGTTAGTTACTGCTTGACTGGTCGCCATGCACGTATTTGCACGTCGAGTGACTATGCAGGTAAGGCAGCAGTAAGTAATCCGTCTCCGGGCGATATCGTCTGGTATCCCGGCCATGTGGCTATTTATGTCGGCGGTGGTCAGATGATTGAGGCTCCTTATACGGGTGCAACCGTCAGGAAGACGGCCGTGCGTAGTGGTGGCAAGATCGTCCGTGCTTAAAGGTGCTTTGACGTTTCCATATCTTGCGGAAAGTACCTTTGCTGAGCGGTTACATGCCTCTGACGTATTCAGCCGGTAGCGCTATTTATGCAGTTTTTGCTGGGTATTTTTGAGTTATCAAGCGGCGCTCTCAGTTCTTTTCTTTTCTGTGGCTTGTGATAATATAGCTGCGCCGCAGACTTATGGCGGTATTACGGGATGTGGCTCAGCTTGGTAGAGCGCTGCGTTCGGGACGCAGAGGTCGCTGGTTCAAATCCAGTCATCCCGACCATGAACCTATAGGGGGTGCACTCTCAAATAAGGGTGCATCCCTTTCTTCCGAAAAGGCGCCCACTGCGCGTGATCGGGACTCTTCGCGGGATTATATCCCGCGGTGTTTCAAGGAGGAGACATGAAATTCGGTGGTATCGGCATTCCTGAGCTCGTTATTATTTTGGTGGTTGTCCTGCTCATCTTTGGGCCGAAAAACCTTCCCAAGATTGGTAGTGCGCTTGGCAAGACGGTAAAGAATCTGCGTGACGGCATGGGTGGCGGCTCGAAAGATGTCGAGGAAACCACTGATACTGACGATTCCGACGAGAAAACATCTGACGAAAAGAAGAGCACTTCGAAGAAGGTTGACGCGAAGAGTTCAAAAAAGGCTGAGTAACACTGCCTAGCAGAGGCATGCGCGGCATGTGCGTTTTGCGCGTGCCGCGTTTCCATTGCTTGGCTTGCCGAATAGAGCAAAGGACATAACATGGCTGATCAATCATATATTCTTACTGAAGAAGGAAAACAGAAGCTTGAAGAAGAGCTTCATTATCTGGAAACTGAAAAGCGTGCTGAGGTAGGTGCGCGCATTAAAGTGGCACGTGAATTCGGCGATATTTCTGAAAACTCCGAATATGATGACGCGAAGAATGAGCAGGGCTTGCTCGAAGCACGTATCGCTGAAATCAATCGCATCCTGTCTGAGGCTACGGTTGTTGCGGCACCTAAACGTTCTTCAAAGGTGGGCATTGGCTCTACCGTGACCGTTGCCATTGGTGGATCGCAGCGCGTGTTCAACATCGTCGGTGCTGCTGAATCGAATGTACGTGAAGGGCGTATCAGCAACGAATCGCCCGTGGGGTCTGCGCTTATCGGCCACAAAAAGGGCGATACCGTCGTCGCCGAAGGGCCGACCGGTCGTGAAGTTAAGATGACCATCGAAAAGATCGAGCATTAGTAGCTGCATTCTGCAGGATGGTTTTCGTCTCTACACAGATGTGTGTGAGAAGGCGTTCAGTTATATTCGCAGGTAATGAATGCGCCGCAATGATGCGAAAGGAAGCGCAATGAGTAAGGAAACCCTTGTGCAGGAAGAAACTGCTCGCATTGAAGATGACCCACGGACGGTCCGCCTCGCCAAGCGGGCCGAGCTCTATACAGCTGGAGAAGACCCGTACGGTCATGCGTTTACCGTTACTCATCACGTGGACGAGCTTGAGGCGAAGTACGCCAACCTCGCAGCTGGCGAGCGTACCGAAGATGTTGTTGCCATGGCGGGTCGCATTATGGCTATTCGCAATCAGGGTAAGATCATGTTCATGGTTCTGCGCGAGCGTGAAGGCGACATACAGCTGTTCTGTCGGGTGAATGAGCTTGGTGACGAAGCATTTAGTCGCATGACGAACTTCGATCTGGGCGATTGGATTGCTGTGACTGGTACGATTTTGCGCACAAAGCGTGGTGAACTTTCCGTAGCGGTAACTTCATTCGAGCTCATGAGCAAGTCTATTCGTCCGCTCCCTGAAAAATTTCACGGCCTCACTGATAAGGAAACACGCTATCGGCAGCGCTACGTTGACCTAGTTGTCAATCCGCAGGTTAAACAGGTATTTATTAACCGGTCGAAGATTATTTCAGCGTGTCGCACCTATATGGCGCAAGAAGGGTACTACGAGGCCGAGACCCCCATTTTGCAAGAAATTATGGGTGGCGCGAACGCAAAGCCGTTTATTACTCACTTCAATGCGCTCAATCAAGAGTGCTATTTGCGTATTGCGACTGAATTGCATCTCAAGCGTCTGCTGGTAGGTGGCATGGATCGCGTTTACGAAATCGGCCGTATTTTCCGCAATGAAGGCATGGATCTTACGCACAATCCTGAGTTCACCACGATGGAAGCTTACTGCGCGTTTTCTGATCTTGCCGGTATGAAGCAGCTATGCGAAGGCTTTGTTAAGGCTGGTCTCCATGCGGTGTGCGACAGTGAAATCATCACCTATCAAGGCACGTCAATCGATCTTTCCGGCGAATGGCGCAGTGTATCGATGGCTGAATTAGTTAGTGAGGTCGTGGGGGAGACAGTTGATATCGACACGCCGCCTGAAACGTATCATTTGATTTTCGACCGGTTTGGTCTTGAATGGAAGCAGGATTGGGGATCCGGTAAGCTCATGTTTGAGCTGTATGACGAGCTGTGTGAGCGCACACTTGTGAACCCAACGTTTGTCTGCGACTATCCAGTTGAGGTATCCCCGCTTGCAAAGCGCAAGCCAAAAGATCCGCGTCTGACCGATCGCTTTGAGCTGGTGATTGCCGGTCATGAATACGCCAATGCCTTTACTGAGCTCAACGACCCCGTTGACCAGGAATCACGTTTTGCCGCCCAGATGGAAGCAAAACGCCATGGCGATGAAGAGGCGATGGAGTACGACACCGACTATGTTCGCGCCCTCGAGTATGGCATGCCGCCTGCGGGAGGCATTGGTATTGGCATCGATCGTTTAGTTATGCTGCTGACTGATTCAGTATCTATTCGTGATGTTTTGCTCTTCCCCCATATGCGGCCTGAGCGAAATACTCAGCGTTCAGCTGCGATTGATGGCGAAGGAGTTATGAGCACTGCGGGAGAGAAGACCACGGCCACTGCTGCGCCCGAAGGGGACGTTTCTCTGCCCGATTCTGCAACAGGGACGACTTGCGCGACAAAGCCCACGACAGAAGCAGCAACCGTATCAGACGTGGAAGCTATCGACAGCCCGTGGAAAAAAGTTCCTGCCCCTCAGCCAGGTGACCAGCTTGATGCTGGTATCAGTCGCGATAAAGCCTTCGAACTATTGAAAGAGCATAACAAAGACGCGTTTCACATTGAGCATGGTCAGACACTTGAAGGGCTTATGCGCTATTACGCGGCTCAGTTTGATCCAGATAACATCGAGTTTTGGGGTATTGTCGGCTTGCTACACGATCTTGATTGGGAAGAGTATCCCGACGGGAATGACCACACTGTCAAGACTGCCGAGATGCTTTTGCCTCTCGGCGTGAATCCGCAGTTGGTGCGTGCAATTCAAACGCATAATTTCGACTGGAATAAAGCACTGCCTGCTCCTGAGGCAAAAATGGAAAAGGTTCTGTTTGCGTGTGATGAGTTATCAGGGCTTATTGATGCGTGCGTTATGGTGCGCCCATCTCGATCGGTGCAAGATTTCTCTCTGAAGTCGCTGAAGAAAAAGTTCAAGACAAAGAGCTTTGCTGCTGGGTGTGATCGCGATCAAATTACCCATGGAGCTGAGCTTATGGAAATGGACCTCGACGAATGGTTTACCAGCGTTATTGCAGCGATGAAGGAAATCGACCCGAATAAAGATTCCTTCTCGGCTGAATAACACTAATCATCGATCGATTCCCCGATACAGGCGGTAAAGCGCAATGCTGATTACATATCGCCACCTCGAGACATGCGGTAAGGCGTAATGGTTCGGCGCAATAAGTGCGATTCTTTTTGCGTGCACCTCGTATTACGGAAAGGTATCAGATTCTCAAAAAGAAGGTGAGTCGTTGGCACTCATAATTAGTGAGTGCTAGGATAGCCACACAAATTAGCTTACGCGAAACCTCAAAGAAACGAGGCGCACATGTCATTTGATAAATTTACCGACAAGGCGCGCAAGGTGCTTGTAATCGCCCAAGACGAAGCTCGCACTCTGCATCAGCCCTATGTTGGTACCGAACATATACTTCTTGCGCTTATTAAGGAAAAAGATGGCCTTGCCGCACAAGCGCTTGATCGCTTGAATGTTACATACGATGAGACTGTTCAGACAATTCGGCAAGTAGTTGCTATCGATCCTGATACCGATGTGTCGGGACATTTGGGCTTCACATCGAGGGTTAAGCGGGTGCTAGAAAACAGCCTGCGTGAAGCTATGCAGATGGGACAGAGCTACATTTCTACCGAGCATCTTTTGCTGGGCATTATTCGCGAGGGCGAAGGTGTGGCTATCGACGTACTTGCTCGCATGGGCGTTACGGGTGATGCCGTACGCGGAGCCTTAAACGATCTCGTCGGACAATCGGCGGTGTTTGCTGGTCGGATTAACCCTGATGTACAGAGCACTCCTTCCGAAAGTGCCCTGAAAGAATATGGCACCGACCTTACCAAGAAAGCGTTCGACGGAAAGCTCGATCCGGTTATTGGCCGCGCGGGTGAAATCGAACGTATTATGCAGATACTCTGCCGCCGTCAGAAAAATAATCCCCTGCTCATTGGCGAACCGGGCGTTGGGAAGACGGCTGTGGTGGAGGGTTTGGCACAATTGATTGTTTCAAATCAGGTGCCTGATATCTTGCGCAATCGCCGCCTGTTCACGCTTGATATTTCAAGTTTGGTAGCCGGCAGTAAGTACCGCGGTGAATTCGAAGAGCGCTTGAAAAAATGCATTCGTGAAGTGGTCAATGCGGGCGATATTATTCTGTTTATCGACGAATTGCATACGCTTATTGGTGCTGGCGCCGCCGAAGGCTCTATCGACGCAGCGAGCATTTTAAAGCCGCCTCTGTCTCGTGGTGAAATCCAAGTGATTGGCGCGACAACGATCGACGAGTATCGCAAACATATCGAAAAAGATTCAGCTCTCGAGCGGCGCTTCCAGCCTATTACGGTGGGCGAACCCAACGAAGAGCAATCGGTGCGCATTATGCAGGGTCTGCGCGATCGCTACGAAGAACACCATCAGGTGCACTTCAGCGATGAAGCGCTGCAGGCGGCTGTCACGCTTTCAAACCGCTATATTCAGGATCGCTTTTTGCCTGATAAAGCTATCGACGTGCTTGATGAAGCGGGTGCGCGCATGCGCATTCGCAACATGACGCTTCCGCCCGAGTTGCGCGACATCGACGAAGAACTGCGCGAGATGCGCATGAAGAAAGAGGCGGCTATCGCCAATCAAGACTTCGAAGAGGCTGCTACATTGCGCGATCAAGAAGATCAATTGCGTGATAAGCGTGCCGAGGCGCAGAAGAGCTGGGAAGAGTCGTCGCGCAAAGACGTGCAGAACGTGTCGGCAGAGGATATTGCCGATGTGGTGAGCATGACGACCGGCGTGCCGGTGTCTGATCTAACCGAAGCCGAAGCCGATAAGCTTCTGCGTATGGAAAGTGTCTTGCACGAGCGTATTATTGGTCAGGATGAAGCTGTTACGGCCGTATCGAAGGCGATTCGTCGAGCACGTAGTGGCTTAGCCGATCCGAAACGTCCCACCGGTTCGTTTATCTTCCTTGGTCCGTCGGGCGTCGGTAAGACCGAACTGTCAAAGGCACTTGCTGAATTCCTCTTTAACAGCGAAGATGCACTCGTGAGCTTTGACATGAGTGAATACATGGAAAAGCATACGGTTTCTCGTTTGATCGGCAGCCCTCCGGGCTATGTCGGCTACGACGAAGGTGGTCAGCTCACAAAGGCCGTGCGTCAACGTCCTTATTCGGTGGTGTTGTTTGATGAAATCGAAAAGGCGCACCCTGATGTCTTCAATATCTTGCTGGAGATTCTTGAAGAAGGGCGCCTGACCGATGGACAGGGTCGCGTTGTCGATTTCCGTAACACGGTCATTATTATGACAAGCAACGTGGGTGCGCGTGATATTGCGCAGACGCAGACGCTCGGCTTCGGTGAAGGCGGATCGGGTCTGTCCGACAAAGAGATCAAGAGTCGGGTGACAAGCGAACTGAAGAAGCTCTTCCGTCCTGAATTCCTGAACCGCATTGATGAAACAATCGTGTTCAAGAGCCTGACAAAGGATGAAATTGGGCAGATCGTGAAGCTTATGGTGGCCGATCTGCGCGAGCGTTTGATTGCTCAGAATATGACGATCAATATTACCGATGAAGCATGCCGCTATATTGCCAGCGAAGGAACTGATGTTACCTTTGGGGCTCGTCCGCTGCGTCGCGCAATTCAGCGTCTACTGGAAGATCCGATCTCCGACCAGGTGCTTGAAGGACGCTGGACAAGTGGATCGGTTATCGATGTCGATTTTGAAGACGGCAAGCTGGTGTTTAAAGAAGGCACAGGGTCGATCCCGGCGCCACGCAAACGCGATAGCATTGCCCAAGATGCTGAATTGTTGTTACGCGGATATGACCTGTCCAACACTGGGCGCGCGTTAAGTCGTGATGGCGGCGGGTCGGCTTCGGGCGGTTTGGCTGCAGGTGGTGCAACTGACTAACTCAAAGTTTAGCCTGCGTTTACCCATTTGAGCGAAGTAACGGTACCGTGTCTGAATGGTGCCGTTACTTTTTCTATATATGCCCTGTTTGGCAGTGAGTATGTCGTATTATGAAACAGTGCAGTAAGCGGCAAAGGTGAATAAGTACTGACAGGAGGCTCGACGGATGAAAGACACCGATGCAATCAGCAAGCGCGCGATGGGTACCGTTGATCCGGTGTTTGCTCCTTCAGCTCTTAAAATATCCGAACAGCTGCTGGGACACCTCGATTTTGATGCCCTCACTAAGAGCCTGAGCGGTCTCGAGGGGAAGGTTGGCGACAATCCAAAGACTGCTGCGATTATCCTTGCAGGTGGCCAGGGAGAGCGGTTTGGTCGCGAAGGTGGCAAGCAGCTGGTAGAAATTGCTGGTAAGCCAGTGCTCACCTGGTCAGCTGAAGCGTTTGATGCAGTGGCTGATATCGGCCTGATCGTTGTGGTTTGTCCGGAAGACCGCCAGGCTGAATACCTTTCCCACGCTATCGACCCGTTCCCATTTGTTACCCCAGTTGTATTGGCGCCGGCAGGGTCGATCCGTCAGGAATCAGCACTTTCAGGTTTAGAATTTGTTCCCGAAGATTTTGAGTTTGTTGTGCTTCATGATGGTGCAAGGCCTCTGATCAGCCCTGACTTAATCGAGCACACGATCAATACCCTGAAGGGTAATTTCGACTCTGATGGTGCGGTGGTTGCTCATCCATCCATTGATACGCTTAAAGTAGTCGAAAACGATGTGATTGTTGGCACGCCCGACCGCACGGTGTTCTGGAACGCTCAGACCCCCCAGGTTTTTCGCGCTGGCATTTATCGCCGAGCACATGCCGCTGCTCTTTCTGATGGCTTTGTGGGAACCGACGATTCATCGCTTATCGAGCGATTGGGTGGCAAGGTTCTCGTGGTCGAAGGTAAGCGCGACAATATTAAGCTAACTGTTCCCGAGGATTATCTTATGCTGGCTGCTGCCGTGCATTCTATCTTGCGAGAGGACGCAAAATGACACATTCGACCGGTCTGCGCATTGGTCTTGGTTTCGATGTCCATGCGCTCGTATCCGATCGCAAACTTATTATCGGCGGCGTTGAGATTCCGTATGAAAAAGGGCTCGCCGGTCATTCCGATGCTGACGTGTTGGCGCATGCGGTGGCCGATGCGGTGTTGGGAGCGGCCCGGGCGGGCGACATTGGGAAGCTCTTTCCCGATACTGATCCTACCTTTGCTGGAGCAGATTCGCTTCAGTTGCTCAGTCAAGTTGCGGCTACGGTACGTTCAGCCGGGTTTTCCATTGTGGATATCGATAGCGTTATTGCCGCTCAAGCGCCGAAGCTTTCACCCTATCGCGACCAAATGCGCGCACGACTGGCGGATGCATTGGGTATTGATATGGAATGCGTAGGTGTCAAAGCGACAACAACCGAGCATCTTGGTTTTGAAGGACGCGGTGAAGGTATTTCAGCTCAAGCGGTTGCCCTGCTTGAAGAACAACGATAAAGGAATACGATGATCAGGATTTATAACACACAAACGCGTAAGAAGGAAGATTTTAAAACCATTGAAGTGGGTCGTGTCCGCATGTATGTATGCGGTCCGACGGTATATAACTACATTCATATTGGTAATGCTCGTACGTTTGTGTCGTTCGACATCGTGCGGCGGTATCTCATGTGGCGCGGATTCGATGTGACGTTTGTGCAAAACGTTACTGACGTTGATGACAAGATTATTAAGCGCGCCGGTGAAGAAGAGTGCGATGCGGCCGAGATCGCTCGCAAGTACACGGATGCGTTCATTGAGGACATGCATGCGATGGGCGTGCTCGATCCTGATAAGCGTCCGCGGGCAACCGAAGAGATTCCTGAAATGATCGAGCTGGTCCAGCGTTTAATCGATACCGGGCATGCCTATGAGGCAGCTGGTGATGTGTATTTCAGCGTGCGGAGTTTCCCTGCGTATGGCCATTTATCTCATCGCGATATTGATGAACTTGAGAGTGGTCATCGCGATCTACGTGCTTCTCATGTGGAGGGCATTGGTGATCGCAAACGGGATCCGCTTGATTTTGCTATTTGGAAGGCTGCTAAACCGGGTGAACCTTCGTGGAAGTCACCTTGGGGGCAAGGTCGTCCCGGCTGGCATATTGAATGCTCTGCAATGTCGCGTAAGTATTTAGGGCTTCCATTCGATGTGCATGGCGGCGGAGCTGATTTGATCTTCCCGCATCACGAAAACGAAACAGCTCAAAGCGAAGCGGCTTGGGGCGAAACATTCACAAATTATTGGATGCACAGCGGGATGTTGCAGATCAATGCTGAAAAAATGAGTAAGTCGCTCGGTAATTTCTTGTTGCTTCGCGATGTTTTAAAGAGTGTTAATCCGCGTTCGTTGCGTATGTTGATGCTCCAGACGCATTACCGCAGTCCCCTCGATTTTAGTGAAGAGCGCTTAACCGAGGCAGCTGCAGCCCTTGCGCGTATTGAAGCGCTGGTAGCTCGCTTGGATTGGGCCATAACGAATGCCGCAGATATTCCGAGCCCCCTTAAGGCAAAAGAGCTGCTTGCCCAGGTACAGCAGACGCGTAATGAATTTATCTACGCAATGGATGACGACTTCAATACAGCTGGTGCGCTCGGAGCTATTTTTACGTTGGTGGGAGACCTTAATACGCAGCTCGGTGACGCAACCGTATCGCGGTCTGATATCCCCGTTCTGCGACAGGCGCGTGAAAGTATCGTTGAACTGATGGGCGTTTTTGGCATTGAAGTGGTTCAGCAGCCTTCTGAGAGTGGCTATCCTGCACAGGTTGTCGATCTTGCTGCTGAACTGGCTGGTTTCGCAGGTACATCGCCTTCTGATGCAGTGGATGCCTTGCTCGGAGCTCGTGCGGCTGCCCGTCAGGCCAAGAACTTTGCCCTTGCCGATGCGGTGCGCGATCGGATGAGCGATCTTGGGTTCACTATCGAAGACACACCGCAGGGTGCCCGCGTTAGCTATCAGGGGTAGTGCAGGGAATCCTCGAGAGGTCTGCTACATATCAGAAAACAAGCCCGATTACGAAGGGGTAATGGCAGAGATAGCTTTCTGCCAGGTTGCGGTCAAGCGAGATTGAAGATGTCGGCAAGGTCGAAGTCTCATGCTTCTTTCAGATGGAAGGAGTTTCATGAGACGCAAAGGCATGCTTGCTATTTCGCTGCTCTGCGGCTTGATCTGTGCGCTCTGCGTGAGTGCGTATCTTCAGGCCGAACAAGCCCGCTTTCAGGCGCAACGTGACGAAGCGCTGTCTCGCTACGGTGGCGATCAGGTACAGGTATGCGTTGCGACGCGTGATATCGCTCCTGGTGAAACATACTCATCAGCCAATGTTGAACTGCGCTCGTGGATTGCAGAACTCTCACCACGCCAGGCGGTGGGCACGGTGGCGGATATCGAAGGCAAGCAAGCAGCGGGGCCGGTATCATCAGGTGAAGTTATCACAACAGTGCGTTGTGCGGACAACACGGCTGCTATCCAGGTACCAGCCGGTAAACAAGCGGTCAGCATTGCCGTCGAAAGTTCCCAAGCCGTGGGTGGTTCGCTTGAGGCGGGGGTGCAGGTATCGGTGTATTCCGCTTCGTCTTCGGGTTCGGTTGCGTATCTCTGCGATGCGCAGGTGCTTGCAGCAGGAACATATTCAGCGGGTCGGATGTGGGTAACACTTGCTGTTGATCCTGCCCAGGTTCAGGAAGTTATCGCCGCTGCGCGGGATTCATCTTCTGTATACCTCACTCTACCTGCGGAAGGGGAGGTACGCTAATGAAGGATAATCAACAAGAAACAGCAACCATCGATACGGCATATCAAGGAGCGATCCTTTGTGCTGAATGCGAAGCGCTTCGTAATCCCATCATGTTGGGCTTGCCCGATGAACAGCTCGATCAGCAGCCGTGGCTTACAACCTTCTCTGATGCTGATGAAGCGCGCCATCAGATTCGGCACTTCCATAATGCGGGCGTGAAGATACCAGTATGGGTGGCAGGAAGCGACCAGGTTGATGCGATTAATCTTGCAGCAGCGCTTTGCAGCGATGGAGTAGCGGCGTCACTCGTATCGTTTAAGGGTACCGGGTCGCTCTATAGTCGCGCTCGCATTGCGGGTATTGAAGAAGTCCTCGGACAACAGGAATTTCTCGAGCGGTTTAGCATATGCAAGCAACGTTTTTCTGCTCGTCAATTGTCGACATCAGAAACGTCAACATCACATCAGCCGATGGTGGGAGTATCGGCGCCATCTGAGCCATTATCAGAAGCGTTATCATCGTCGATAGAGTCAGTACCGACACCAGAAGCATGTTCGGTGCCGATACAGCCAATGCCGGAAGCTACGATGCCGCTTGAGGCAGTACCAAAAGCTACAGCGCCAGCGTCGCTTGGGTCATCATCGAAGGTCACAGTATCATCGCCCAAGCCGACAGGAGAAGCTATAGCGACGTCAACCGGCCGCGCGGAAGAGGCGACAACATCGTTATCTCAGTGCCTTAGTGGACGCAATAGCTCAAATGGTTTTAGTTGTGATCAAGTTGAAAAAGACCAGTTCAACGCTGTATCAAATCCCGCTCAGAAACCGACCACTCTCGTGAGTGGCGCATCTGCTCCATCAAAAGCATTCATTCTTGCGGTTGTTTCAGCCGAAGGCGGATCAGGCAAAAGTGCGGTAGCTGCCCTCGCAGCAATGTATCTTCAATCAAAGGGCTGTCGCACCGTTTTGGTTGATGGTGACTTGCAAGGTGGCGACCTGGGGTATTTAACAGATGAAGCAACTTCAGTTCGTCTCGATGATCTTATTGGGTCGCCAGCTCGTATCGAAGCACTGAAACCGCACGATAAGATTCCCGCTTTAGTAACGGCGCCTGCTCATGTTGAAGTTTCTGAACAAGTGGCACCTCAATTTAAGCAGGTCATTGACCAACTGTCAGAACGTTTTGATGCAGTCGTGGTCAATACAGGGTCAGAATGGGGTGATGTTCAGCTTGACGTTATTGCTGCAGCGTCGCGCACGGTATTTCTGATTGGTCAGCAGCCGTGGAGCCTTAAACGCTGCCGACATGTCTTAGATCTGTGTGCACGCTGTGGGGTGGCATCGCAGTCGTTCCTTTTTGCAGTCAATCACTGCACTCGTCAGGCGCTTTTAACCTCTATTGATGTTTCGTGTGCCTTATCCGGTGCTCATGCGGTTGAACTGCAGGAGGGCGGCAAAGTTGTCTCTGAATATCTTGGCTCGGGCCAACCGTCGGAATTACTTGAAGTGAAGAACGCTTTTGCGCAGAGCGTATTTGCTATGGTTGATGGAATGGCTCCTGCGCTTGCTGGTGGAAATTCAAGCGATCAAGCTGTTCATTCGTTTTCTTTTAATCCGTTTACGCTGCTCAGGAGTCGATCATGACGTTGATGGAGCGTGTGCGTGCTGCGGGCAATGAAACAGAAGCAGCCATTCGACACGAAAGCATTGCCGAACTCAGACGGCGGGTTCAGAATCAGGTCCCACCCGATGTACTCGGTCGCATGCGGGCAGAGAATCCAGCGCGGGCAGAAAATGAGATACGCGCCGCGTGTACGGCAATTTTTGAGGATGCACCATGGCTGATTGATGCTGGTCAAGCGCGCGATCAGGCAATTGAAACATTACTAGACGATGTGTTCGGACTGGGCCCACTTGAATGGATGCTTGCCGATGAATCCATTACCGAAATCATGGTTAATGCGGCGGATACCCTGTATGTAGAACGCGATGGCTTACTTGAATCGCATTCGAACCCCTTTAACGGCAACGATGAGGTGCGAGCTTTAATTGATCGTATTATTGGCCCATTAGGAAGGCGCGTTGACGAAGCGTCTCCTATGGTGAATGCGCGGCTTTCCCAAGGTCATCGGGTCAATGCGATCATACCGCCACTTGCTCCTGATGGACCAGTGCTGACCATCCGTAAATTCCGCGAGCGTATTATCACGCTTGAAGAAATGGTCGAATCGGCCTCAATCGAAGCCTCGGTGCGTTTATATCTTGTGTGGTGTGTGCACGCCAGGCGCAATCTTGCTGTTTCAGGGGGAACAGGAAGCGGCAAGACAACCTTGCTGAATGCGTTGTCCTGCAAGATTGGGCAGGCAGAACGCATTATTACCATCGAGGATTCGCTTGAGTTGCGCTTTACTGATCACCCTCATGTCATACGCCTTGAAGCGCGCCCGGCAAGTATCGAAGGCGCGGGCGAAGTAACTATCCGTGACCTCGTCATTAACGCGCTGCGTATGCGTCCCGATCGTATCATCGTCGGCGAATGTCGTGGTGGCGAGGCGCTCGATATGCTGCAGGCCATGAATACCGGTCACGACGGATCGCTTACAACTCTGCATGCTAATTCACCAGCTGATTGCATCCTGCGCTTAACTACGATGGTGCGTTACGCAGCCGATTTACCGGTAGAAGTTGTTCAGGCTCAGATAGGAAGTGCTATTCAATGCATCGTACAAACTGCGCGCGACAGATCGGGCGTGCGCTTTGTAACTGAAATTGACGAGATTTCCTACGACGGCACAAACCGTTGTTGTCACATGACCGTCGTGTATCAGCGCGCCTTTGCTTCGGTTGGCGGCCAGTGGCTCACTATTCCTGCATGGCTTCTTGAGGCGAGCGATTTGCCAGAGCCAGCTGAAGGAGGTGAAGCGGAATGGATGAATTCACTCTCTTTGCCGGATTAGCGTTCTTTGCATCGTTCGCCAGTGCCGGTCTTGGCGTGTACTGCCTGCTTATAACGTACTATCGCTTTAAGCGCATTGCCTGTGCGTCTACGATATCGGTTTCAGGGGCTTCAGCTATTCTTGCTCGTCGTGGTCTTCGTCCATTTGTGCCGATTGCCCGCGTTATATTGCGTCAGCCTGTCATAGCCCAATACATAGCGAAGCTTTCACTGCCGCTCCGCTGTCGTTTCATTATTGTGCGTGATGAAGCGCTGTGTTCATGCTTAGTTGGTTTCTTTCTTGTTTGTCTTGTGGGTGGTGCGGTGCTGGGAGCACCCCTTATGGGTGCAGCCATTCCAATTGCTATTCTCGCATTGGCTTCCCAGGTAGCATCGCATGCTATTGAGCGGCGCGAAGATGCATTACGTGAGGCTCTTCCTGATGCGGTTTGGTCGATAGGCATTTGCCTTCATGCAGGGTTATCGCAACAGCAAACTTTTAGCCGTCTTGAAGAAGAATCGCACGGACCGCTCAAAGAGGTATTCAGTCGGGTTTCTCAGGCACTTGCAGCGGGGTCTCCCCTTGACGAAGCGCTTGCCTTACTGAAAGGAGACGGGTCGATACGAGAATTGACCTTCGTTGCCACTGCTTTGGAAATACAGCATCAAGCGGGTGGAAGTATGAAACAGGTACTTGAAACAGCTGGTGAAATGCTTGCACACGAAACAAATCTTCGGCGGTCACTTGCGGTTAATACCGCGCAAGCCCGTCTTTCAGCTCGCGTTGTTGTGGCGGTAACGGTGCTACTGGCAGGGGTTCTCTCGGTTTTATCAGATGGGTTCCTTGAAACATTTTTCTCATCGACAGAAGGAATCATCATGCTCGCGGTCGCACTATCTATGCAGGTGGGCGGGATTATGGCGGTACGGAAGATCCTTTCTCGGGAGTCATTCTAATGGACGCATGGGTCTTTTTGGTTATCTCGGTACTTTCAGCAAGCTTTTTTGGCTTTGCTCTGTCGTGGTATGTGTTGGCTATTCGGTTAGCGCATCGTCGGCGCAAGAATCTCCGCTCGTTCGCCATGGGCGCAGCTCCGTCTTACCCTTGGCTTTCACGAGGCAGTACGTCACTTGTTTTATCGCGTTTACGGTTTCATTCGCGATCGGCGCGCTTACGGGAATGTCAAAAGCAAGAGCGATGGTGCCAGCACGATCAAGATCTTGTTCGTAAGGCAGGGCTCCTGTCGGAGGTATCGGCAGCAGGTTGGTCTTATACCCGCCGGGAAGCCATTCTTGTTGGTACAGCTGGAGGGACACTTGTTGGCATGATGGTATCGCTTGAGGTGTCTGCAATAGGTGCACTGGTCGGTGCCTTTTGCGGATGGCGTGCGGTCCCTTGGGCTCTTGGTCGTGAAGTTGTTTTACGGAAAAAGCAGATGGAGCGGCATCTATCTGAAGCGCTATCCATTCTCTGTCTTGGTCTGCGCAGTGGCCTGTCGTTCGATAGAGCGCTTGAAAAATACTGTGCCAGTTTTCCGACCATGCTTGCCTCGGAGTTGTCGGGCGCCCACATGGCTTGGATGACAGGGCTCACAACACGTACTGAAGCGTTACATGCAGTGGCTTCGAAATACGATTCGCCGCTGATCAGACGAGTGATGGATAGCATTGTGCGGTCCATGCGCTTTGGTGCACCACTAGCAGATGCTCTTGACGAATTGGCTGCAGAAGCTCGTTTGGCACGTAAGGCCTTACTTGACGAAGAAGTCATGAAAGCGCCGGTCAAAATGATGATTCCGGTGGGAACGCTCATCCTGCCATCAATGCTGTTGATGGTGCTGGGACCAGTTTTACTTGACCTGGTCGCAGGGCAATAGATTTGGGGAAATGAAAGGGACGGCAATGAAAACAGACAACGTAACAGCTGCTTATCTTAAGGGAAGAACTCTTTTAGTACGGGCTGGGCGGGCACTGCACGATCGGCGCGGACAAGGGACAACCGAATACGCGATTCTTGTCGGCGTTCTTGTGGTGATTGCTATTGTGGCTATCACCCTATTTCGGCCAAAGATTCAGGAGCTGTGGGATGCAATCGCCAATGGTATCAATGGGCTGTAGGGGAACAAAAACCCCTGACAATCGCCGTATCGTGGCCTGTTCAAGGGGACAATCAACGGTTGAATGGGTGCTCGTCATGGCTGCTCTTATTGCAGTAGTTATTGGCTTAGGGTGTCTCTGGCGGCTTGGCGACTCTGGTGCCTTTGTGCAGCATGAACTGTTGTCGGCTCCGAATCATGTTAGTGCTTCGGCGGGTGCTTGGTGCGATGCTTTGGCGTGCTGACAGTGGACAGTCTACGGTTGAAGCAGCATTTCTTATTCCGGTGCTGTTTATGGTCGTCATCGTGCTCGTACAGCCGGGGATCATCCTCTATGACCGGATGGTCATGCGCGCTTCAGCAGCTCAGGCCTGCCGAGTACTTGCCACAGCGGGGCAGGGTGAGACACAAATTGACAGCTGTCGATCGATGGCTGTGCGTCATCTAGGGGCGATTCCACCACACGAGTTGTTTCATGTGCAAACAGCAGGGGACAACTCGTGGGAGGTCGAACTTGAGGGCGATGAAGAGTCTACCGAAGTAGCAGTCACGATACGTAACAAGATCCATCTTTTACCACTTATCGATGTGGCTTGTCGGACTCTTCATATCACCAGTGAAGATGACTTCTTTTCGTTCGAAGTTACTGAAACTGCACGTACCCGACCGGCATGGCTCCAGAGCGGATCGCCACAAGAGTGGGTACAAGGACGTGAGAGGAGGGAACACGAATGAGCAAGCGGATTTTTAGCAAATGGACGCCGAATGAGAATAAAAATAAGAGCAAGACGGGATCCTCTGGCGCGTGCCGCCCCTTCTTTCGTTCTGATGGTGGATTTTCCACGGTGGGAATGGTTATCGCTCTTTTACTAACTCTTTCGCTTATCTTTTCTGCTGCTCAGGTGCATCGTATACAGTCAATTTCGTCCGAGGTGCAGAATGTCGCTGATGCAGCAGCTCTTGCGGCTGAGAATCAAGTGGCTTCGTTTTATGTCGTGATTCAGGTTTGTGACGCAGCGGTATTATCACTTTCTTTAACCGGTCTCATTATGGCAGGGGCAGGAGCCGTTGCGCTGTGCGTTCCCGCTTGTCAGCCGATTGCGGCGACGCTCATAGAAGCGGCAGATAAAGTCATCCGCATGCGCGATACGTTTGCAGAATCTGCTACGCGTGGCCTGAACGCCCTTCAGGCATTCCTTCCTTTTATCGCTGCAGCTCAGTCTGCATCCGTTGCATCAGCTAACAGCACCTCTCACGCAACCTATCTTGGAATGGCTCTTTTGCTTCCCTTAGAAGGAAAAGAGCTTACGTACCCATCCCTTACAGGAGCCCATGAGGCACTTGAGACACTGCATTCAAAAGGGGAAGAAATAGCTTCTACTGCCGAGGAAGCAGAGGAAGCGTCCCGCGAGGCCAACGAGCATAAGATGCGAGCGTTTATGGCTGACTGCGGTAATGAACCCGGGTATTGTATGAGCGAACGTGCGCGGAGTCTTGCTTCTATGGCTGGTGGAGAGAACCCACTGTTTTCCCAGGTAGATAACTGGTCATTTTCAGTTCCCCTTGCACGGGCACGAGCCTATTATGGACGTCGCGCGCTTGCAGAAGCGCCTCATTCATCTTCCGTTGATGAACAACAGAACTCTGTCCTGCGTAAACAATTTTATGAATATGCATCAGGGGAGCTTGCGCGCGGATATGTAGTGGAAAAAGAGGATTCCTTCGAATCCTATTTTCCACTGCTGCCTAAAAATACTGACGAAATGCGGCAAAGTAGTTTATATCAACAAGCAGTTTATCCGGTTACGGTTGATGAACATGGAATACGCTATCTGCACGCATGGGACGGGTGTCCGGGCATCGCAGAGTGTGGGCACTTGGCGGGGTACGCTTCACTGCAACAGTTCGAAGCAGAGGGAATGTCCCCGTGTCCCTTCTGCCGCTTTTCTCCTGTGAGCCTTGGTGAAGTGGCGGCAGCATCTACTTCGATCGAAAATGGCTTTGAGCACCACTATCGTATTGTGGCTGAAGAGGCGCGCTTATACCAGAAAGCACGAGAGAGGCTCGAGCCAGCAATGAAGCAGGTCAAAGAACCAGTTGGGTCCATACTTGATAATCTTGAGAATGCCATGAAGGCTGCCACTACTACGCGGCTTGATGATGCGTTCCCACCAGGTGCGTATGGGGCTCTTGCCCTTGTGGTAAATACCAAGGTTAATACTCTCGATAATCTTGCACCGGTAGCATTTTTTAGCAGCGATTCTTCGCTTGGTCCTTCTGCCGCGCTTTCGGGTGCTACGTTAGCTCAGGATCAATCGACTCCTTCAGGAGAAGTCGTCGATTCACTGCTGGATGGATTCATGGGGGACTCTTCAGACGTCGCTGCCTTTTTGCCGCACGAGGTGCTCAAGTTATGGGGCACCGCACTGCGCTTCTATACCCAGGGGTTTAATGCGCTGGATGAAGGCATGAAGTCAGTGCTGGGTTCAATTCCAATTGCTTCCCAAAGTGGGCTGGGAGATTGGGCGTCAAAGCGCTTTCATTCAGCGGCTGATGCTGTCGGTTTACAGTCAGCTGATACGGCGGCATGGAAACCTGTGACAGTGAACTCTTGGCATGTTGCTCAGGCGGATCCTCATGCGCCTGCTTCTGATGCGCTTTTGCGTGCCAAGCATCTGGTTACCCATCTCTCGTCCAATTCTTCTGCGCCCCTTTCCGACATCGTTGATGCTTCTGCTGCGGTGGTCGAAGAGGAGATCGACGGTATTGGGACAGTGCGTATTGCTGAAATATCTCTTGGTGATGAACAAGGGCCATCGATACCGATAGAAATTGCCTTGCCGTCAGGGGTAAAGGATGCAGGCAAAGATTTTCTCGGGAGGGCGCGTGATGCGCTTAAATCATTAACGACATCACCAAGTCAGGTGGTGAAGCCATGGAGTTGAGAAAGCAGTTCAGAAGAAGTCAACAAGCGACTTTTCGAATGGCACTTCAACAAATGAACCAGGTTAGGATAAGGGATATTCAGCACGGTATTCAGTGGCCTGCAAATAGAGTGTTGCTCTGCAATCGAGTGGGCCAGATGACCATTGAAGCAGTGGTCACCCTTCCAGTGCTTATAACGGTTGCAATCATAGCGATCAATGTGTTGATGTTTCTGGGTGATTGTGCTGCTTTTGATCGTTTGTCGCGCGATGCTGTGCGCAGCGTGGCAACGGTTCCCTCTTATCACGAGACATCTCAGGATACTGCTGCCCAAATTGAGAATGACCTGAATCAATCGTTTGCGAGCAACCATACAGCGGTACATGTCTTGGTCGAAGGACGGAGTCCTGGATATCTTTCATACATTGCCGTATTGGAGTTTCGTCCATCACTGTTTGGTCATGCACTCAACAGCACTATTTTTGGTGTATCGCTTCCTTCAGTTGAGCATCGCGCCACATTGACGATCGACCCTTATAAACCGGGAGCAATTATATGAGTGCGCAGATGAAACGGTTCATCGCAGCGCTTGCTATGGTGGGTACCCTTTTTGCGGTACTGCTTGGTATTCATGCGGTTCAGAGTGTCAACAAGGGTGCATCAATTGTATCCAGCAGCACAAATGAAGTCGCTGAAGAGCAGAAAGAAGATCACGCTCAAAACCAAGAACCACCACTCTCTACTAAGTGGATGCTCGATCAAATGTCTCAAGATGAAAGCGAGACAGTGCTGTTCAGGGCATTTGAGCAAGCAGGAGGTGCGCCGGTTCGTTGGGAAGAACTTCCTGCAGGGTTTGCTGATGAGTTCTTTGAACCAGGCGATATCGATGCCTATCAGGTTGCTTCTTTGGATGCTGGAGTTGGGCTTCTCTGTGGTGGCGATCCGCAGCAGCAGGAAAAACGCGTCAAAGCGCTTCTGACAGAAAAGGGCTGGACTGCTATTGAGTCTCCATCCAAAGGAACAATGGGGAGTGCTTGGGTAAAGCAAGGGGGCCAGTGGCAATGGGCTTTTGTGAGTGCTCAGCAATCAGGGAAGACAACATGCATCACCGTTTTATTTTGGAGGTATTAATATGAGGATGAAGAGAGGTATACGCATTGCTTCTACCTGGCCTGATCGTGTCAAAGGGCTGCTTGGCGCTGACCCGAGTGCAGAAATACTGCTTCTGACACCCTGTCGAAGCATTCATACCTTTGGTATGGGATTTTCCATCGATGTAGCGTTTATCGATCGTGAGGGTGTGGTACTGCGCGCTAAGCGGTCGGTGCCATCGTGTCGTATGCTCAAACAGGCCGATGCATATGCAGTTCTCGAGCGTTGTAGTCTACCACGTGCACGATGGTTTCAACGGGGTGATCGCATTGGCATTGACACGTTTCTATCGTCAGCAGGTTCTATTACGCGTGCGCCATGCCAAAAGCGCATCGACAAAGTTCAAGCGCGCAGGGCGGACCCCGTTACGCGGGGGTTTCGCGGCATGAACCATCACCAAAGCACGCAACACCGCAGAAGTAAGAGGGAAGGGGAATCACAATGAAGGTTTGTCCAACTTGTCAGTCGCGCTGTTTCGATGATATGGCAGTTTGTTACGGATGCTTGCATCGATTTACCGAAAAGTCAGTTGAAGACGGCCTGCGAGAGCAGCCGAGTATAGACACCGAAGACTTTATTGATGTTGATGAGGGCGCGGTAGAGTCATTGGATCACCAGGAGCTTTGTTCAGCAACGAGGCCGTTACCTCGAGCGCGTGTATCTCAAAAGGCGAGAGGGGAAGGGATTCAGCTGACTATTACTATCGAAATGCCTGGTCTTGGTACTTCTCTACAGACACAAACCGTGCAGACAAATGAGAGGAGTGGAGCACCACTCTCTTCTGTGGTTGTTGGATAAGAGCGGCTGCCCATACAAACACAACTACACCGATACGTAGAACATAGTTCCACGTATCGGTGTAGTGTTAAAACGAAGCAAGAACGAGTGTTTAAGATGAGGCAAGAAGGTTAGCTGTTTTGCGAGACGCTGTGTCTATAACCGTTGATCTAACCTTGTCATAGGCATCAAGTAAGGTTAAGCAATCAGCAGTAAGAGTACTGCCATGAGCTCCATCGCGAACAAGCAGCTGGACTCCCAAAGCAGCTTCCGTTTCTTTCAGTACGCGCCAGGCTTTGCTGTAGGCCATGCCCATGCTTTTAGCAGCAGCATTAAGCGACCCTGTTTCTTGGACACCACGACACAGAGCCATAACACCTGGTCCAAATACCGGCCCATGGCTTTCATCGGGGTTGACAAAAGAAAGCTTAACGCTCGGTTTAAGATGTTCGACGCTCACTGTGCGCCTCCTATCAGTAAGTATGTCAATGGAAAGATTATATCGATTCAAAGACAGACGAGATATTTCTTAGTGTTAATGGACAGCGAGGGGAGAAGAAACGTTACGAAACGTTACGAAACATAACGTATATGGAGATATATGAGGATGCCAGCGAGACTTCTCCGCCATATTGAGTGACCTGAGATTTACTGAATCGAAGAAAGAAACAGTGAAATAGCCTCTTCGACAGCGGATTTATCAGAGTCAATAACGGTGGTGAAACGTGCCTTCATCGTATCCAGGGAGGCTAATCCTGCAGGGATGGGTCCACATCCGGTTTCCTGGGAAATCAGGTCGTTAAGTTCGCAGTCGGTTAGCTGTTCTACTTCACGGGGCAGACTATCTGACACCGTAAGCTCATGGAGTGCTCGGTAGACGCTCCCGCCAAATTTGGCCCAGTGTGCTGTGCTGGCGACAAGAACAGGATTGTCCGAACGAAGACGTTCAGCGACTTTGCAGGCAACTGCCGTATGGGGATCGATAAGGTATCCATGTGCATCAAAGGTTTCCTTAATGGTTCTTAAGCACTCATCGTTGGAGACGGAGTCGCTTGCAAACTCAGCACGAAGCCGCGTAAAGGTATGGGGATCAATACGGAAACATCCCTTTTCAGCAAGATCTTTCATCCAATATGAGATAGCAGAACCATCACGCCCAGTGAGTTCGAATAGCTGCCGTTCCAAATTGGATGACACAAGGATATCCATAGAGGGACTTGGCGTAAGTATAAACGGACGATCGACGATGGTGTAGGTGCCGGTATTGATGAAGTCGGTCAGCACGCGATTCTCGTTGCTGGCGCAGAGAAGACGTTCGATAGGTGCACCAATTTTTTTGGCATACCATGCTGCGAGAATATTGCCAAAGTTTCCTGTTGGAACGCAGATGTCGATGGCTTGGCCCGCCTCAATCGTTGAGCTGCGGACGAGTTGGGCATAGCTTGAGAGGTAATAAACCACTTGAGGGAGTAGCCGCCCCCAGTTGATGGAGTTAGCGCTTGACAGAGCAACGCCATATTCCGTTTTGAGCTTACAGGCGAAATCAGAGTCGTTAAAGATACGCTTAGCGCTCGTTTGGCAATTATCGAAATTACCTCTCACCGCCCAAACTACTACATTGTCGCCCGATTGCGTAATCATTTGCTTGCGCTGGATGTCACTTACGCCACCATCAGGATAGAGCACACCAATAGAGACGCCATTTCGGTTAGCAAATCCTTCAAGTGCAGCCTTTCCGGTGTCACCTGAGGTCGCCACGAGAATCATGAATTCAGTGTCAATGTTCCCTTCAGCGCGAAGCACTTCGGCGCTTGCTTCAAAAAACAGGGGAAGGCACTGAAGTGCCATATCTTTAAAAGCGCTTGTGGGCCCATGCCACAATTCAAGTACATGGGTCTTTTCATCAAGCGAGGTAATGGGACAAATGTCTTCAGTATCGAAGTTATCGCTATAGGCTTTTTGCATAAGGGATTCGATTTGCTCAGCAGAAAGATCGATATCAAAGGCGCGATATATCCGCGCCGCACGCTGCGCATACGGAATATCAGCGAGCGCAACAATTTCTTCCAAGGAAAGCTGGGGGATGTGTTCGGGTACAAACAAGCCGCCTCCATCGGCAAGTCCTTTGACGACTGCTTGAGTAAAGGGGATCGGTTCAACAGTGCTGTTTCTCGTGTCGATATAACGGTTAGTGGTCATGTGGCCTTCCTTAGGGTCTCTGCACTGCGAACAGGGTCAGTATACTATGCCCCTTATATCTCTTATTTTCGCAGAGGATTGCAATCACTTTACAAAGTTTAACGATCGATGTTTAAACTCGGCGAAACCTGCGCTTTACCAGTTTCTATGGGAGAAGAACACGGTTTAATCTTCCAAAGAGATCATATAAAGAGCGTTAATTAATGCTATAATTATGTACATAAAGGTACTGGGAAAGGATGTCATTATGGATGAGCTCACTGCAACGGTGGCTGAAACTCGAGCACATTTTTCGCATATAGCTTCTGAGGTAAATAAATCTGGAAAGCCTGTCACCGTATTCAGAAATTCAAAACCGTGGGTTGTTATTGCGCCTATCTCATCAGGGTATGGTGATCATATTCCCTATGTTGACTGGTCAAAGCAGGATTACGTACCTATGGATCCAAAGACGCACAAAACGACCCTTCCTGCAGAATGGAATGATCCTGAAGACGAAGGCCTTTATGATGATCTCGTCTAAGCCAAGTATTGGAGACATCTGGTTAGCATGGGTTGAATTTGCAGATCATCCCAATGTAGGAAAAGTTAGACCTGTAGTAGTTATCGATGTCCAGAACGATACCTGTACGGTTGTTGCGGCCAAGATTACTTCTAAGAATCTCGAGGTAGACAGTTCAGGAAAATGTATCCCCATACTTGATTGGGCGACCTATGGCTTAAGGCGGCCTTCCTATATAAGGCTTGATCAAAAACTTGAACTATCATTTGAAAAGCTTCTGAGAGATGCGCCAATAGGGCGCCTATCAAGAATATATCTGGATGTTATATCTGATGCCCTAAACAACCTTTAGTCTGAGATCTCGTTTTGTTTCCATTGCATGTTCTTTCCTTAGAGGAGCTGATTCTCATTAATAAATAAAGTCCTTATAACAGGCGTAAAAGCACCATTATGGCTGCGATAGAGAGTCGTTTCTCGTTGGTTTATGGATGAAGGCTAAGTGTTTGGATAGCTTCGTAATCGAAACGTACAAAGGGTCGAAAAATTTTTTAAAATAAAAAGTGAAATATAGTTGACTTTAAGTTAGGAATACCTAACATATACTTTACCGAAACGGTTATGGGTTCTTGTTCCCACAGTAAAAGATTATTTTGCTCGAAGAGTTGGAATGGACAAATCGTTTCCGCCGCAAGGCGATTAACAAGTTAACTCGAAGGCCCCATGCACACCTCCTTCTCGTCTGCTATATCGCATGAGGGTCCCGAGCGGGTTCCGAAGCTTCTCCCGGGACCCGCTCTTTTTTACCAGTTGCATTACGAAGACCTAAGTTGCATTTTGGCAAGTATTTCCAACTTCCCCTTAATGTTTTCAATAAGAAAAATATGAAAGAACTTTCTTATTTTGATTGACACTCAATTAGCTATGTCTAACATGTTCCTGGAGAGTTAGCAGGACCTAACGTTAAGAATGCCATTTTAAATAAGGTGGATCAACGGTGAGGCTGCCAATTTCAGAGCGAAAGGAGCATGAATGATACTGGCGACGGCCGAACTCGGTAGAGACTATCTTATTCATGCAATAACCGGCGAGGGTGATACACGCTTGCACCTGGAGGGTCTTGGCTTTGTGCCAGGTGCCCGTGTCAAGGTGGTATCACGCATTGGGGGCAACCTCATTGTAAACGTCAAGGGTTCTCGCGTTGCTCTGGATCGCAAACTTGCGCAGTGCGTGATGGTTTAGCGCTCTCAGAGAAGCTTGTGCACGCTCGCAGGGTCTTTAGCAGAATATAAGAGAGTATTGCTGCAGGTCATAGCGAACGTGCGCATTCTGTCGATTAGCAGGAGTGATTATTGCGAGGGAGGGAAAGAAATGGCAACACTCGATATAGCAAAGCCCGGTCAGACCGTTGTGGTCGCTAAGCTTGTTGGCGAAGGCGCCACAAAACGTCGCATCATGGACATGGGTATCACCAAAGGCACTTCGGTATATGTGCGTAAGGTTGCTCCACTGGGAGATCCAGTTGAAGTAACTGTTCGCGGCTATGAGCTGTCCTTGCGTAAAAGCGAAGCTGAGCATGTAGAGATCGTTTAGACGATCACCTGTGCTACTGCTGGCCAATTTTGCAGCTTTATTTTAGGTCAATAGTTAACAATAGCTAACTATTGTAGTATCATGGAGGTATCAATGGAACTGAACGTGGCGTTGGTGGGCAATCCTAATTGTGGGAAAACCACCTTATTTAACGCCCTCACCGGTGCAAACCAGTACGTAGGTAACTGGCCTGGTGTAACCGTTGAGAAGAAAACTGGTAAGTTGAAAGGCCATTCAGATGTGACCATCGTTGACTTGCCGGGTATTTACTCGCTTTCACCGTATACGCTTGAAGAAGTGGTGGCGCGCGATTATTTAATCGATGGGAAGCCTGATGCGATAATCAATATCGTCGACGGAAGCAACCTAGAGCGCAACCTTTACTTAAGCACGCAGGTGATCGAGCTTGGCATACCTACCATCATGGCCGTGAACATGATGGACGTTGTAGAAAAGGAAGGCGATAGCATTGATCTGCAGGCGCTTTCTGAAAAAATGGGTTGTCCGGTTGTCGCTATCTCAGCCCTTAAGAATACCGGTATCACCGAAGCGGTCGAGAAGGTTCTTGAAGTAGCACAAGCTAAACAGGCTCCTGTTCGCAAACACCAGTTTGCCGATGAAGTTGAGCAGGCACTAACCAAGATCGAAGATCTTTTACCTGCCGATGTTTCGGCTGGTGCGAAGCGTTTCTTTGCTGTGAAGCTGTTTGAACGTGACAGCAAGATAGAATCTCATCTGAGTGCAAAACCCGCTGTCGAAGACATCATTAAAACGCTTGAGAAATCTATGGACGACGATGCTGAGAGCATCATTGTTAATGAGCGTTATTCTTATATTACCAGTATTATTGATCGGTGCGTTACCTGTAAAAACACAGGTGGCATGAGTGTTTCTGACAAAATTGACCAGGTTGTAACCAACCGTTTCTTAGCTCTGCCTATTTTCGTTGTCATTATGTTCTTTGTGTATTGGGTGTCGGTAAGCGCCTTGGGCACGAACCTCACTGACTGGATCAATGATGGCCTTTTTGGTGATGGTTGGTATATCGGTGCAGGTCAAGATGAATACAGTGAAGTGCATGACCCATATGAACAGGCGCAGAATGAGATTAAAGCATTCAATAAAGCTGCTGCTGAGTATGGCTTAGAAGCGCCTGAAGCTCCTGGTGATGATGCGAGCGATGCCGATAAGGCCGCATATGAAGACGACCTTGATGAGTTTATTCAGCAGGCACGTGATGCAGGTATTTCGATTGACTACGATGCCTACGATCAGGATGCCGGCGAAAACGAAGTCGTGACGGTCGACGCCGACGAATATGCCGATGCTGTTGCACTTGAAGAACCCGATCCAACTGAATATGGCTTCTGGGTGCCGGGTGTGTCAGCTCTGCTTGGCGACGCCATGAAAGCTGGTCATGTTGACGAGCAAGTTCAGAGCTTAGTAACCGACGGTATTATTCCTGGTGTCAGTTCTGTACTGAGCTTCTTGCCGCAGTTGATTCTTCTGTTCCTGTTCCTCGCATTCCTTGAAGGTTGCGGGTACATGGCGCGTGTTGCCTTTATTCTTGACCGTGTGTTCCGTCGTTTCGGCCTGTCGGGCAAGAGCTTTATTCCGATGCTTATCGGTACTGGCTGCGGCGTGCCGGGTGTTATGGCGTCGCGTACGATCGAGAATGAAAACGATCGTCATATGACGGTTATGACCACGACGTTCATGCCGTGCTCAGCTAAGCTTCCTATTATTGCGCTTATTGCTGGTGCCGTATTCGGCGGCGTATGGTGGGTTGCCCCAAGCGCCTACTTCTTGGGAATAGCCTCGATTCTCGTATCAGGTATTATCCTGAAGAAGACAAAGCCTTTTGCTGGCAAAGCAGCTCCGTTTGTTATGGAATTGCCGGCTTATCACTGGCCAACACCAGGTTCAATCCTACGTAGTATGGGTGAGCGTTGCTGGTCATTCATCAGAAAAGCTGGCACGATCATCTTGGCTGCAGCTATCGTGATTTGGTTCCTTTCGGGTTACGGATTTACTGATGGTGCATTCGGGCCAGTTGACGACCAGGCTATGAGCTTACTAGCCATGTTTGGTAACGCGATTGCGTGGATCTTTACGCCGCAAGGCTTCAATGATTGGCAGGCAGCAGCGGCTACCATTACAGGTTTGATTGCCAAGGAGAACGTCATCAGTACTTTTGGTATTTTGTACGCTGGTGGTGCTGGCTGGTACGCCAATGTGCAGGCGGCTTATGCTCCTGCAATGGGTTACGCATTCTTGGCCTTTAACCTGTTGTGTGCTCCGTGCTTTGCTGCCATGGGCGCTATTCGTAAGGAAATGGGCGGTGGTAAGTGGTTCTGGGCGGCCATCGGTTATGAGTGCGGTTTCGCATACGTAATCTCGATGCTCATTTACCAGTTTGCTGGTTTGGTTCTGGGCGAGGTTTCGTTCAATGTATTCACTATTGTCGCTATTGCGGTAGCAGCTGCGATGATTTATCTGCTTGTTCGCCCAAACAAGTACGAGAGCGAAAAAGTGCGCTTATCTGTCAATGAAAAGGATGCGTCATAGTTGATGCATCTTGGGGCGGTCGGGTTTTGCCCGACCGCCCCTTTATCCATCTGGTTTCATACCTGTAACAAGATGGAATTTCCCCTGTCGCTAAGAGTAATTTTTGATGGCAGACAGGTTAAGAAAGTAAGGTAATACGTCATGGAACTGAATGTAGGAACAATTCTTACGCTGGCGATTATTTTGATCGCCCTTATTCCGACGATTCGTCGCTTGGTGGGTCGTGGACCGCGCGGGTGCGACGGATGCGACGGTGCCTGCAATGGGTGTGATGTTGCCGATAAAATGGTTGCCGATATGGAAAAGGCTGATGAAAGGGCGCAGAGGCGTCAATGAAAGCGGCTCAGAAAAATAAAGGTGGATTGCACGCATGATAGAGGCTGCCTTTCGACCTGTGCGCCCGTTTTATGGAGCGCGATCGATAGAGCTTTTTCCGGGTGTCGTTCTTTACGTCGTCAATATGCTGCCTGTTGCACAAGCTTCGGGCAAGCAGAATGCTGTTACTTTGCCACATGCAGGCGAAACAACATCGATTGCTTACTGTGGGAGAGGGCTTGCGCACTGTCGGTTTTCTCGTAGGCACAATACAACGGTCCATGCTGGAAGTACGGTAGCGCTGCACTCCAATTCAGAACAGCAAGCATCTGTTACTCTCGAGAACTTTCGTGGCGTGGTTGTTTCATGTGAGGCGCGTGCTTATAACGAAGCTGATGGCTGCCTATCTCGCTTTGGTGTTACTGGGGTAGCCATGGCAAGCCTTGTTGCTCCTAAAGATTCCTGTTGTCATCTTGAAACGGGTACCGCGATAGCTCATATTGCAGCTGAAATAGAAAATATGGCTCGCGAAGGAGATGTGGAGTACTGTCGTCTTAAAGCAATTGAATTGTTGCTCGTGGCTTTGCGCGCTTCACGTCAGCAGGGCCTGCTCAGTGCTGATGCAAGCATGCAAGCGCGTCGACTGCGTATTGCGCTGCGCGCTCAAGAGGTTATGATGCGTGACCTCACGCGGGCTTTAACCATTTCTGAGGTTGCACAAGAATGTGGAGCATCAGCGACGGTGCTCAAAGAAGCTTTTAAAGAAGCATTTGGCATTCCTTTGTATTCCTGGTATCGCTTGTACCGCATGCAACGTGCTGGCGATCTTCTTCTGGAGCGCGGAGGCGTTTCAATTGCGAGTATTGCCGCTGAAGTCGGCTACGCAAACCCGTCAAAGTTCTCCCATGCGTTTACGGCTTGCATGGGTATGACACCGCGCCTTTGGCGACAGCGCGCGAATCCAGCGGAAACCTAATTCTCGGGGTATCTTTATCGGGGGATAACATATTGGTGCAGTTTTAGCGGCAGATACCAGGCGGTAGGCGAGGGTTTAAAGGCACTTTGTTCTCTACCTTCTGCCCCTCGCTTTCAGGACAAGTTTACTTTGTTTCTGACTCGTCCTCTTCTTGAGGAGCGTCTTTAAGGGCATCAGCGAAATATACTTTAAGGCATTTAAAGGTTTCATCGCTGATATAGTGCTCGATGCGACAGGCGTCATGGACGGCCACATCGGGGGAAACGCCGATCAATTGGAATATTTGATTGAGCACCGTATGGCGTTCATAAATGCTTTGTGCTATTTTCTCGCCATGCTCCGACAGAATGATAGAGCCGTTTGCTGCTGCGCTAATCAGCCCCTCTTTTTTGAGCTTTCCCATCCATTCACTAATGGTTGGTTTTGAGAAACCCATCTCTGCAGCAATATCGACAGCACGCACATTGTCGCTTCGTTGCTGCAGTAGATAGATGGTTTCGAGATACATTTCAGCGGATTCATGTAAGACAAGGGACATAAGCGTATCCTTCCCAATTCGGTTTTACTATTGTAGCTAAAACAATGGAGAGTTAGCCTCACCTTCCTTTAAAAGTGAAAAGAAGTAAGGAATTACTGTCAAAAATAAAAAGAGGAAGGTTAGGTTTTCCAACCTTATGTGGATTATTTCGCATATGGTCCTTTTGGATTGTTCTCGTCTTTTTGGAGTGGAATAACGACGGCGCCGCTTGGATACTCAGTTGTGGCGAAAGCAAGGTATGCAATGTACATGTAATTATCTTTGAAAGGGGTCTGACTATGGGTTGGGCAAAAATCGGCTTATTTGCAGGTGGCATGGTTGCGTCAGCAGTCATCCAAGCGGCATCGAAAAGCGCGACGGTGCGTAAGGGCGTCGTGAAAGGTGTGGCGTCAGCCATGGCTGCAAACGATAGTCTTCAGACAGCAACGCAGAGCATTATTGATGATGCACAGGACCTCCGTGCTGAAGCTGATCGCAAGCGTCGCATTGAAGCAGCGGTTCGTCAGCGCATGGATGAAGTTGAACAAGAAGCTCGCGAAGAAGCAACCGCGCAAATCGACGGTAAGACTACATCCAAAAAAGGAAAGTAATTCTACCTGAAACAGGCTGCTGTAGTGCAGAGAGACGCGCCTAGCCGTATTGGCTGGGCGCGTCGTTATTCGTTTTACTGTTATTTACTACTAATTGTCTTTTGTAACCAAAACTATTATTTACAGTTGGTATTGTGTAGGCAATTGTTACCTGTAGTTGATATTGCCTGTGGTTACATCGCCTTTTACAGTTGATGTTGCTTGAGGTTAAACCCCGTAGTTGGAGCATTTAACGGTACGCGTTGTTTATAGACGTACTACTGGTAACCGATGAGAGTTGAGTGGGTTTAAAGAAGGGGATTAATTCATGATCTATCGCGTCATGCAAGATATTCCGGGTCGTTTACGCTTACGTTGTGGTGCTGCGTTATTTACCACTGTTGAGGCATATGGTGTGGCGGCTGCCCTGCGTCAGATCGAGGGCGTTGATAACGCACAGGTGCGCAGTGCGAATGGCAGCGTGTTGATTGAATATGACCCTGTACATTCTGTCGTGCGCGATCAAGCTCTTGCGCTCGTTAATGGGCTCGATATGTATGACCTGCCTGTGGCTGAAGCGGATGCGAACGAGGACATGGCTCATGAGAATAACGAATTTGCCCGGGCTCTTGTAATTGCGGTCGGTGGGTATATTACCAGGCGGTTTTTGATGCCACCACCATTTGCAACAGCATTCACACTTATTCGAGCAGCTGGGTTTATCTTAAAGGGCTTGCGTGATTTGCTTTCCGGTAAGTTGACAGTTGAGGTGCTTGATGCAACAGCCATTACGGTATCTCTGCTGCAGCGTCAGTTCGCACAGGCAGGCGGCATTATGTTTCTGCTGTCGATATCCGACATGATGCAGCAGCATGTGAATGCACGTACTCGTATTGCACTTGAAAACAGTCTTCTTGTACGTGGCGACACGGTATGGGTAGTTGACGATGACGGATCTGAACGTGAACACCGTCTAGAGACGGTTCAAATTGGACAACTTATTCGTATCCGTACTGGATTTTCGGTGCCGGTTGACGCAACAGTCGTTGAAGGTGAAGGTGAAGTGAACGAAGCTTCGATGACTGGCGAATCCATTTTGGTTCATAAGCGTGAAGGCTCAACATTGTTTGCAGGAACTGCAGTTGAGGATGGCTCAATGATTGTGCGGGTCAACGCGCTTCCGGGCCACACTCGTATTGATCGTATTGTTGCGCTTGTGCAAGAGTCATCTGAACTTAAGGCGTCAGCTCAGAGCCGTGCTGAGCGTTTGGCTGATAGACTTGTTCCATTTAATTTATTTGCATTCGTCGCTATGTTAGCCCTTACAGGTGGAAACTTGGTACGTGCTTCAAGCACTCTCATGGTGGATTACTCATGTGCAATTAAGCTTTCGACGCCTGTTGCAGTAATGTCTGCGATGCGGGAAGCTTCTAATCGCGGTGCTGTGGTTAAGGGTGGCAAATACCTTGAAGCACTCGATGCTGCTGACGTGGTTGTATTTGATAAAACGGGTACGTTGACCGAAGCGTCTCCACAGGTTGAAAAAATTATCTGTATGGATGGCGAAAATGAGGACCATGTCCTTAAGATTGCTGCCTGCCTTGAAGAGCATTTCCCTCACAGTCTAGCTCGTGCAATTGTTAGAGCCGCCAGCGATGCGGGACTTCATCATGAAAAAGAACTTCATACCGAAGTTGAATACGTTGTTGCACACGGTATTGCTTCGACAGTTGGGGGAAAATCGGCACGCATTGGTAGTGCTCACTTTATCTTTGAAGATGAAGGAACACCCTGTCCTGAAGGTTTATTTGAACGACTAGAAGCCGAGGCTCCTGCTTCGTCTACTGTATTTTTAGCTATTGATGGTACTTTGCGCGGCGTGCTATGTATTACCGACCCTTTGCGTTCTGAGGCGGCTGATGCGGTAGCGCAGTTGCGTGCGTCAGGCATTCAGAGGGTGGTTATGCTGACAGGTGATGCTGAGTTGTGTGCGCGACAAATTGCTAAACAAGTTGGTATCGATGAATATCATGCACAGGTATTGCCTGAAGATAAAGCGAGCTATGTTGAGCGTCTTAAAGAAGAAGGACACACGGTCATTATGGTTGGCGATGGCATTAATGATTCGCCGGCGCTTGCTTCAGCGAACGTATCAGTTGCCTTAAGTGACGCTAGCGATGTGGCTCGTGCGGTAGCTGATGTGACAGTGCTTGACGCTTCGCTGGAGTCATTGGTGATGCTTCGTCGGCTTTCACGTGGATTGATGAAGCGTATTCATAGCGACTATCAATTTATTGTTGGGTTCAACACCACGCTTATTGCATTGGGTGTGGCCGGCGTACTTACCCCTGCGATTACCTCAACGCTGCATAATCTTTCAACGGTGGGAGTAACCGCACATAACACGACCTCTTTGTTGCCAGCGGCATCTTTACCTGAATCTGATGCGGAAATTTTCTAAACGCTGTAAGTCAGAGCAAGGTACACTTGCATGTTCGTTCTTGTGAGGAGAGTTTGACGAAGGATTGTTTCACGTGTTTGACAAGAGGCTTTTAAGGGTAATGGCGTGTTGTCGTTCGTGTGTGGAACACTATTCAATTAAGCTGGTGGAAGGATAGAGTATGATACAGACAACGATTCATATCGATGGAATGATGTGCGGTATGTGTGAAGCGCATATCAATGATGCTATCCGTAAAGCGTTTTCCGTAAAAAAGGTTTCAGCGTCTCACGGGAAGGGCACAGCGGTTGTTCTTTCTGAAGAGCCGCTTGATGAATCCCAGCTCAAACACATAATTGACGAAACGGGTTATACATTTGTGTCTGCGCAGGTTGGTGAGCCTCGTAAGCGATTTTTGGGGTTGTTCTAGTTCACTTCGCTTGCTTGAGTGCCGACATCCGAGCACCACGCTGTTAGCGTTAAATGATTCTGCTTGAGTAGCAGATATGGTTTGTTTCAATGTCCCGCCTGATATCCTAGTTCGGTGGTAGGATATTCTCCGTGAAACGGACAAGCGGGATAGCAGACTCCGCTGCAAACAAAACTCAAGGAGGCGCATATGGAAGACGCGCTACTTTCTGTTCATGGTCTTAATGCTGGTGTGGACGATAAGCCGATCTTGCATGGCATCGATCTGACAATTAATCGCGGTAATACTCATGTGCTCATGGGTCCTAACGGGGCAGGTAAGTCCACGCTCGGTCAGGTTATTATGGGCAACCCCGTATATGACCTTACGGGTGGGTCGATTGTGCTTGATGGGGTAGACCTCACGGAACTCAATGTAACCGATCGATCCCGCCAGGGGTTGTTTATGAGCTTTCAAGCACCTGTCGAAGTCCCGGGAGTGCCGCTGTCAAGCTTTCTTCGCGCTATTACCGCGCAGCATAAAAATCTAAATCTTAAGGGCAAGCGCTACAAAAAACGTATTGCCGAAGTTATGGATCAGCTCGACATGAGCGAGTCATACTTACAGCGCGAGCTCAATGTTGGCTTTTCGGGTGGCGAAAAGAAAAAGGTCGAGATGCTCCAGCTGCTTCTTTTGCAGCCGAAGCTTGCCATTCTCGATGAAACCGATTCGGGCTTAGACATCGATGCGCTCAATGTGGTATCGCGTGCCATTGCCGCGTATCGCGAAGACTGCGATGGCACCATTTTGCTTATCACCCACAACACGCGCATTCTTGAGCATCTTTCGGTCGATCGCACGCACGTAATGGTAAAGGGTCATATGGTAGCCGAAGGTGATGCGTCACTTATTGACAACATTAACGAACGGGGCTTCGAGCAATTCGGCGACCCCGATCCTGATGCTGGTTCTAATTCCAACGTTTGTGCCAATTCTGACACAAACGTGCATGCCAACGAGGGAACTCGCACCACCGGCAACGCTCAGCCTCTTGCTGACGAGGTAGCACAAGAAGAGTCCTCCTTCGATGCCGAGGCTGCTCTTAAACGGGCTGAGGCAGCTCTTTCTGCGGAGGATCAGTAATGGCTGCCGAAACACAGGCGGTTACCGAGGTCGATCGGAGCCTGTACGACTTCATTAAAAGTGAAGAGGGCTACGATCGGCTTGATGCCGGCCTGACTCCCGATATCGTGCGTGAAATATCTGCGCGCAAAGATGAACCGCAGTGGATGCTCGATCTGCGTTTGGAATCGCTTGAGATCTATAATCGCATGCCGGTGCCCGATTGGGGCCCTTCGGTTGAAGGTCTCGATATGGATCATATTGTCACGTACGTAAAACCGCCGACCGAGCAAAAAAGCGACTGGGAAAGCGTGCCTGACGACATTAAGGACACATTTGAGCGTTTAGGTATTCCGCAGGCAGAACGTGCCTATTTGGCGGGGGTTGGTGCTCAGTACGATTCTGAACTCGTCTATCACAACATCCAGGACACTGTTGCCAAAGAGGGCGTGGTGTATTCCGGTATCGAAGAAGCGCTTCATGGCGAGTACGCCGATCTTATCCGCGAGCACTTCATGAAGCTGATTACGCCCGAAGATCACAAATTCGCGGCACTGCATGGAGCAGTCTGGTCAGGTGGTTCGTTTGTGTATGTCCCGCGCGGGGTAAAGATGGACTTCCCACTGCAGAGCTACTTTCGCTTAAATGCGAAAGGGGCTGGCCAGTTTGAACATACGCTCATTATTGTTGAGGACGATGCCGATCTGCATTTCATTGAGGGATGCAGCGCTCCGAAGTACAATGTGGCGAATTTGCATGCCGGTGCGGTTGAGCTGTTTGTGGGTAAGAACGCGCGGCTGCGCTATTCAACGATCGAAAATTGGTCGAAGAATATGTATAACCTCAACACCAAACGTGCTGTCGTTGACGACAATGGCAAGATTGAATGGGTGTCGGGTAGTTTTGGCTCTCACGTGGGCTATCTGTACCCGATGAGCATTATGAATGGCGCCGATTCGTCCTGCGAATTTACCGGCATTACGTTTTCAGGCGCGACGCAGAACCTCGATACGGGCTGCAAGGTGGTGCTGAATGCTCCGCGTGCGGCTGCTCATATTGATACGAAGGGTATTTCTAAGGACGGTGGTGTTCAGACATTCCGTTCGAGTGTGTTAGTTACTGAAGCGGCCGAGGACGCCGATGTCTATGTGTCGTGTCAGTCGCTTATGCTTGACGATCTCAGTCGGTCCGATACGATTCCAGCAATGGATGTACGTGCCGAGCACGTCAACGTTGGCCACGAAGCAAGTATTGGCCGTATTGGTGACGACATGATGTTCTACTTACGTAGCCGTGGCATTTCAGAGCAAGAGGCTTCTACGATGATCGTGAACGGTTTTGCCGATCCGATTTCCAAAGAGTTGCCACTTGAGTACGCAGTTGAGATGAACAACCTGATCAAGCTGGAGATGGAAGGCATGGAAGGGGCGATCGGGTAATGGGTACGACATCACAAGATACCGCCTTACGTACTGCGCGGCGCAGTCAGTTTACCGCTGAAGAAGTAGCTGCTTCTCCAATGGGCGATGAAGCACAAATACTTATGGTGAACCGTCCGCGGGCGATTACCTGGCATAATCTTAAAATGAATGAAGTTCCCTTTAAGACAGCCGCCCTCGTGCGTGCTAATGCCGATTCTATTTCGCTTTCAGCTTCCAAGGGCGTTGTTCTTTCATCGGGTCAAACAGCATTTGATGAAGTCCTTGCACAGATTGAAGCAGAACGGTTCGAATCGGGCATGGGTCCGGAAGCGGAAGCATGGCTCGATCGAGCGGCTTGCACGACAACTTCGGCGGTAGTTGACGAAGGTGCTGATGCAACAATCGATTTGTATCTCGATGCTCAAGCACAGGCTACTACGGTGGCTGTTCTCAACGTAGCTGCACTTCCTGAAGCCCGCGTTCGTGTGTTGGTTCATGTGGATTCTCCGGCTGGTAGTAGTACTGGCGTTGGTGTTCATGCTGGCGGCAGTGATGCTGATATCGACAGCGATTCTCCGAGCGCTGGCCCCAGTGTTACCGGTACGGGCATTTGTGGTACCGCGGGCGTACAAGTGCGCGTTGCGGCTGCTGCACAGGCATGTGTCCGCGTTGAGTTCTTACAGACACTCGATGAAGGCTTTGCATACCTCGAAAATGTCGCTGCGTTCGCGACACGCGAAGCACGCATCGAAATGGACGAGACCATTCTTGGTTCAGATGCTTCATGGATAGGTATGGCGATCGATCTTGCGGGTGCGAAGGCAACCACGGGTGTTGACACGCACTACCTGGGGCATGGTATGGGGAAGCTCGACTTCAATTACCTTATTGTTCAGCGCGGTACAGAAACTGAAGGGCTGCTTTCTGCAAACGGTGTATTAGCTGATGAATCGAGTAAAACACTACGTGGAACTATCGATTTGGTGCGCGGTTGTTCGGGTTCAGTTGGGCGTGAACAAGAAACCGTTCTTATTGCTAGTGAAGGCGCGCGCAATAAAACGATGCCTGTTATTCTCTGTCACGAGGACGATGTGCAGGGCGATCACGGGGCAACTATTGGGCATGTAAACCCTGAACAGTTGGAATACTTACAGGCACGTGGGCTGTCAGTTAAGCAAGCCGAAGCGCTATTTATTGGCGCACAGTTTGATTACGCCGCTACACATGCACGTACCAAGGCTGCTCGTACTAGTATCGATCGTCTTGCGCTGCGTGTTATTGACCGTAGGGCCGGTAGCGAGAACGACAAAGGAGAAGAAAACTAATGGCACCTTTCGCTCCTCAGGCCACGCAAGAAGCTATTGACGCGGTCGATATACAAGAAAACCCCTACAAGAAGGATTTTCCCCTTCTTGCAAACGCGCAAGATCTTACGTTTTTGGATAGTGCAGCTACGGCACAGCGCGCTGCCGGTGTCCTTGATGCTCAACGCGATTTTTATGAGCGCCTCAACAGCAATCCGCTTCGGGGGCTCTATCGTCTTTCTATCGAAGCAACTGAGGCAATCGATAAGGTACGCCGCAAGGTCGCTGACTTTATTGGTGCTCCGCTCTCTCAGGAAATTGTCTTTACCCGTAACGCAACAGAGTCGCTCAATATTCTGGCGGCATCGCTCGGGCGCACCATTTTGGGGCCGGGCGATGAAGTGTGCATTACCATCATGGAGCATCACAGCAATCTCATTCCCTGGCAGGAAGTATGCCGTGCCACGGGCGCCAAGTTGGTGTTTATGCGTCCCGACAGTGAGTGCGTTATCACACCTGAAGAAATTGAGGCGAAAATCACGCCGCGCACGAAGATTGTTTCAGTCGTGCAGGTAAGCAACGTACTTGGTGTTGAGAATCCGGTGCGGGAGATTGCTCAACGTGCCCATGAAATGGGCGCTCTCTGTTTCGTTGATGGCGCTCAGAGCGCTCCCCACATGGGTGTCAATGTACAGGAACTTGGCTGCGATGCATTCGTATTTTCGGCCCATAAGATGTTCGGCCCTATGGGCATTGGTGTACTTTGGGCAAAGAAAAGCCTTCTCGAAAAAATGCCACCATTCCTGACGGGTGGTGAAATGATCGATTGGGTAACCGAAGAATCGTATGGTTGCGCTGCTGTTCCGCAGAAGTTTGAAGCAGGCACTCAAGATGCTGCTGGCATTGTTGGACTGGGGGCAGCGGTCGACTATATGCGTGCGGTCAAGCGTGAAAATATTGAGGCGCGCGAGCGGGCTTTAGTGATTGAATGCACGCGTCGCTTATGTGAATTACCCTACATTCGCCTGATCGGCCCGTCCGATCCAGCATCACATGTTGGGGTGGTGTCATTCAATGTTTGTGGGGTGCATCCCCATGATGTCGCAAGCATTCTCGATTCTCAGGGCGTAGCTATTCGCGCTGGCCATCATTGCGCGCAGCCCCTTCTTCGCTGGATGGGTGTTGAAAGTTGCTGCCGCGCTTCAGTGGCTCTTTATAACGATCAGTCTGACATCGATGCATTGGTGTCAGGTATTGCAAAGGTGCGGGAGATATTCCATGGCGCTTAATGATATTTATACAGCGGCTCTTATGGAGCATAATGCTCACCCGGATTACAAGTATCAAATGGACGACCCCACGATGTCTCATCAGGGGATTAACCCGAGTTGTGGCGATGACATTACGCTGTCGCTTAAGATTGAAAATGGGGTTGTAGAAGAAGCTGCATTTGTGGGAAGTGGCTGTGCTGTTAGCCAAGCTTCGGCCGATATTATGGCTGACCTGATTACCGATGAAACGGTTGAGAATGCCCGGCATCTCTGTGATATTTTCCTTCGCATGATTGTGGGTAATGCTACCGATGCAGAACTTGAAGAACTCGGCGAGGCGGCTCAGCTGAAAAGCATTGCTTTGATGCCCGCACGCGTAAAGTGTGCTGAACTTGGTTGGCGTACTGCACTCACCATGCTTGATCAGAGCATTTCTGCTGCGCAGGATGCGCAGAACGGATAGGAAGACGAGACGCATAACTGCATAACCACGCACAGGTGCACAAACCTATAGGGCGCGAGCTTGATCTTTGATCGATATTTAGCCTTCTGCTTAGCCGCAACTTGTAGACGCACAAGATCTATAGGGTGCGGACTGCATAACTTCTTCGAAGAGACCATTTTTCACCACACTGTTTCTTTCTACCAGGTGAGAGAATGCTATATTAAGAAATGGGCAGACGGATACTGCGTTTTACGTGGCTATCAAAGTGTGAGCAACGATAGGGGAAGCTATGGATAAGCATCGTCAAGCTCGTCCGGTTATGTCGGAATCGCACGAGGATTATCTTGAATCAATCGTTCGCCTTGGGGGAACCGATAAAACGCCGGTTCGCTCTGTTGATGTGGCGACCGACCTTGGTGTGTCAAAGGCGTCAGTCAGTAAGGCCGTATCGAGTCTGAAGGCAGCAGGAATGCTTGACCAGCCCTATTATGGCGATATTACGTTAACGTCAGTTGGCTATGAATATGGGCGCAAAGTGCTGGATCACCATATGCTCCTATTCGGCTTTTTACACGATATCTTGGGTATCGATGAAGAAACCGCTGATACTGAAGCATGCCTGATCGAGCACGATATCAGCGACGCTTCCTACGAGAAGTGGATTGCCTACATTAAAGGACTTGAGTCTAAATAGCAGGCGGCTTGTCGAGGCGCATTCTCGACCCTGCTAGAAATGTGCTAACAATACGCCACAATTCTGTCTACTGAGTTGGTATTTTTTCAGCTGTTGATATGGTATGATTCGAACAGATGTTTGTATTATTAACTGAGTGGTTGGGGAACTATGGAATCGCGTATTGTCATGGGAATTGATCCCGGCCTTGCTCATACAGGATGGGGCATTGTGAATCAAACGGGTTTACGCCTGTCCTGCGAGGCATACGGTTGTATTGTTACCACGGCTGCGCAGCCGCTTTCGTCGCGCCTGAACAAGATTTACGAACAAATAGGGGCCGTTATTAACCATTATCGTCCAGCTTGTGTTGGCATCGAAACAATATGGTTTGGCAACAATGTAACCAGCGCCTTTGCAACCGGGCAAGCACGTGGTGCCGCGTTAGTTGCTTGTGCGCAAGGCAAAATTCAGGTGGGGGAATATACGCCGAGTGCTATTAAAATGGCAGTTGTTGGTACAGGTTCAGCCGATAAGCATCAAGTACAGTACATGGTGGCGCAAATTCTTGGTTTAGCAACTGAACCACAGCCCGACCATGCGGCTGACGCCTTGGCAGCTGCTATTTGCTACACCACACATGAAGGCGTGTGTACTCCCGTAACTCCTATATCGATGAAAGGGCCGATATCGTGATAGCCTCACTGAAAGGAACTTTAGTAGCACGGGAGGCAGACGGTATAGTTCTTGACGTCGGTGGTGTCGGATTTTCCGTCGGCATGTCAACCCAATCTCTCTCGCGGCTCCCTTCGGTTGGTGTTACCGTGCAGATTCATACCTATTTGCAGGTGCGCGAAGATGCACTCACGCTGTTTGGGTTTACATCGGTAAAAGAAAAAGCCCTTTTCGAAAAACTCCTCAGCGTTTCAGGTATCGGTCCAAAAGTTGCGTTATCAGCGCTTTCGTCATTTACTCCCGATGCATTGACGTCTGCTATCATGACCAACGATGTAACAGGGGTATCGCGCATTCCCGGCATTGGAAAAAAGACGGCACAGCGCATTATTCTTGAACTACAAGGTTCGCTTGATGTTGCCGAGCAGACATCTGATCAAATGGCAGTACCGAGTGATACACAACTACATCATCGGGCTCTCGATGATCTGCTTGCTTTAGGATTTTCATCGACAGAAGCTGAGTTGGCACTCAAAGGGGCGCCAAAAGATGCGACAGAAGCATCGCTTGTTCAATATGCGCTGAAACGATTGGGGGAATAAGTGTCCGACGGCATACGCATCGAAGGGACTATATTCGACGCATCGTCGGCATCAGAGGGGGGGCAGACGATGATCTCTCCGGATAACCAGCACCAACGTATTGCCTCGGTGGAGTTAACCGAAGACGATCTTGCTCTTGATAGAAGTTTGCGTCCTCGTATGCTTGAGGACTATCTTGGTCAAACGAAAATTAAAGATAGCCTTCGTATTCTTATCAAGGCTGCTCAACAGCGTGAGGATGTTGTCGATCATATCTTGTTTTCGGGTCCTCCGGGTTTAGGCAAGACTACCCTTGCAACGGTGGTAGCCAACGAAATGGGTGCTCACATCAAAACAACCAGCGGGCCAGCAATTGCACGGACGGGCGATCTTGCTGCTATTCTCACAAATCTGGAAGATGGCGACGTTCTTTTTATTGATGAAATTCATCGAATGAATCGAATGGTGGAAGAAGTCCTGTATCCAGCGCTTGAGGACTATGCGCTCGATATTGTTGTTGGTAAGGGCCCTGCTGCCCGTTCTATCAGGCTCGATCTGCCGAAGTTTACTCTTATCGGTGCCACTACACGCACCGGTCTGCTTACCGGTCCTTTGCGTGATCGTTTTGGCATTGCCTTCCGCTTGAACTATTACACACCTGAAGAGCTTTCTGCCATTGTTGTTCGTTCGGCAGAAATTCTCGAGGTGTCTATAGATGCTGAAGGGGCTCTTGAGATTGCTCGCCGGAGCCGAGGGACACCACGTTTAGCAAATCGTCTCTTGAAGCGTGTCCGTGATTGGGCGCAAGTCAAAGGAAATGGCAGTATCGATGAAGACTGTGCCGCTGAAGCATTGAGCTTTTTCGAGGTAGACTCTCTTGGCCTTGATGCTGTAGATAATCGTATCTTGCAGTTACTTTGCCAGCAGTTTGGTGGACAACCAGTAGGGCTTTCTACGCTTGCTTCGGCGTTGTCAGAAGATCCTGATTCGCTTGAAGATGTCTATGAGCCGTATCTGATGCAGCAGGGGTTGCTCATTCGGACGCCGAAAGGCCGACAGGCAACGGATCGCGCTTATCATCATCTAGGTATTCTTGCGCCGAGTGACAAGCCCCACTAAGTAGCGGCTGGTTGGTGCAGGCACCTGGCAGCACAACAAGGAGCAGTATGTTTGAACGAGATTATCTAATGCGGCTTATCATGCAGCTGGTTGAAGCCATTCAGCGCAGTTTTCAACTTGCCGACGAAGATAAAGATCCAGCGGCTGCCGCAGACTTGCTTGAAGGGGCTATTGGCACAGCGGTTGACATGGATAGTGGGGTATTTCTTTCGCTTGCCCCCGATTCGCTTGCTGATGTTTTGCGCGTGTCTTCCGATGGTGCTCAGATGGCCGAATATGTCGGGCGGTCGTTGCGTCTTGAAGCGAACTACCTAGTAGCTGCTGGCAATGTAGAGCGTGCTGCCTTGCGTCTTGATCAGGCGCAAGCGCTTGCGGATTCATTTGGATTTTCACTTGACGAAGAAACAGGACCGCAAGCTGCTATGGAAGCCTTTTTAGCGGATGACACTGTGAGTGAAGCTGAAGAGAGTGAAGAGTTAGGGGGAGCCCGGGGGGCTGAATCCGAGGAGGCCAAATAAGCTGAGGAGACCCGAGACAACGCGACGGCGAGCAGCCCGAAAAGACGGGACGCCCGAGGCAGCGGGAAGCGAGAAACTTGAGAGGATGGCGCCGTGAGCGAATAGGACGGCTTCTACGCTTTGATTATGCGAGGCAGAGAAATGTCGCGGTCGTCGTGCGGCACACTACCTGTTTGCTGCTCGCAGAAGGCTACACCACTTACCAGGACGCCCTCTTTTAGGCGGGGTAACAAGCGGTCATAGCAAGCTCCACCGTATCCTAGGCGATGAAGTTCCTGGTCAAATGCAACCAGTGGCACAACAAGAGCATCAATCTGGTTTGGCTCACAGGCGGGATATGCTTCAAGTGCTGCGTCGGTGGGATCCCATGTTTTAAGTGGCTTGCCAATAAAGTTTTGGCACGCATCGTGATAGTGGGTGGCTGGTATGGTGCGAAAGCGCATGGTGGGTAAGGCGCGTATTTCGTCAGCCGCTGCATAGTCCTTGCGAATCAAGTAAGGAAACGCAACGGTATGCCCATTCTGGTAGGCCCAATCGATAAGCTCTCTTATATCTACTTCACTTCCCATAGGGAAATAAACGCCGATAGTCATGCGGTCGGCGGGCATATGTTCCTGCTGCCACGCAGAAATGAGATGTGCGACTTGACGACAGATGTTTGTGCTCTTTGTTGCGCGGCTTTTGTGATCTATCGCATCACGTAAACCCAGCATGTGTTTGCGAAGCGCACGTTTTTCCTGATCGAGTGCTTTTTGCTGAACGCCATCAGCGCGTGCATCCTGTTTCATTGACGGGGCAGTAGTAGATGAACTTTGTTGCGCCAGAGAAGTACTCATAAATGAATTTTGCTGTGCTACAGAAGTAGTAGCTTTTTGCTTCTCCTGCTCACGTTCAAATGAGCTATCAATAGGGGATTTATTCAAGATATCCTCTTATCCTTCTTGGCTGGTGCTGCATGTGCAAGCGATAGAGGAAAGTGTAGGGCATTCTTTTCTCTACTTGCTGTGGTGCACACTAACTGATGTGGTCGCGCTACCCAACGCCAAGAACCTGCAGTGCGAGCAGAATTACCGTCAGTACTGCGACGATCCCAACCGTTGCCCATAAAGCCCCGCGCGCAAGCAGGCTGTTTACGTGTTTCCCCATATTAACCTTCACAAAAGCCTGTCTGACGGTTCCAGAGGTGCGCGTATTCACCACCGGTAGCAATCAGTTCTTGGTGGGTGCCATCTTCAACAATGCGCCCATGATCGAGCACTACAATGCGGTCAAGGCTGGCGACTGTTGAAAGCCGATGCGCTACCACAATAGACGTGCGGCCATGCATGAGCTTTTCAAGCGCTTCCTGTACAAGCTTTTCGCTTTCGCTATCAAGGGCGCTAGTCGCTTCATCCAAAACTAGAATAGGGCAGTTGGCAAGCATGGCACGGGCAATAGCTACCCGTTGGCGCTGACCGCCTGACAACTTGATGCCTCGTTCTCCGGTGATAGTTTCGAATCCCTGCGGAAGTTGCTCGATGAACTCTAACGCATTTGCTTGGCGTGCTGCTTCACGTATTTCTTCCCTAGTGGCGTCGGGTCGACCATATGCAATGTTTTCAGCGATTGTTCGATGGAACAGCAACGCTTCTTGTGGCACGTAGGCAACCTGGCGACGAAGACTTTGCTGCGTAGTTTTTGCCACATTTTGCCCGTCGATTAAAATCTGACCTTCTTGCACATCGGAGAGGCGGAGGAGCAACTTCGTGAGCGTGGTTTTCCCGGCACCCGACCGGCCAACCAGGCCAACGCGCTGTCCCGCAGGAATATGCAGGTTGAATTCGTCGAATACCTTGGTCTGAACTCCGCCATCGACATACCAGAAATTCAAATCTTTGAAGTCAATTGTTCCTTCATGCACGATAAGCGGCGCGGCATCGGGTTCGTCATCAACAAGGCGCGGCTCATCCAGAACGCGGGTCATTCCGCTGGCATCACCAAATGCGCGATTGAAGCGCTGCAGTCCGGTATTAATGAAGTTAAAGTTGTTCGTAATACTATATGTATATGTGAACATAACAACCAGCGTACCAGGGGTAATGCCAAACCACGCATTGCCGCCAGCAATAAAGATCGAAACCATGGACATAATGAAAAGCGTGATAGATGCCGTAATAATTCCGCGGGCAAGCGAACTCATCATGCGTTTTGTATCACGTGCCACTACTTCTTTATTGGCTGCATCAAACAGCTGGCGCTCGTAATCTTCGCGCCCGTAGGTTTTTACAGAAAGAATGTTAGTGACGGCATCTGAAAGCTCGCCGGAAAGTTGGTTCTGGGCACCGGCTGCTTTTTCATTCAGACCAAGGATGCGCTTATACATAATGTAGGAAACCGTGGCATAGATAACAAGCAGCGCCAACAAGATGGCTACATATAACGACACGCGTGGCATCAAGATAATGCAGGTGAATACCACCGAGCACACAACAGGGATAAATGGGAAGTTAAGGTTCTCAATAATCTGCGAATATGCGTTCATAAATTTAGTGGTTTGGCTTACAAGCGTGCCACCAAAGCGGTTGGAATGAAAAGTCATCGATTGGTTTGACAGAGCGTCGAAGCTCATTTTGGCGAGGTCATACGATACAGCAATTTCAAGTTTGAACAGGGTGTAGTCCTGCAGCTTGCTTGCAATTTGCCCAATAAGATTTATCAGTATCAGCGCTACAATATAGAGGCCAAATACGCTTAGTACTTGGTCGGCTGGTACTGGGTCGGCGCTCACGCGATCGACAATCAAGCTCATGACATATGGGTTGCCGTAGGAAAGCAGTGCGATAAATGTTATGTCAGATACCAAAAGGGCAATAAAATATCCCAGATGGTTACGCGTTGCTTGCCAATAGTAGTACAGGGTGCGTTGGGTAGTGCTTGGTGCGCTCGCTCTTACTTTTTGTTCCATGGCAAACCCCCTGCATACTGCTTGACATTCGTGCCCTAATTGAAAAATACGCGGACATCAGGATCTTCTTGTCCGTAACATTGAAATTTAAGAAGCGTTTGGTATTCGTAGTTGTTCTTTATGTTCCCTGTTAGTCGTTTGAGATGCAGAACAAACGGTATGTACCTTCTGCGTATAGTAGCTGATAGCAATCTCAAAATACGCGAGAAGTAAAAAGCCAGGAAGCAAAAGCTTCCTGGCTTATAGATTCAGCTGGTGCGCCGTGAGGGATTCGAACCCCCGACGTACTGATTCGTAGTCAGTCCCTCTATCCAGCTGAGGTAACGGCGCATTTGAAATTCAGCGTTGATCATATTGCCATTACCATTTTACCCTGTCAACGGGTTTAAACAAAAAAGTTTCCCGTGTTGCAAATAATCACTCTATAATGCATAGTTTATGCATCTCTATCGGCTGATTGACAGTTCTATGCAAATTCTTGTGGAAAGTACGCCAGCGGATAATTTGGCGGAAGGGGTTCGCTTATGAGCGTGTGCGACAAACTAGCACTCTATCAGGACTTCGAGCGCATCAACTCAATCGATCCTGCATGGTACGATGCATACGATGTCAAACGTGGTTTGCGTAATGCCGATGGATCAGGCGTCGTAGCGGGTATTACAAACATCTCAAACGTGCATGGTTACGTGATGAGCGATGGCGATAAGGTACCTGATGAAGGGCGTCTTACGCTGCGCGGCTATAACCTTGGCGACCTGATTGGCGAAGAGGACGCCACGCGGCGTTTCAATTACGAAGAGATTGCCTATCTGCTTCTTATGGGTGATTTGCCTCATCAAGAAGAGCTCGAAAGTTTCGTGGAAGCTCTTGATGCCGAGCGCGATTTACCCGATGGTTTCACGGCGTCCATCATCATGAAGGAAACGCCACCCGACATCATGAATATGCTGCAGCGTTGTGTGTTGCTGCTGTATTCATACGACGTCAGCGCAGAGGTGCGCAGCTACGAGCATGAGGTGAAAACAGCCATATCGCTTCTTTCGCGTCTACCGCGGATTGCTGTTCTGACGTACTACGCCAAGCAAGCACGTTTTGCAAAAGGTTCAATGATTATGCATCCGTTTCTGCCTGGCTCTTCGACGGCTGAAACGATTCTGTCTATGTTGCGTCCCGATCGCCAATTTACCCCAGAAGAGGCGCGCCTGCTCGATATCATGCTGTGCTTGCATGCTGAACATGGTGGCGGAAACAATTCAACCTTTACCTGTCGCGTTCTTTCTTCGGCTGATACCGATCCATATGCAGCATACGCGGCCGCTATTGGATCGCTCAAGGGGCTCAAACATGGGGGCGCGAACCATAAGGTTCGCGAAATGCAGCAGGAGATTAAAGATCACGTTACGTGTTGGGAAAACGACGATGAAGTCGCGGATTATTTGGCGCGTATCGTGAACAAAAAGGCTTATGACAACACGGGTCTCATCTATGGGATGGGCCATGCGGTTTATACGCGCAGCGATCCGCGCGCTGTCATTCTCAAGCGATTTGCCGCTCGGTTGGCGGCCGGAACTGAATTTGAAGCGGAGTTTAAGCTGCTCGAATCTATTGAGCGGTTGAGTCCCGAGGTCATCCTGCGTGAACGCGGCATCAAAAAAGACATGTGTGCAAACGTGGATATGTATTCTGGTTTTGTGTATTCCCTGTTGGGTATTCCTGAAGACTTATACACGCCACTGTTTGCGTGTGCTCGTCTGGCGGGATGGAGTGCTCATCGTTTTGAAGAGTTGGTAAGCGGTAAACGGATTATTCGCCCGGCATATAAATCGACACGTCGCGAGACGCGTCCGTGGGTTCCCGTGGAAAAGCGGTTGACTGAATAGTTTAGGAAGAATGAAGACTCAGCTCAAAACGCAGGGTAAAGTGTTGGGGTTCAGCAATAGAATGGACAGACTTTCATACGAACAGTTCATATCGAATAGATTAGAGGATCAAGCGATTTGTGGCCTTATGGTGGTGAGTAGCCACAGACACACTTTTCTGCCTATATCCCCAGCTCTAAAGAAGGAACTCATAATCAAAATAAAAGGGCTCAGATACTTCTGGGCCCGATAGTGCTGGCGGAGGAAGTAGGATTCGAACCCACGGAACCTTGCGGCTCAACAGTTTTCAAGACTGCCGCCTTCAACCACTCGGCCATTCCTCCTAATTACGCCGTGCTCGCACGGTGCGTGCATCAGGATACCATATAATGATGCGCGATATGAAAGAACAAAACAGCGAATACAGAGACAGCGAATACATGCAGATGGCTCTTAACGAAGCGCGTCATGCGCAGGGCTTGGGTGAAATACCCATTGGAGCTGTGGTCGTGTATGAGCCTATTGACCCAGCTACACGTCGTCCGCTTGCTTGCCCGCAGGTGATTGCTCGTGCAGGAAATCGTCGCGAGACCGACGCCGATCCAGCGGGGCATGCTGAATTCTTAGCCTTGCGCGAAGCGGCTCGGCGGCTCGGCGTCTGGCGACTGACTGGTTGTACGGTGTATGTCACGCTTGAGCCCTGCATCATGTGCGCAGGTCTGATGCATCAGGCGCGTATTGACTGCTGTGTTTTTGGCGCTTTCGATCCGAAGGCTGGCGCGCTGGGATCTCTATATCGCATTCACGAAGATGAACGGTTGAATCACTCCTTTGCGGTACGGTCAGGTGTATGCGCCGATGAAAGTGCTCAGCTGCTCCGTTCGTTCTTTGCGACACGGCGTGCGCAAGCGCGGGCGCGACGCAGCACAGCAGACGGTCAGGTATATAGCGCCTTATCCGACAGCCAGGGCACGCAAGGTGAAGGAGAACAGTCTGATGCAGACAATTAATCTTATTGCACCAGCGAAAGTGAATTTGTTTCTGGGTGTTGGTCGCTTGCAGCCCGACGGTTATCACGAGGTGACAACTGTTATGCAGGCCCTTGCTTTGCACGACACGATTCATATGACGCTGGTTTCCAGCGGCGAGCAGGTTGTGCTGGCAGAACCGTGCGACGAAGCTCAGCCGATACGCGAGCATACGATTGAAGTTCCTGCAGGAAGCGGGCTTTCTGTAAGCGTCAATATGCAATGGCGCGAAGGAATTGCTCCCGCAGACATTACCGATCAAGATAATCTTGCCTGTCGCGCAGTACGTGTACTGGCGCGTTTGATGGGGCGCACTAACGACGAACATGTGCGTCTGGTGATTGAAAAACATATACCGCCGCAGTCTGGCTTGGGGGGAGGAAGTTCCGATGCAGCTGCTGCCCTGATAGGCGCCGCGGCACTGTGGAATGTTGACCCAACAGACCAGGTGATTTATCAGGCGGCTCAGGAAATTGGCGCGGATACAGCCTTTTTCTTGCACGGGGGAAGTGCCCTTTTAGAGGGGCGGGGAGACATTCTTCGTAAGCGATATCGTTCTCGCAGCGAACAGGTTGTTATTATTCGCCCCGCTGAAGGTATTTCGACCGCACAAGCCTATCGAACCTTTGACAAAGCCCCTGTTTATTCGTGTGACGATATGCTTGCAGTGCTACACGATGCGACCGATGCGTCTGAGATTCCGCTTTACAACAATCTTCAAGCGCCTGCCGAATTGCTCTTGCCGGCACTTTCTGACGTGAAGGGCTTCATACGGAATACTACGCGAGCGGGTAACGCAGAGGTGAATAGCACAGTGGCCGATAGTGCAGGGGAGGATGATAGTGTGGCGCCAAAGGATTGCTTGCTTTGTGGAAGCGGTTCAGCCACTTTCGTGGTATGCGAGAGTCTTGAAGCAGCGCACGCACTGACTGCCGCTGCTCGTTTAGCGGGGTATTGGGCGCGTGCGACATCGTTTTCTTCTATTCGCGCCGCTCAGCTTCCTCGTTAAGATTTGGCTACATTCTTCAGGTTAGTGTCATAGCAGTCAGGCTGACACCATAGCATTCGTAAGCTAGCGCCATAGCATCCCTCAGGCTGGCATCAAGCAGCCTTTGGATGAATAAAAAGCCGAAGCAGTGCGTAAAAGCTATTCGAAGCCGTCGGTTTGGTTTCAGAGCTTGTCCGTGAGTTCATCTGTGAAGGGAGCATGCTAGAATAAAGTGCATCGATTCCCTACAAAGGAGACTGCAATGATTTCTGCCATCCTTATTATTGTCGGCATCATCGTTGTGTTGGCGATCGCACTTATTGCGCTGTACAACAATCTGATCAAATTGCGTAACCGAGTAGATAATGCCTGGTCGCAGATAGATGTACAACTCCAACGGCGTCTTGATTTGATTCCTAATCTGGTTGAGACGGTTAAGGGATATGCTCAGCACGAACGCAAAACACTTGATGAAGTCACGCAAGCGCGTGCAGCTGTGGCGACAGCTCAGACTCCTGGTGAAAAGATGGCAGCCGATAATGTGCTGACCAGTACCTTAAAGACGCTCTTTGCTGTCAGTGAATCGTATCCAGAGCTGAAGGCAAACGAGAACTTCCTTGACCTGCAGAATCAGCTGTCAGACACAGAAGATAAGATCAGTTACATGCGGCAGAGCTATAACGACACGGTAATGAACTTCAATAATGCTATTCAGACATTTCCAGCAGTACTTATTGCTGGTGCTATGGGCTTTACGAAGCGTGAGAGCTTTGATGCTGCAAGTGGTGCCGAGCAGGCACCCGCTGTGCAATTTCAATCGTAGTTAGTTCCAGTCGTAGTTTCACCCAGAGGTCGAGATGGTTGCTCGTTTTGCGCGTGTCCTGCCTCTTCTGGTGGTGATGGCTCTTATTGCTGCTGTAATCTACGTAGCAGTGTCATGGCGCTCTTCTCCCAATCGGGCGAAAGAGTTACTCATTCATATTTTCTTCGGAATCAATGGTCTTATCTGCGCATTTTTTGGTCTCGCAGCGCTCTATGCCTTGTTTGAATCGAACAGTGTGGCAGTCGAATTGGCATTTTCATTTTTTGCGGTAGGGGCTATTGGTTTGGTGGTGACAGCAATCTGTCGCACGATTTTTCATCGAAACCATCCGCACTACCGTTTTATACCTGTGGAAGCAGAGGTTATTAACCCACCAATATGGCAGCGCATTGCTGCTGAAGTGCTTCGTCGTCTGCTGCACCGCCGCTAATTGATACTTGCGACGACACCTGTGGCGATGCACCGTTTGCACGGTATCACTTTCCGGCGGCTGTAAGAAGAATACGACTGAGCTGAGTTGCAGTGTACGGAAATAGACACGGGTATATCGGGTCAAAACCGCTTGCTGATATTACGTATGGGTGGGTGTCTGAAAAGCAGACTCAAGAATAAAAGTGGCGGAGAGCTGGGGATTCGAACCCCAGATACCCTTTTGGGGCATACTCGCTTAGCAGGCGAGCACCTTCGGCCTCTCGGTCAGCTCTCCGTCCGGCCTTTACGCGTCCGAAGCCCGAGACGCAATGGCTCATACTAGCGTCTTTCAATGAAAGATGCAAGAAGCGGAAGAGTGATTCAGCGCGCTCTTTCGGTATCATCACCGCATTTCTAGCTTTCGTGTCAATCTCTGCTGCCAGTCGGCTGGTACAATTGAAATGCACACCGTTTCTGGAGGTATACATGCCAGTGAAGTCAGCTGCCTTAGTGCACACCCCCCATCGTTCTGCACACTCTAGCAAGCTCAGTCATCTCCTGCTTTTTTCGCTTGCGTTATTCACGCTCTTCATTGCTGTTCAGGCAACGTTTCCGTCTACGGCGTGGGCGAAAGATTTCAAGATGCCTCAGGTGGATATCGTTGCAGACATGCAAAGCGATGGGTCGCTGCATGTTGTTGAAAAGCGTACCTTTGATTTTGACGGATCGTTCTCAGCAATTTGGTGGACATTCAATAGCGGTAATATCACCGTCAATAGTATGTCTATGACAAAAACAACCCAGTGGACATCCGGACCGGAGACGAGCACGGTAGAACTTTCAGAAGTGCCTTTTCAAACCTCGTGGCGCAATGAAGGAGGGCCTGGAAAAGAGGCCTACTCAGTGGATAGCGTGAAGAATACGGTGTATGCCTTTTTCTTCGCAACTAACGAGCAGCGCACCATCACTATCGACTACACCGTCGTTGATACCGTAGCGGTCTACGATGATGGAGTTGATCTCTATTGGCAATTTGTCGGAGACGGTTGGAGTGAAGCTTCCTCGAATGTTACCTGTAAGATAAATCTACCTGCACCAGCTGGAATAGCTGCGCAGCCCGGAAGCGATGTCTATGCCTGGGGCCACGGCCCAGCAAGTGGTACGGTTTCGTTTAATGATGATGGAACGAGTCTTACCTATGCGATTTCCAAGGTTCCTTCGGGTTCGTTTGCTGAGGCACGAGTGGTCTTCCCGCGTGCATGGCTTGTCGATTTGCCACAGAATTATGCGAATTACCACCCCGGTGTCTCCCATCTTGACCAGGTGAAAGAAGAAGAAGAGAAGTGGGCTAATGAGGCTAATCTAGGGCGGGCATTAAACATCGCATTTATTGCGGGTGTTGTGCTTCTTTGTGTGCTTGCTCTTTTGATTGCTTGGCGTTTGTATCTTCGGTATGGCAAGGAATTCAAGCCAACTTTTACGGATAAATATTGGCGTGATGTACCTGATAAAGAGGTACATCCTGCGGTGATAGCGCGCCTGTGGAAGATGGGAAAGACAAACAATTCTGAGCTAACAGCAACTATCATGCATCTGGCTAACGAAGGTGCCGTTATTATTGCACGTGGTACCTATCCCAATGCAAAAGGTAAAGAAGTAGAAGATTTCTATCTCACACGCGTACCTGCCAAAGTTGAGCAGTTAGCCGACCCGATTGATCGGAAAGTCATTGAGTTTTTGTTTGATAAGATTGCACAGGGTGAAGACGCTCTCTGGTTAGGAACTATCAAACAGTATGGCTCAGACAATCCCAGCGCATACGATAAGCAGATTAGATCGTGGCGCGGGCTGGTAACCGCTGAAACAAACAGGCAGGAATACTTTGAGCAGTCTCATAAGGGTACCCTCACGGCATTAAGGGGATTTGTTGTTATTGCTGCCTTTGGTGCGTCTTTCGTAACCGGGAATTTCATTCCACTTATTTGTGCGGTTCCGACAGCGTTTATTATTTTTATTATTTCTTCAAAGATGGAACGTCGTACGCAGAAGGGAACTGATACGTATGCACGTTGTAAAGCATTACGTAACTGGCTAAAGGACTTTTCTGCTATCGACGAGCGACCGCCGACTGATGTAAAGGTCTGGGGTGAATTCATGGTATATGCCTATCTGTTTGGTGTTGCCACCGAAACGATTGCTCAGTTGCGTGCAGCCTTCCCTGAGATGTTTGCCGAAGCCGAGACGGGAAGTGATTCCTCTCTTAACTGGTATACAACGTGGTATGCATACAATGCTGGTGCACACGGGGGATCTGCTGCGGATAGCTTTACGTCAGCTTTCGACACGATGGTCAGTAATACCGAAAGTGTGGTAAGTAGTGCCCTGTCGCCTTCATCGTCTGGTGGTGGTTTTGGCGGAGGGTTCTCCGGCGGCGGCGGAGGCGGTTTTGGCGGCGGCGGAGGCGGTGCGCGCTAAGCCTGCGAAGCATACTTCAGTAAAACTGTGTTTTAACGCTCGTCTAAAAATGATTTGCTCACGACGCGCACTTGTGCTGACTTATTTTGGCTATCACTTGCTATAGTGCTGTGATTGAATGTTGTTGGGTGTGAATAGGTAAAGGAACGCCATGGTGGAGAAAGATAATATTGTGCTTATTGGCATGCCAGGAGCTGGAAAGTCGACACTCGGTATTGTGTTGGCCAAGATCTTGGGGTTCGATTTTATCGATGCTGATTTGCTTATTCAGAATCAGAGTAATAAGACTCTGCAAAAGATCCTTGATGCCTGTGGACCAACTGGCTTTATTCAGGTAGAAAACGAAGTGCTTTGCGGTCTCGAAGCATCGCGCACGGTAATAGCAACTGGTGGCTCTGCCGTGTATTCCGACGAAGCCATGAAGCACCTTATGCATATTGGTACGATAGTGTACTTGAAGACATCGCTTGAAGAACTCACCATGCGACTTGGTGGGTTATACGAACGTGGCGTTGTGATGAAAGACGGTATGGGTATGAGCCTATCCGACCTGTATGAAGAGCGTATTCCTCTGTATGAACAATATGCTGAAGTGACTCTTGATCTTGATGGTATGAGCGTGCGTGATGCTGCCCGTAAGCTTGTTGATATTTTGTCGCTGCAGGAATCAAATCCTTCAAACCCTTCATAGGGTGGTCTTCATAAGAAAACGAGCTTATAAGCCTATAAGAAACTTTCAGAAAGAGCCTTCCTTGCAAGAGCGAGGAAGGCTCTTTAGCTACCGTTGCTCGTTTTCTAAATATGCGGTGTTTATCCGCGTCTTTGTTCTTGCGTTTGTCTTTATCCCTCGGGTGGGGCAACTTCTTGTGTTACCCCTGCGGGGAGCCGACCTTCCAGTCAATAGGATCGTTCACGTAGGCGACCATATCTTCTTCGTTGCCGCTAGCATCGGCTAAGCGCGTGAAGTACGTCTTTGTTTCGTGAGCCACAATTCCTGAAAGGGCAAACAGCGCAATCATATTGGGAATAGCCATAAGGCCGTTGAAGATGTCAGCAATGGTCCACACAGCAGCAACAGTCATGTATGGTCCAATGAATACACAGAGGATGTAAAGCCATCGGTAGGCCTTTACTACCTGTAGATTGCCGCCAGTAAGATATTCAAGGCAACGCTCGCTATAGTAATCCCAGCCAAGAATCGTAGTAAAACCAAAGAGTACCATGCATATCATTACGAGGAAGTTCACCAGAAGTTCAGGCAAGAATGGCAGCCCTAAGCTAAATGCTTTCATGGTGACAGCAGCACCTTGCAAATCAGCGATGTTGTAGGCGCCGGTCATCACAAGAGCGAGACCAGTCATTGAACAAACGACAATGGTGTCGAGGAAGGTGCCTGTCATGGACACCAGACCCTGACGCACCGGTTCGTTTGTTTGAGCAGCTGCTGCCGCAATAGGAGCCGAACCCAAGCCTGCTTCGTTACTGAAGATACCGCGGGCGATACCTTTTTGCATGGCAATAATAATGGCACCAAGTGCTCCACCTGCTGCAGCCCGCAGGCCAAAGGCACCTTCGAAAATCTCAATGAAGGCACTTGGTAGCTTGTCAAGGTTACATATGATCAGCAACACTGCAAGACCCACATAAATGACCATCATAGCGGGAATAACACGTTCTGCTACTGAGGCAATGCGCCTGAGACCGCCAATAACGATTAAGGCAACAAATGCAGCCAGCAAAAGACCACCAATAACGGTTGCCCAGGAGTAATCCATGCCAAGCAGTTGCACGGTGACGGACTTCTGAGGGTCGAAAAAGTTAACAATCGAAGATGAAATACTGTTGACTTGGGTAAAGGTACCAATGCCAAACAGTCCTACGCACACGCCGAAAAACGCAAATAGTTTTGCAAGCCATTTCCAGCGATGGCCCATGCCACGTTCGATGTAGTAAAAAGGGCCACCGAGCACATGGCCTGTTTTCGAATCCCAGTTACGATACTTAACTGCGAGCAGGCCTTCGGAGTATTTTGTTGCCATGCCAAACAGAGCAGCTATCCACATCCAAAAAAGCGCGCCGGGGCCGCCTGCGATTACTGCAGTGGCAACGCCGACGATATTGCCAGTTCCGATTGTGGCAGAAAGTGCTGTACAGAGTGCACCAAAGCTGGAAACTTCCCCTTTCGCACTTTTTTCGTTTTTCAACATGTAACGCAAAGCGCGACCGAGCTGTCTAAATTGCAGTCCACCCATGCGACAGGTTAAGAAGATGCCGCCAAATAGGATGAGGCAAATAAGCGGTACACCCCACACGGCATCGTCGACGGCCATCAGGAAGCTGTTGATGGCAGCAAACACTGGTTCCACGATACAAAACTCCTCTTCTGAATTCTTCATAGAAGCGTAACTCTGGGATGAGGAAAACATGCTTCTAGAATGTTTGAACCACTTCTGAATAAATGCGAACAGACTACCACTTTTATCGGATAAACCGCCCTACTCCTTTTAAGAAGTACTTATTGTGGAAGCAAAACCTTGCCAGGCGGTTTATCCGCTTGCCCGTGTGAGCGTTTTGCACCAGCGGCTCGTGCTTGTGACTCATAAGTTCGTGAGAGATGAGCCGCGTGCGTGGTTAGTTGGTTTTGGCAGTGCTCTTACCTGCTGGGACACCTGCTGCATCTGTTGGCACTGATCCAATGGTTCGCTTCAAGACAATCAAAGTGGCTATCGTGAGCACAATCCCAATAAGAAGACAGATAGCTGCGTTCTGCACAAAGCCGGCAACAAGGAACATAACAAATGAAAGACCTCCTACCGTTAGCGCATAGGGCAACTGCGTCGATACATGGTCCAGATGATTGACGTTTGCACCAGCCGATGACATAACTGTTGTATCGGATATGGGTGAGATATGATCGCCGCATACGGCGCCAGCAAGACAGGCCGAAATGCCGATAGTCAGCAGCGTTGATTCACTTGAGAAAATTGGCAACACAATAGGAATAAGGATACCGAAGGTTCCCCAGCTGGTACCCGTTGAAAAAGCGAGCCCCAAAGCAACAAGGAAGATAATACCGGGCAGGAAATTGTATAGACCAGCTGCCGCGCCTTCCATAAGTCCTGCCACGTAAGTATCGGCCCCTAGCGCGGTGGTCATCAACTTCAAGGTAAGGGCGAAGGTAAGAATAAGTAGTGCAGGTACCATGGCGCGGAAGCCTTCGACGAAACAATCGGTAGCCCGCTTAAAGGTGATTACGCGGCGTGCAATCAAATAAATAAACGACAAGATAAGAGCAATAAGTGAACCAAAAGGTAAACCGACCGAAGCATCAGTATTTGCAAATGCTGCTGAAGGATCAGCGAATCCGTCCGCGGTTGGATCCCAAAAACCGCCCACATAGAGCATACCGATAATGCAGAAAGCGATTAACAAAAGCACGGGGATAAGCATGTCCCACAGCGTTGCGCGTTTGTTATGCGCGCGTTCTTCGCCACCGAGACTACCCAGTTCACCATCGCGATATGCGGCTAATTCAGCTGAAGCCATGGGGCCATAATCGAAGCCCATAATGCATATGCCGATAATAAACACAATGGTCAGGATGGAATAGAAATTAAACGGAATAGCCTGGATGAATAGTTGGATACCCGTAATGCCAGTATCAAGGTTGGACGCGGTAGCTGAAACAGCCGCTGCCCACGAAGAGATAGGGGCAATCATGCAGATAGGTGCAGCAGTCGCATCAATAAGGTAAGACAGTTTTGCGCGTGAGACTCGCTGCTCGTCGGTAACGGGACGCATAACAGCACCCACCGTTAAGCAGTTAAAATAGTCATCCACAAAAATGAGTACGCCCATCACGAAGGTGGCAAGCATGGCTCCCCGGCGTGATTTCACATGGCGCGCCGCCCAAGCCCCGAAAGCAGCTGCGCCACCGGTTGCATTCACGAGCGCCACGATAATACCCAGCATAACCAAGAAGAAAAAGATGCCAGCGTTCCAAGGGTCGGCTAGGGCATTGATAAAACCAGTTTTACTAGCGTCATCGCCTTCGCCGAGCGTGCCAGAAATAATGAATTGAAGGGTCTGAACAGGATTACCCGCAGCAAGCAGTATTGCGCCGACAACGATGCCGATAAAAAGCGAACTAAAGGTTTCTTTCGTGATAAGTGCTAAGATAATAGCAACAATAGGGGGCACGAGCGCCCAAAACGTTCCGATGAATTCCATGTATGCTCCTTTGTCGAACAGGTCATGATCGCCATGACTTGCCGACGGGAACGTCCGCACGCCACGATAGCTCTCCGCAAAAGCGGCAACAAGTACGATATTCTCGCGCTTGCCAGGTATCGTACAACGGAAATTGTGCGACCCTTCGGCGGCGTTCCCTTTTACTCCGTGTGTTTCCGCACCGTTAAGGAGCTACTGATGAAAACCGCGCCTCTACCACACCTGTAGGCTTACAGTCGCTTCATTCTAGTTGATATAAAGCATGCAGGGAAGATGCATAAAATGAAAAATTGATACTTTCACAATGAGGATAGGGTGCTCATCTGCTGGGCATGTGCGGAGTAAAAGGTGTTGGGAACGAATGGTATAGTAAGGCACTGATCTGCTCGTTAATGAAAGGAAGGGCATGTCTCATACTCCTACAACAGATTCGTCCGATGTAGAAACCGCTACGACGGATTCGTCTTATGCAAAAGGTTGCAATGCAAAAATGCCATCACAAGCGGCTGCAAGCTCGCTGGTCGACTCATTCCAGACAGAGGGTCGCGATGCAAAAGCGGAAGGCATTACGCTTTTAGGCAATGCGGGCACGCAGTATGCCAGCGATTACGATCCCAGTTTGTTGGAAACCTTTGAAAACAAGCATGCGGATCACGATTACATGGTGACTTTCCGTTGCCCTGAATTCACCACGCTCTGTCCTATCACGGGTCAGCCAGATTTTGCCACGCTGTACATCAACTATATTCCGCAGGTGCGTATGGTGGAAAGTAAGTCGCTCAAGTTGTATTTGTGTAGCTTTCGCAATCATGGTGACTTTCATGAAGATGTGGTCAATGTAATCAAGGACGACCTGGTAGAACTGATGGAACCCAAATACCTTGAAGTACGCGGAATGTTCTATCCGCGTGGTGGTATTTCTATTTATCCCTTTGCCAATTGGGCGCATCCGCGTTTCGGCTATCAGGATATTGCACAACGTCGTTTATTTAAACAGTTATCCGATTTAGATCGAGGCGACGGGGCACGATGACTAGAACCAACGAAACTGCACCAGCGTCGACGGCCCATGCCTTGGTGTTATCAAGCGGTGGGGTTGATTCAACCACGTGTCTTGCTTTGGCGGTGGATCGTTTTGGGCAGGCAAACGTTTCAACAGTGTCGTTCTTTTATGGGCAGCGCCATAGCCGCGAACTGGATGCCGCTGCTGCGGTAGCCGAGCATTATGGCGTTCATCATTATGTGCTTGATCTGGCAAGTGTGATGCATTACTCCAATAATGCGCTCATGGCCACATCAACGCAGCATGTTCCCCATGGCAGTTATGCGCAGCAGATGGAAGATGACGGTCATCCAAATACCTACGTGCCATTTCGTAATGGACTCATGCTTTCTGCCGCCGCCGCTTTGGCTGCTTCGCTTTTTCCTGATACTTCGTGTGCACTCTACCTAGGTGCGCATGCCGATGATGCGGCAGGGAATGCCTACCCCGATTGCTCACCAGCGTTTACTGCACATATGGGTCGTGCTATTTCGTTTGGGACGTACGGAAATGTACGGCTTGAAACACCATTTGTTAATCAGAACAAGGCCCAGGTTGTGGCAGAGGGCTTGCGCCTTGGCGTACCGTACGAAATGACCTGGTCGTGTTATGAAGGGGGCGAAAAGCCCTGCGGTACCTGTGCAACTTGTCTGGACAGAATTGCTGCGTTTGAAGCAAACGGTGTGAAGGATCCCGTTTCCTATAGATAAGCAAGCATAAACAGAAGACGAGTGCAGGTAAGAGATGCCTTCACGGATAACATCTTCGTCCTTGTCATTAACTAAAATTGGCAAGGACAGCAGGCAGACACGGGTGCTAGACGGACCGACAAGAAATTTCATATCCATATTTCGTGACAGAGCCACCAAGTAGACAGAGGTAATAGAAAGGTTCATCTTGGCGACGATGCGCTATAATGCCGTCTGCACGTTGTCTGAATTCGGCATTGTGCCCGATCCCGCTTGAAGGCGGGGGTTGTTCGCAACATCCAACCTAAAAAAACTAAGGAGTTTCCCCATGAAGAAAACCAATCGTAACCTGCTTATTTGCGCCATGGTATTTGCCATTTCGCTTGTTATTTCGAATGTGGTTACCGCAAAAACCATCCAGACGGGCATCCCGTTATTTGGAAGCACTATTACCCTGCCAGGTGCTGCCCTGTGTTACGCAATTACCTTTCTGATGACTGACGTTGTTGGCGAAGTGTGGGGGCGCAAAGAAGCACAGACTATTGTGTATGGTGGGTTCGCTTGCCAGGTGTTGGCTACCGTGCTAATTGTATTCACGCAGTCGCTGCCGGCAGTAAGTGCCGATATGCAGAATGCCTATGACATGCTGCTGGGTCAGAATGTCGTCTTTGTTATCGGCAGCATGACGGCGTATTTTCTTTCGCAATCATGGGACGTGTGGGTATTTCACAAGATTCGCGACCGTGTGCTCAGTGGTAATCATTCTGCGCGGGCGCGATGGATATGGAACAATGCTTCAACGATGACTTCGCAGATCATTGATACGGTAGTGTTTGTTGGTATCGCTTTTGGTTTTGGCTTCGGTTGGTTGTTTGATGCAGCTCTGCTGCCACAATTAGGGGCCATGATGGTAGGGCAGTACCTTATCAAGTTTATGCTGGCTGCTTGCGATACGCCCTTCTTCTATCTATTAACTCGGCGGTCACAGGCACCCATTCAGTCTCAGCTAGAAAGCCTGCAAGCGGAAGATTTTCAGGCGGATGGCTCTCTCAAAGGACATGCTGCGTCAGCCTAAGCATTCGCCATACGTCACACTGCATCAACTTACTAGTCGCTGTATGGCTGGCCTCAGCCCCAGTGATGATCATCGCGTCACCTCGATTTTAGCGCCCTTACACTGTCTCAGCGTCAGTAGTCACTGTGCTGCTTCAGCTTATATGCTTTCGTATATTGGTAAAGAATCATTAACGAAAAGCCGAGTCGCCTCTGTTTACTTGCCTGCAAGAGGGCTGGATCTCTTGGTTTTGCTGTAACGGTCTTCAGTGGATAAACATCGCATCGCCAAAAGATAGCATGCGATATTTGTTATCGATGGCGTGGCGATAGGCAGCCATAATAGCGTCGCGACTGCTGAAGGCTGATACCAGCATCATGAGCGTGCTGCGTGGCACATGGAAATTCGTGATAAGGGCATCAATAACATGGAAGTTGCTTCCCGGTAAAAGGAACAGCGCAGTTTGTGCCTGGTCGCGCGCAACAAGTTGGTGCGTTTCAACATCCCAAGCCGATTCCAAGCTGCGGGTGCTTGTGGTACCAACAGCAATAACGCGTCCACCGCGCTGATGAGCTTCGTTACAGGCATCAACAACCCGCTGTGGCACAGTATAGGTTTCAGTGTGCATCGCATGGTTGCGTGGGTCATCTTCGTCGACAATACGAAAGGTATCGATGCCTACTTGCAGTTCGACCGTTTCCCAGCGAGCGCCTTTTGCTTTAATAGCCTCGATAAGCTCGGGCGTGAAATGAAGCCCTGCAGTGGGTGCAGCGGCGCTTGTTTCACGATTTGAATAGACGGTCTGATACATTTCCTCGTCGCCGACATACTGTTTGATGTACGGCGGCAGGGGTGTATGGCCGACAGCATGAAGCGCCTCATCAAGGGTAGAGTAGGCTTCTGTGGAAAGGCGGGCGATGCGTTCGCCTTTCCCACTTTCGACGAAGCCGACTATTTCGGCGGTAAGAGCCGTGCTTCCATTTGTACTGGGGAAGTCAATGATCGCACCAGGTTTCAGGCGTTTACCGGGACGCACGAGCACTTCCCAGTCCGATTGAGTGTTGTTTTGTTGCCCGTGGGGAAGGGGACGGAGCAAAAAGACTTCTGCCGCGCCGCCTGTGGTGCGTTTGGCACCGAGCAAACGAGCTGGCAAGACACGCGTTTCATTTGCAACGAGGACATCACCGGGATTGATGTAGTCGATGATGTCGCAAAATATTTTATCTTCAAGAGCACCGGTAATGCGATCCATGACAAGCATTTTGCACTTGTCGCGAATGGGTGCTGGCTCTTGAGCAATGCGCTCTTCAGGTAGATCGTAATCGAAATCGCTTGTTTTCACGACTGAACCATCTGTGCTCTTGCTGCATTACGTGCAGCTCGTTTTGCCTGCTGTTTACGAGCGTAGGCAGCTTGCTGTTCATTCTTCAGGCGACGCTGTGCTTCGGCAGCAGCCCGCAAGGGAGCTTCAGCTGCTGCGCGTTGTGCCTTTTCTTGTGCACGGCGACGCTTACGTTCGGCGCGCTCGGCATCAGCTTCTATTTTTGAATAGGCGCAGCCACAGTAATTTTGGCGATACATGCCAGCATCGCGACTGCGACGGGTCGCTTCCGGGTAATAGGGGCGAAAGTCTTGCCAAACACAGGTCAGGCCATACTGGCTGCACACCGCTTCCAATTCTTCGTGACAAATATCAAAAAGCTGATAGGGGCTTACAGCCAGGGTAGTCGACAGAGCTTCGAAGCCTTCTTCAGCAGCAAAACGAGCGGCCTCTTCAAGACGCATTCGATAGCACGCTCGGCAACGGTCGCTTATACGGCGTGTTTCTTTCCAAGCAGCCCCAGCCGTTGCGTTCCAGGCGGTGTCGCTGTAAGCACCTTCAATAACAGGAATTCCCTCTTCACGGGCCCAATCGTGCAGTGTTTCTAAGCGATGGTCATATTCGGCGCGCGGTTGAATGTTGGAATTGGCAAATGCGATAGTTATATCGTACCCTTGGGCGGCAAGTAACCGAACCGGCTCGAGCGAACAGGGCCCGCAACAGGCATGAAGCAACAGTTTCACGAATCGGACCTTTCACTCTGGTTGGTGGCGCCGTAATGCTGTAATACTCATACCCTACGAGGGAAGACGCGACGCGTAAAGCCCCAACCGCTGATGTACGGAAAATCAGCGCGACCACGTAGTCGTATCCTTTTAAGGTATATGTTATAGGGGTATGTTCTGTGTATTGCAAAGGTTCCCTCTATACTGCCGATACGCGGCAAAGAGAAATAGCTCGCTGTTTTGCAACCGATGAAGATGTGCGCCGTTTGCACTTGAAAGGTTTTTATGAACGATGCATGTGCACAGCCCGCTCAGACGGCTGTCTTCTATGATGCGATCTTTTTCGATTTGGATGGCACGCTCCTGCCAATGGATGTGCCTGATTTCCTGGAGCGCTATTACTTTCATCTGGGAGTGCTTGCTCGTGAGCGGGGGTTTGATGCCAGCGTTATGACCGAAGCGCTCAACGAAGGCATGCGCGTTATGGGCGACCATGAGCCGGACATTACCAATATTGAAGCTTTTTGGGGCATGTTCGAGCGTCGTTTTTATGAGCTTGAGGGCACGTGGGCAGATCGTCAGGCGATTGAAGAGTTTTTCGACGAGTTCTATCGCACACGTTTTGATTTGGCGGGCGAACACATTGTTGCCGATCCGTCTGCTCAGAGGGCGGTAAGCACCTTGGCTGCGAAAGGCTATCCGCTCTACTTAACTACGATGCCGTTATTTCCTCGTGAAGCAGTGCTCGCTCGATTGCGATGGGCAAAGGTTGATGCGGGGTTATTTGCGCGCATTACCTCATGCGAGAACTCAACGGCGGTCAAGCCGCAGGTGGCATACTATTACGAAAACTTATTTATTGCCCAGACTGAACCAGCACGTACGCTTATGGTGGGTAACAACACGTTGGACGACTTAGTGTGTCTGAATGCTGGTATGGATGCCTATTTGGTGACTGACCATCTTATTAATACGAATGGGTACAACATCGATTCCGTTAAGCACGGGACATTAGCGCAGTTTTGCGCGTTTGCGGAAAGTTTGCCGCCCTGTACGAGCACCACAGCGCTTGCAGGAGACCCTATGCGCTCGCCGCTTGAGGATGATTCGGCGGGAGTCGCTTGGGCACGTTCGGGCGATCGTAACCTACATCCGCATGCCGACTGGGAGGATACGCTGTAGCATGAGCCTATTTGATCTAACGATTGATGCACAAAGCGGTCATGCACGTGCAACCACCTATCAGACAGCGCACGGTTCATTTACAACGCCGTTGTTTATGCCGGTTGGTACGCACGCCACGGTAAAGGGCATTATGCCCGACATGCTCAAACAACTACAAAGCCAGGTTGTTCTTGCGAATACCTATCATTTATATATGCGCCCTGGTGTCGATGTCGTCGAAGAAGCGGGCGGCGTTCAAAAATTCATGCATTACGATGGACCCATGCTTACCGATTCAGGCGGGTTTCAACTGTTCAGTCTTGATCACATGATGAAGGTTGATGGCGACGGCGTTAGTTTTCAAGCGCGTGATTACGACGGCAGCCGTCATCGGTGGACACCTGAAGCTAACATGCGCATTCAGGAGCGTTTAGGTGCCGACATTGCGATGCAGCTTGATCAGTGCATTGGCTATCCTGCCGAAAAGAGTGCGGTTGCGGCGTCGACAAAGCTTTCGTGGGAATGGGCACGTCGCTGTTGTGATGCCCATGTACGACCTGATCAAGCGCTTTTCGGTATTGTGCAGGGTGGTATGCACCTTGATCTTCGACTGGAAAGCGTCAATCGGCTGGCTACCATTGATAAGGAAAGTCGCAACCAGGGAGGGCGCGGCTTTCAGGGCTGGGGTATCGGCGGATATTCAGTGGGCGAGCCACATGATGTCATGTTTGCAACGCTTGGCCAGGTTGCTCGTTCGCTGCCCGACCATATGCCGCGCTATCTCATGGGCGTGGGTAATCCAACAACGCTTGTGCGCGCGGTGCGTGAAGGGGTGGACATGTTCGATTGTGTGCTGCCCACGCGCACAGGACGCATGGGAACGGCGTTTTCGAGTACGGGACGCATGAATCTACGTAATGCACGTTATACGCACGATTTCACGCCACTTGACCATGAATGTACCTGCCCAGTATGCACGCAATTTACCAGGGCCTATATTCGTCATTTGGTTAAACAGGGCGAAATGCTCGGTGGCATTTTATTGTCGATGCATAACATTTATTTTCTTACCGATTTGATGCGTCGAGCACGCGAGGCTATTTTGGCTGATGCTTACGAAGAGTTTTACGCTGCATGGATGGCAAGCCCTGCCGCAAAGGACTATTAGGTAGATATCTTTGGGTGGGTTTTAGCCCGAACTTCTAGAAAGAGATTCTTACATTCATCTAGACATGTGCGGCTCAATATGAGAATGAAAACTCAGTGTTTGAATGAGCTTTCAAATTAAGTGTCGAATTAAGCAATGGGCAGCGCGCATCAGGTAATTTTCCTGCAAGACTGCAAGGTTTCCTTAGAAGAACAATAGTGATATGGCATAATGAATCGGATTGTATGGGAAAGATGCCAAGATGCTGCCAAGCTTTCAGGCGGCATCGAAGGCTTTGTTCGTGCGGCAAAAGTCGCGCTACCTATTTTGAAGGACTAACATGACCGAGAGCACACGCAAGAAACGTAAGCATACAAATGGCAACGATCGCCGCAATGTTTGGCTTCTTATTCTGACAACACTGCTGGTAATTGGCTCAGTCGTCATGTTTATGCCGCCACAGCAGAAGATTAACCAAGGTCTTGATATTCAGGGTGGTCTTTCGGTGGTGCTTACCGCAAACAGCACTACGGGCGAAGCGGTAACCAGTGAAGACATGGACATCAGCCGCGACATTATTGAATCGCGTGTGAACGCTCTTGGTGCTTCTGAAGCGACCGTACAAAAACAGGGTTCCAATCAGATTCTTGTGCAGATTCCTGGTTTATCTGATACGCAGGAAGCGCTCAATACCATTGGCAAAACCGGCAAACTTGAGTTTGCACGTCTTGATTCCTTCACCGACGAAGATGTTCGTCAAAAAATAGAAAACGGGCAGCTTACCCAGGGTTCAACGACTGTTTCCGACGCTTATGGCAATCAGTTACCCGCTGAAACAACTCAGCCACTTACGGTAGAAGAGGGCACTTACACGCCCATCGTTACGGGAAGCAATATCGAACGCGTTACGGTGGATCGCGCTAGCAGTGGCGGTGGCCTGTATTATGCCGTTAATCTTCAGTTGGATGCCGATGGCACGAAGGCTTTTGCTGATGCCAGTCGTGATTTAGCACCAACCCACGGAAAGATCGTCATTATTCTTGATGGTCAGGTAAATTCTGCACCTGCTGTTCAGTCCGAAATTACGGGCGGCAAAGTAGAGATTACGGGCAACTATACGCAGGATCAGGCTAATGGACTCAAGACTGTTCTTGAAAGTGGATCGCTGCCAGTAAGCTTTAGCTATGCTCAAAGTCAGACCGTCGGCCCAACCTTGGGTCAGGATGCTCTGTCGAGTGGTGTGCTGGTGGCGCTGGCAGGCTTGGTGCTCGTTATGCTCTATCTGCTTGTGTTCTATCACGGACTGGGCATGATTACAGCTGCTGCTATGGCAGTGTTTGCTGTGCTCTATCTTGGTTTACTTGCCACGCTTTCCCATTTTGGACTCTTCAGCCTTTCGCTTGCTGGCGTTGCGGGTATCGTGTTGACCATTGGTATGGCTGCTGACTCGTCCATTCTGACGCTTGAGCGTTTCCGCGAAGAAATACGCTTTGGGCGCAGTATCCGCGCTGCTTCCATTACTGGTGTGCGTCACGGTATTCAGACCTCTATCGACGCCGACCTGGTTTCGTTGGTCACTGCTCTTTCACTGTTCTTCTTGGCTTCAAGTGGGGTTAAGGGCTTCGGACTCACATTGGCGCTGGGAATTATGTGCGACATCGTGATGATGTTGCTGTTTAAAGCACCAATCATTCGTTTGCTTGCTCCTCATGCTATTGCCAAACATCCAGGTTTCTGGGGTGTGAAAGACTCCCAAGCGGCTTCAAAGGTGTATGGACGCCTTGCAGCTGCCGAGGGTGAAATGGTGGAAACGGCTGTTTCAGCTGAGGCTATCAATTCTGCCGAAAGTGAAGCGTACGCTTCTCGCAAGGGTGGTGCCGAAGGAACTGAAGCAGCGCAGGCAGCTTCGAAGGTTCGCGGTCGCTTTATTAAGCATGATATTAATTTCCTTGGAGCACGAAAGGTGTTTCTGAGTATTGCGGCTCTTGCTATGGTGCTGTGTGCTCTGGTTATTGGCGTGCGCGGGCTGAACCTGGGTATCGAGTTTGTTGGTGGCACCAGCATTGAGTTTAACGAAACGGGCAGTGTAACAACTGACCAGGTGCGCAGTGCTTTTGCTGCTGCGGGTGAATCGGATGCGGTCATTCAAACGACAGAAAGCAATGGAGAACCTGGGTTCATTGTGCGTATTGCCAATACGGATGCTTCAGCAGCAGCTGGCGCAGCCACACAGGTTGCGCAGTCTCTCAATCTTTCTACCGATAGCTTCCAGGTAAGCACCATTGGTCCCGATTGGGGTGCAAGCATCATTCAGTCGATGGTTATTGCCCTACTGGTGTCCTTTGTCCTGATTATTATCTATATCGCTATCCGATTCGAATACAAGATGGGCATCACTGCTATTATCGCCCTGTTACATGACATCATCTTGGTAGTGGGTGTGTATGCGCTGGTGGGGCGTGAAATTAACCCCAACACGATTGCTGCGCTGCTGACTATTCTGGGTTATTCGCTCTACGACACCGTAGTTGTGTTCCATCGTATTAGCGACAACATGCAGCATTCAGAAATCAAGTGCACATTTATGACCATGGCTAACCATTCGATGAACCAGGTGTTCATGCGTTCAATTAATACGACGCTAACATCGATCATCCCAGTTTTGGCCATGTTGCTGTTTGGCAGCGAAACGCTCAAAGACTTTGCATTCGCTATGACCATTGGTCTGCTTGCGGGCGCGTATTCATCCATTGCCATTGCCTGCCCCTTGTTTGCCATTTGGAAAACACGTGAACCGAAGAATGTGCGACTTGTTAAGAAGTATGGCGCTGCAATTATGCACTTTGAATTTGCACGTGGTGCTTCATCGGACGTGGCTTCGGCTGGTCAGAATGTTGCAGATAGTAGTGCAGCTGGCGCACGCAATGCGGCAGCTGATAAGCAGCAGGAAGCTTCTTCTGAAGAAGCGCCGGCAGCATCAGGCGGCAAGTCGTCTCGTGAGGTCTCTCATAAAGCATTTCAGAGTAACGCGTCGGCACAGGGTGGACAGAACGGCACTTCATCTGCTCATTCTGAGGGTGCTTCTGCGTCGAAGGCGAAAAGCGGTCGCGTGAGGTATCGCAAAGACACAGCACATAAGAAAGCTGCTTCGGGGGCGAAGCGTGATGCACAAAGCGAATCGGATAAGGGCTTGGGTGCTCCGGACATCAAAATTGTTGACCGAGAAAAATTCGACGATCTGGGTGCTGACGCGACCGGTAAGGAAACTGAATGAGAACAGGTAGTGCCCCGAATTTTGCTCCGCCTGTTGAAGAGGGCGCGGTTTTTACGTTTGAGGATGAATCAGGCGTTGAAGTCGCGCTCGAGTTTCTGGGTCTTTTGCTGTTTAACGAAACGCGCTACGGGTTTTTCTTTCCTGTTAGCGATGATGCGCCGGCGCTGTCATCCGGCGAGATTGTGGTACTGCAAGTAACAGAGCTTGATAGCGAAGGTCAGCCGACTTCATTCGAGATGCTCGATGATGAAGCAACGGCGCTGGCTGTTTACGAAGAGTTTAAGAAGGCGGCAAAAGGTCTTTACGACTTCGAATAGCTGTTTTGAGTGGAGTATAACTACTTCGAGTAACTTGCCGATATCTTGCGTTAGTTTTGTCTATTTGCTCGTTTGCAAGCGCTTCCGGTCTTTAGTGCGCCAGCAAAGTATTTGTTGCAATAACACTGATAAGCAGCACAAACACGAGGATAGTACCCAGCGTATCACGTTGTGTATACTGCATCGGTTTGAGTTTCGTACGCCCTTCGGCTCCATGGTAGCATCGAGCATCCATGGCGGCTGAAAGGGTATCAGCATGTCGAAATGCGCTGGTGAATAACGGAACCATCAAACTGGTTAGCATGCGAAGGCCAGCAGCGGGCGATTGTTTGCCGACGTGTGCCCCGCGTGAGATTTGTGCAGCGCGGATAGTCCGCCATTCCTCGATAAACTGCGGGAGAAACCGCAAAGCGATTCCCATGATCATGGCGCATTCATGGGCGGGAAATCCCACCCGTCGCAATGGGGCGAGCATTGCTTCAAAGGCATCGGCGAGATCGAGCGTAGCGGTTGTGAGCGTCAATAAGCTTGCCGCGAAAAGCAGTTCGGTTAAACGCAGTCCCAGAAACGCCGCGTTATGCAGTCCCAACTGGCTTATTTCAAGAGGCCCTGTTTGAAAATAGACCGGTCCTCCTTGCACAAAAAACATGTTCAATAGCGCAGTAATAACTACGATAAAGGCAAGGGGAGCAATGGCTTTGAACGCTTGCTGAAAGGGGATACGAGCGATCACATAGAAGAGGATGATATACAAGGCGCAAACCCCCAGGGCTGTAAAGCTGGCAGCTGCAAAGATAGCAATCATTACAACAAGAAGTGCCGTTAATTTAATGCGTGGATCCATTGCATGTACGGGGCTGTTGGCTGCCCAGTACTGGCCAAAGAGAGCATTCTGCGTCATTGCTGGGTGCCCTTCCTTTGAGCAAATGCCGCGCCCTCTCCTGTTTGAACGGGATTTTTCCGAAGAGTTTCTGCAATGCAGTCTGCAAGTGTCTCAATACTAAAATCGCCCGTCGGCAGAGCGATCGGCATGCCAGCTGCCTGGAGCTTGCGAGCAATACGAGCAGTGGAGGGGAGCGCGAGTCCAACCTGATTCAATCGTCCCTCGTCGGCAAATACTTCTGCTGGTGTCCCCAGCGCAAACAGGCGCCCCTTTTCCAAAATGAGCACACGATCGCACAGTCGTGCCAGGTCATCCATGTTATGGCTGACCATAACCACCGTCAGTCCTTCGCTGGTATGCAGTCGTTCGATTAAAGCCAGAAAGGATGCGCGTGATTGCGGATCGAGTCCGGCGGTTGGCTCATCAAGCACTAGCACGCGAGGCCCCATAGCGAGTACACCGGCGAATGCCACCCGCCGCTGTTGGCCACCCGAAAGCTCGAAAGGGCTTATTTCACGCAAAGCGTTTGCATCAAGCCTCACGACCTCCATGGCGCGTAGATAACGCTGCTCAATCTCGGCGGCATCAAGTTTGAGATTGCGCGGGCCAAATGCAACATCTTCGAAGACGGTTTGGGCAAACAGTTGCCGCTCTGGGTACTGAAAGACAATCCCAATCTGACCACAGATGTCGTCAGGTGCATTTTTCCCGTATGGTTCGCGTCCATCTATCAACACCCGTCCTTCGGTGGGAGAAAGCAACCCATTCATGTGCTGGATAAGCGTGCTTTTTCCACTGCCGGTATGCCCAGCTATGCCAAAGAACTCCCCGTCGTGGACGCTAAAGCTGATGTCTTCAAGTGCCCAGATAGCGGCAGGATCGTTTCCCCAAGCGGGCTTTTGAGATCTAGACAGGAATATGTTTTCGCCGTGCTTAGTGGCTTTGGGGGATTCTTGGCGCGCTGTATGAGTAGATAAGCGGGAAGGCTTCTTTTGCTTCCGGTTTCGAGGAGCCTGATACGAATAGGAAACCTGATTAAACTCAATCATGGACAGCCGCACTTTCATGAGCAAGCGCAGCAAGGTGCGCTATGATTTCGTCTTCATCTACCGATGTGGCAAGTTCAATACCACGCGCCTGTAGTGCGCGGCAAAGCTTTACGGCAAAAGGAGCCTCAAGGGAAAGATGGGCAAGCTCGCTGTCGCGGGAAAGCACATCGGCGGGGGAGCCTTGCATAAGGGGGTGCCCATCCGCCATCACAACAATACGATCGGCTTCGACAGCTTCGTCCATAAAGTGGGTAATCATGATAATGGTCATGCCGGCTTCATGGAGAGCGCGGCAGGTTTTCATCAACCCATGCCGCCCACGCGGGTCGAGCATAGAAGACGCTTCGTCAAGCACGAGTACACGCGGTTCCATGGCAAGCACTCCAGCAAGTGCAATACGCTGCTTCTGTCCACCGGATAATGCACTCGTTTCGTTCTTTTCGTACCCTTGCAAGTCGACAAGCTCAAGTGCTTTAGTTACTCGATTTCGCAGTTCAGATTGGTCAACACCCAAATTTTCGGGTCCAAAAGCTACATCATTTTCGACAATGCTTGCGACAATTTGATCGTCAGGGTTTTGAAACACCATGCCCGCAATACTGCGGATAAGGTAGGTGCATGACGGATCGGCGGTGTCGTTACTATCAATGAGTACACGCCCGCTATCAGGGGTAAGTAGCGCATCGATGTGTTTAGCGAGCGTACTTTTTCCGCTTCCGTTTCCTCCGAGAATAGCGACGAATTCTCCCTGCTCGATGGAAAGATTTACTCCATCAAGTACAAATGACGTACCGTCGTAGGTGAATGCGACGTCCTCGAAGGAAATAAACGGAAGCTTCTGCATGCTACGAACGGCCCTTTACCTGGTTTTTCTTAGGAGTAATAAGGTTCGAGATGCTTTTATACACGATAACGGTCAGCACGGAATTTAAGCAGGCTTTCGCCAGGTTGAAAGGCAACAGAGCGGGTACAACAAGGGCAGCCACTGCTTCGAAGGGCATACCCAGGTAGAGCGGGTCGATAATTAGATTGCTGACAATGGCAGCAATGAGTGTACAGATAATGCTGACGATCAAACCGATAATGGCACCTTTGAGCGTGCGATTTTTCCGATAGAGCGCAGCAGAAGGAACCACCATCGCTGCTACCACAATACTGGTCATCAGGGCACCTACCCAGTCTGCCATGATCATCCCATGAATAAGAGCGCTGATCAGGCCACAAGCTAATCCAGCTGCCGGTCCAAAAGCGAAGCCTGCCACCATAGCTGGCATGCATGAGGGGTCGTATTTCAACCAGGCAATACCAGGGATCAGGGGAAACTCGACAAAACTCAAAATGACACTAATGGCACAAAGAAGTGCGAGCGTCACGAGAGTTTTCGTCTCCCATTTATTAGTATTGTGGATGGATGCATACTGCTCAGACATATGATCACCTGCCTCTTTCATCCGGACTTTAACCGTTGGCTTCGGATTTTCACCGAATCAACCCCACCGCGAACCAACGCGGCAGGGCTCGCGGGCTTATCGGTTCATGCGCAGAGTGCGCATCGCAGGCTGTTGTCTGCGCCGAATGACCGCCAGTGGGGAATTTCACCCCGCCCTGAAACAGCGGGGCAATTCTAGCACGCTCTTCTTTACAGGGAAAGTCCTTTGCAGGAAGGTATTGAATTTAAATGAGGCAGAATTTTCTGGTATTTGGTTTGATGAATGGTATAGCGATATTCGCTCTACCAATTACGACTATGAAAACGAGCGAACTTTCATGAAACCCTTTTTCTTAATGCTGAGTCATTTTGGATTGGAGATGCGGCTGAGGTTGAAACTTTAGGTGAGGTTGAGACTTTAGACTTTATTTTGCACTTGCGCTGCAAGGCAGGGTCGATGCGTTATATAATCGCCCGCATGGATATAATAGCTATTCTTAATCAAATTGATGCGGTGGTGTGGGGCCCGGTAATGATCTGCCTGCTCTTGGGCACGCACATCTTTCTTACCATTCGCACGGGCTTCATTCAGCGCAAGCTTCCCCAGGCCATTAAGATGTCGGTGGTGGAAGACCCCGATGCTGAAGGTGATGTTAGCCAGTTTGGCGCCCTTGTTACCGCCCTGGCTGGCACCATTGGCACTGGTTCGATTGTGGGTGTGGCGACAGCTATTATCGCCGGTGGCCCTGGTGCTATCTTTTGGATGTGGCTGACGGGTGTCTTTGGTATTGCGACGAAATACGCTGAGGTTTATGCGTCGGTTAAATACCGCGTGAAAGATTCGAGCGGCGAAATGCTGGGCGGTGCGATGTACGCGTGGGAGCGTGCGTTTGCGCGCGCGGACGGATCAACCCCCTGGTGGGCACGTTTAGGGGCTGTGGCATTCGCCCTCTTTGCCGTTATTGCAACAATCGGAACAGGATCTGCCGTGCAGTCGGCGGCTATGACGGGCATTATTGAGTCAAGTATTCCTGGTTCTCCTGATTGGCTTATCGCGCTTATTATTGCTCTTGCGGTCGCGCTCGTTATTTTTGGCGGGGTGCGCTCTATTTCGACTGTCTGCGAGAAGCTCGTTCCCTTTATGGCCGTGGCGTACGCCCTTGGCTGCATCATCGTTCTGGTTTATAACGGTTCTTATGTGGGGCAAGCACTTTCGACCATCCTTGATTCTGCGCTGACGGGTCGGGCTGCTTTTGGTGGTGCTGTGGGATCAGGCATTATGGTGGCACTTCAATTTGGTTGTGCACGCGGTCTCTTTAGTAACGAGTCTGGTTTGGGTACAGCTCCCATTGTGGCTGCGGCAGCTGCTACAAGAAACCCAGCTCGACAGGCACTTATTGCCATGACGGGCACGTTTTGGTCAACGGTTGTCATCTGTGCTATTACCGGTTTGGTTATGGTGTCAACTCTCCTGGCAAATCCTGGCATTATCGAAGGTGGCGGCATCAAAGAAGGGGCTGCGCTCGCCAGTGCAGCATTCGCGACAATTCCGTACGTTGGTACCCCAATTCTCGTGGTGGGTATGGTCAGTTTTGCCTATTCGACAATTCTTGGTTGGAGTTATTACGGCAATCGGTGTGTTACGTATCTGTTTGGCCGCCGTGCTATTCGTCCCTATCAGGTGCTGTATGTGGCGGTTGGCTTTTTGGGCGCGCTGGGCGTTGGCGATATGGTGTGGACCATTTCTGATATTGGCAATGCGCTCATGGCGATACCGAACATCATTATGGTGTTGCTGCTTTCGGGTCTTATTGCACGCGAGACAAAGCATTACGTATACGAAGACAACTTAAACGAACCCGATCATACCGAGATTCCTACTATTCCAACAAAATAGAGTGCTTTACAGGGGTTTCTCGATTAAGAGTGACCATGCTGAGCTCATCTGTGGGTGAGAGGTCTTATCGGTTTATCTGTAGGGTCACAGGCGGTATGGTCACCTACAGTGATCGTAGAGAATGTGGTTTCGCAGCTGAGTTGCGGAAGACAAGGCGTAGCAGTCAGAGAGGACAAAACTGTAGCGATCACAGAAGCTATCTTGTTTGTTAAAGGGAAACCGGCAGAAAGAGGAAAATAGCAATGAAGCCCTTAATTATCAAAGAGATTCCTCTTGGGGTGGGTGCACCTAAAACAATTGTCCCGCTTATGTCAACCCAGCAAGAAGATCTTGCTGCTCAAGCACGCTGCGCCGTGCAGGCTGGGGCAGATTGCCTTGAATGGCGCATCGATTTTCTCGATGCACACGTTTCTCCCTCTGAAATTGTTCATCAAGCGGCAGCGCTTACAAACGCATATCCCCACAATCCCGTGCTGGTGACCTTCCGATCGAAAGAGCAGGGCGGTCAGGGGAGCCTATCATCACAAGATCAGGTAGCGCTGATCACCTCTCTTATCGATGAGCACGCAGCCGATTTAGTTGATATTGAAATAGGGCTGGGCGAGCGCGCGGTGCGCTCGCTAACGAAGGCTGCACGCGAGCAAGGCGTGGCATCGGTTGTTTCATTTCACGACTTCACGGCAACCCCGCCATCAGACGATATTGTGGAATTAATCAGGCAGATGCGCACATGGGGTGCCGATATCGCAAAGGTTGCAACCATGGCGCGAGCTCAGTCTGATGCGTTTGAGCTAATGCGCGCCACTGCGGTCTGTGCTCGCGCGGACGAAGGGCCGCTTGTGGCAATGGCTATGGGGAAGGAGGGTGTTATCACGCGACTTGCGGGTGAAACATTTGGTTCAGCTTTAACGTTTTGCTCGGTGTCAGGGACATCGGCTCCGGGCCAGGTGGAGCTGGCTGAAGCGCGCAGGATTATCAACCTGCTGCATGATGCACTTGCGCATGACGAGCTTGCTGAATAGGTGAGCGCACCATGTATGCGGTGCCACGAGTACGGCTTTGCTCTGTAGAATGGATGTATGTACCGAACCGGTTAAAGGTCGGTCGAGGGCTATAAAAAGCACCTCAGAAGAGGGTACATAGATAGAAAGCTCGCAGAGAACGATTCAAGTGGGGCAGTCAAATCGGAAGGAGACAGCAATGGTTGAGAAGTCGGTATCGATAAGTGGGTCAACTCATATGGTCTGTCTGCTGGGTAAACCAACCCATCACTCATTGTCTCCTGCGACACATAACCTTTCATTTGCGCAGGCTGGTATCGATGCTGTTTACTTGTGCTTCGATATCGAAAACGACAATCTTCCAGAAGCTCTTGCAACGATGCGCGCCCTTGATACCTGGGATGGCGCCAATCTGACAATGCCTGCGAAACAAGCAGTGGTTCCCTTACTTGATGAATTGGATGAAGCGGCGCAGCTTATGGGCGCGGTGAATGTTGTTTCGTGCCGGAATGGCATACTCAAGGGGTACAACACCGACGGCGTTGGCTTCATGGAAAACGTGCGTAAGCACGGCGTGAAGGATAAGGGCGCGCATATGGTTCTCATTGGTTGTGGAGGCGCCGGTTCTGCCATTCTTGTTCAGGCTGCTCTCGACGGCGTTTCAACAATTGATGTCTTCGTGCGCCTGGGCGGTGGAAGTGAAGACAATGCTCGTCGACTCGCGAACCCTCTCCATGATAGGACGGGCTGTTCAATAGCGATTCATTCCCTTGCCGATGTGCAAACGTTGCAATCGTGTGTGGCGCAGGCAGACATTCTGGTTAATTCCAGTTCGGTCGGTATGGGAGAAGCCTCAACGGAAACCCCGGTGCCCGCCGATTTTCTACAATCTGGTATGGCGGTGGCCGACGTCGTATATTTTCCTCGCGAAACGCAGCTGCTCAAAGATGCGCGAGTGTGTGGGTGCACGACTATTGGTGGCTTGGGTATGTTGATTGAGCAAGCGGCAGCTGGCGAAAAGATATGGTACGGCATCGAAATGGATACCGATCTTATCGAGCGAGAACTGTACCGATAAAAGATTAGTCGGAAGGTTGATCGCGGTATGAAATCAGGGCGTATTTCAGCAGGTAACGCATGGCGTATGCCATCATTTGCCCAGTTGGGATGGGGGTTTTTACTCGCCTGGGTATTCTGCATGTTCTACACCGATATCGCTGCGACAATTGTGGGAGCGGTGGACTTGCAGGGGCAGGCAAGCCTATCGGTGCGAGGCATGCACCTGTTGCTGCCGGTCGGTTCGACCATTGTTGTGTTGCTGGCATTGATTGTTTTGGAAAAACGCACTGGCCTAGTTACCTCTCACAAAGCGTTCGTGATTATTACCGCTCTATGTGCTTCAGTGGCATCACCGCTTGTCCACGTGCCGTCTTCGCTGGGGCTTGACGACGGTCTCAGCGGTGTTCTGTTTATTATTGGCGCAGTATGCACAGGTGCGGGGAGTGCGGTTCTGTGGGTTATCTGGGGCGATTACTATTCTCGGCTTTCCCGCGATGAAATTGAGTTGTTTGCTCCAGCCTCTGCCTTGCTTGCTTCGGTTGGTATCGTGGCCGTTTCAGCTATGAGTGGTGTGGTGGGTGCAGTGTTTGTGGCGGCGCTTCCGCTGGCATCGTGCTTGTGCTTCTACTGGGCGGAGCATGAAGATCGACAAAATAGTCGCAATCGTTCGGTCGATTCGTTTTCTACAGGCAGTCAGAGTGTTCACGAAACGGCGGGTAGTCAGCTGACTGAGCAGCCCTTCAGGGCCCTGCGCGCTATGGGGCGAAGTGGATGGGGCATTCTTGCGGCCTGCTTTTTTGTCTGCGTTGAAGGGGGCTTTTGGAGTGCTGGCGATGTGACGTCGGTGCAGGCGGTCATTGTGGTCAGCGCGCTTGTTATGGCAGTTGTTGGCTTGGTGTCTATTGCGGGGCCACGGAGAGTGTCGGTGTCATTTGCGTTTCGATGGCTTTGCCCCCTGCTGGTAGCTGGTTTTGCATCGATTTCCCTGTTTGGGGAAGGTTTAGGGTCGTTTCTTGCATATGGTGCTTCAATTGCCGGACGATTTGCCTTTTGCGTGATTACCCAGATGTACTTCGCGCGATTTGTGGCATCAGGTCAGGCTACCGCCACGCAATCGTACGGATGGGGTTGGATATTCGTTCATGTGGGCGATGCCCTCGGCCTTATCTGTTTGCTTGCGTTAGGTGACGGCTCCTTTGCTGGTATGGTATTTCCCGCTTCGCAGGTAGCATCGGTCTGCGTGATCCTTTTGGTTGTTGTGGCTATGTGTATGATGGGTGACGAGCGCAGTGTAGCCTATGCGTTTGAAGATCGCCTAGAAGTTATGCATCCTGTACCTCTGCGCAATCTTGCATTTGCATCTGCCAAGACGGCTTCGGAAAACGGACCGACAGTAGCTTCAAAAGAATCCTCAGCGATAGCGGGGGAGCAAGTGAGCACGACAGCGGGGGAACAGAAAATAGTGGATGTGCCGATTCAAGATGGATCCCCGCAAGAAAACACGCCACAAGAATCATTTGACGAGGTGATTGCACGTCTTGCCGCCGAGTTTTCACTGACACCGCGGGAAACAGAAGTGTTTTCCTTGCTTGTGCGCGGGCGATCGGTTCCCTACATTCGTGATGAACTGGTTATTTCACGCGATACGGCAGCTACCCATGTTAAGCATATTTACGCAAAAGCTGGTGTACATTCGCGGCAAGAATTAATCGATCTCGCCATACAGTAGAGACGTTCCAGTACATCTTTGTCTCAGTAGATCTTTAGTAGATCCGCACACCTTACTGCGCATAGCATTGCGCGCAAGTGGTAAACTCATGCTGTTTTGCCCGTCGAGGTGAGCCGCTTCAGAGATTTCACTAATCCTATTGGAGCGCTTCCTGTAGTTCGAAGGTCAGTTTTACAGGGTTATGATCGCTATAGGTAAACCCGCAGTCGATATTTTCAGCGTATGCTTGCACGTTGTCAGAAATAATAAAACCATCAACGGTGGTGGTATAGGTAACGCCCTTTTCATAGGGGATATCGCAACCACGACAGCTTGCTACTTCAGAAAGATTATCTGCTTTTACAATACTGAAACCAGTGGGGAGGTCGGCATCGTCGAGTATGGATACCCAGGGAGGAACTTGTTGCTTTGAGGGGTAGATATCTTCACTCCCAGCAAGTGCATGGTTCCAGTCGCCTCCGCAGATCACATAATTACCGGTATCATATTCCGCTTTCATAATGTTGCCGATAAGAGCCAGCTGCTGTGCGCGAATTTTTCCGCCTTTGTCGTAGGCTGACATGTGACTGTTGATAAGCACGAGGTCGTGACCATTTTGCACGGGTATGCGCATCACCTCGAAGCAGCGATCGAGATCGAAGTACTTCGCGGGAAACGACCCATCAACAGGATAGCTGCGCCGCACCGCCGAGGAAATATGAGCGCGCGAAAGGGTAAGAAGGCCCGATTCAACAGCACCATGAGGCTCGGTTAAGGGGTAAGCGAGAAAGGCGCTATGAAAGTCGGAGACGAAGGAAGATCCGTCAGAAGGAAAGGCCTCGATAAACGATTGTTTCTGGTTGACATGAAAGCTACGGTCAGAATCGGTATCAACCTCTTGGATTAAGGCGAAATCGGGGTTAAGACGTTTGAGGATTGCGATGCTGCCTGCAGTGCAGTCTTCCACGCTTTGCTTGCTGACTGCTCGGGATTGAGTGCCGGTTGTCTGGGTGCCATCATCCATGATCCCTTCATCCATAAAGAAGGTGTAATCAGGGGTATAGGCACCGAAGCCGATGTTGTAGGTTACAGCGGTATAAGTGTGGTCGGTTTCAAGGCTGGTTTCTGGGTTGTTTGCTACGGGTGCATCAACGTTATCAGCGATGCGGGAATAGGTTGCCTCGAGGTATATGACATATCCTCCAACAATAAGTATCAGGATTGCAATAAGAACAGCTATGACCAAACCGACGCGCTTGGCGATAGTTGTAGCAGTCATGGCAGCCTCTTTCAGGTAATGCTCTAATGGTGCGGTTCAGTGTAACGCATGATTCATAGGCTTACTTTAACAAGCGGACCGTGCGGCCGACAACGTGGCAACACGGTCCGCTTGCATGAGAGAGGGCATGGGACTCAAGGTACGCGTAGATAGGAATTATTCCATCGACGCGAAGGAGTGAACGCGTGCAAAAAAGGGAATCATTACAGGGCGGGGTGATGGGGAGGTATCTCAATACTGGTTAGGCGATTGAGCACGCGTCCTTGGCAGCGATGCGAGCAAAGGTTGCGCTTCGCCCTGCGTTAATACCCGTAAACTCGCTGGGATAGTTGTGCGGGTAGAAGCCACCTTGGTCGTTACCGCAGACATACAAACCCTCAATTACACTGCCATCTTCACGCAGGGCGCGGCTTTTTGTGTCAGTAATAATGCCGTTGATAGTTACCAGGAAGTTGCCGGCGGTACGAATGGCGTAGAACGGAGCCTCTTCAACGGTACTGTAGCGAAATGCTGCTTTACCGTAATCGATATCGCCCGTGGCTTGCAGGGAATTGTAGCGCTCAATAGTTGCTAGGAAGGTCGTACGATCTTCCTTTTCGGGGAACATGGTTTCAGCTAGTTCATCGATCGTGTTGCACTTTTTGAGAATGCCGGCATCAAGCATTGGTTGCATCCAGGTTGAATCCAAGTGCTCTTTACTGAGAGCTTCACAGTTATATACATCCGCATTAAAAGCACTGCCATCAGGTGCGGGCGTCAGGCGACTGCACCCGCCTGTGTCGAAGCGTTGGATATCTTCCCAGTAGGTGCCGTCAAACACCTGCCAGCTAAATCCGCGTGGCTGACGGGTGCCCTGTGCATAGATTTCCGGATAGGTTGAGTCTTCGTTCATAAAGCGCTCACCATGCACATTTACGCGCAAGAATGGTTGGCTTGCCGGCAGAAAGAGCGGCTGTGCCTTTTCAGGGCCAACTTCTTCGCTGTCATCGACGACGCTCCGATTCCACACCATAGCGCCAGCGCCCTTTTCAAGTACGCCGCCTGCCCACAGTGCCATACGAATGCCGTCGCCTTCTTCGGTGGTAGCTGCGGTGCTTGTGCAGTAATTCAGCGAGGCGGGGCAGAGCTCCTGAACCATATCTTTGTTCGCACCATAGCCACCGGTGCACAGGATGACACCGTGTTTAGCATTGTACTGTAGGTACTTTTCTTTGTTCTGGGCGATAACACCAGTTACCTTGCCGCTAGCATCCTGCACCAACTGCCGTGCTGGTGTGGTGAAGTCAATGCGCCCACCAGCTGCCAAGAACAGATCGCGGAGCACTTCGAGATGGGCGTACGCACCCATATTGGGTCCCTGAGGATTAAATTCACCCATAACAGGATTTGTGCAGATAGCGGGGTAATAGGCATGGGGGTCGGCGGGGGAATGGTATTCAAAGGGGAAGGTCATGCCGGCAGGAGTTTCAATATCTTCGAGCCAGTCCATGAATTCACCTGACTTTTCTGCCCAGGTACGATACAGCGCCATGTTAACATCGCCGCTCTGCGTGGTTTTAGCGTGATTCATTAGGGTGGGGATGTCTGGTTCATGTCCCTGAGAATGACGTGAACCGATAGTGCCGATAGCCTCGCGCGCCTGCGCGATCGCACCAGATTTTTCAAGCACAATTACATCGAATCCAGCTTCCTGTGCGGTCATTGCGCCAACGAGCCCACCGTTGCCTGCACCGACGACAATAAGGTCGCATTCCACGGTTTCGGAAATATTGGTAATAGCTTCCGGTTTGTTGCGCCAGTTTGATGTAGTTTTGTCCGCTGTTTTTTCGCTGGCACTTTTCGGACTTGCGCAACCAGAGAGAGCAGCAGCTCCGGCAAGACCCGCAGCGGCGATACCGCTGAATTTAAACAGATCGCGACGACTGAGATTAGTATTTGACATGATTCCCTCCTTGATTATCGCCGATGAGCTATCTGACAGCTATCGGTGGCCTCACGGGATTAATTGTGTGGGAATCTTTGCAAGAACACATCGCGCACATGCGGGTATCTTTCCGTACCCGAAAATGGGTGAAGCCACGGATCTGTTCAATGGAATAAACATTTGCACTTTTTTTGAATTTTACGGTTTTAAGAGCATTCGTCACAATAGGCGATTCATTTTTGCTACCTTTCTCTAAGGAAATATACTTTTCCATTCTGCAACTTTTCTAAGGGGGAGGACGGTTTTATGGCACGACCCCGTAATGACAAACTGAAAGAAGCTATCCGCCGCGAAGCATGGCACTTATTTGCAACGACTGGATATCATGCGACATCCTATACGGCGATGGCTGAGGCATGTGGTATTAAGCGCCCGCTTGTGCAGTATCACTTTCCGAAGAAGGAAGCTCTTGCGGCGCAATTTTTATCAAACGAACTCAAGCGCACTCAAGAAGCATGGGGCTTTTCTGATATTGATCTTTCAAACAGTCTCGATAAGATCTATGCCGTCGGTGCGGCATTCTATGGATCATTCTGTGTTCCGGGCGGCCGATCGACTTTTCTGTGCGACATCCTTGAAAGTCGCATGCTTACCGATCGAGTTATTCCGTTTAATGGGTCGTGGATTGCTTCTCATGTTGCGGTTGCATCGGGCGGGGCAAGCAATGTAGCGGCGCTCTGTCCGCCTTCCGATGAGATTATTGTTCCCTTTGGCGGCTTTCATGAAGCGTTGTATGTCCATTTGGACGGAGGGGAACCATACGATGTAGCCGAGGGTCTTGCTCCCGTTGTGAGAGCTATTGCCAAGCAGCTTGGGTACCCTTTGACGCAGCTACATCAGCTCAATCCTGAAGAGAGCTTTGGTACCTTCAATCTTTCTGCGACGTTGCACCGCATGCAGGAAGAATCGAGCGCAAGTTTTTCTGCATGACGCACGGGCTTCAAGGGGAATGCATGAAAACGGTAGTTATCGCCAGCAACAACGCCCATAAAGTATCTGAAATAGCAGACGCACTTAATTTTGAGGGGTGGGAATTTAAGACGCTCCAACAGGCTGGTATCGAATCCGACCCGGAAGAAAACGCCCAGACCTTTTTAGAAAACGCGCGGATTAAAGCACGGGCAGCGCATGAAGCATGGGGCGGAGCAGTGTTGGCGGACGACTCGGGTCTTGAAGTTGACGCGCTCGGTGGCAATCCAGGCGTTTTTTCTGCTCGCTATGCAGGTCTTCATGGCGACGATGAAGCCAATAACGCGAAACTGCTTGCCGAGCTTTCTGATGTTCCACAGTCATCACGAACAGCGCGTTTTGTTTGCACGCTTGTCTTTATTGATGAGGACGGAAGCGAAACAACCGCACGCGGTACCGTTGAGGGTATTATTGGCTTTGAAGCGCGTGGCACCGAAGGGTTTGGTTACGACCCGCTGTTCATTCCCGATGTTCTCGGTGGCGTTAAAACGCTTGCTGAAGTAACGCAGCAGGAAAAAAGCGCGGTTTCTCATCGAGGAAATGCGTTACGTGAACTCAAAAAGAAACTTCTTAACGCTTAAGCCAAGTTTGCTATAATGGCTGAGCTGCACAGGCGGGACGTGGCGCAGTTTGGTAGCGCGCCTGCTTTGGGAGCAGGATGTCGCAGGTTCGAATCCTGTCGTCCCGACCAGCTTTTTGATATTGATGCTGATCGGAATCCGCTTGCCTTCGCTGTCATTTCCAGCACTTGTCAGGTTTTTTTGACCAGGCAGCAGTTTCCTGTGCGGGTGTGGTTCAATGGTAGAACTGCAGCCTTCCAAGCTGCTAACGCGGGTTCGATTCCCGTCACCCGCTCCATTAAAGATAAAGAAGGGCCTGCTGTATGTAGGCCCTTCCAATTGATTTCATGCTGCATCAGCGTGTACATAAAAGAGGGCTTGTTCTTTAAACCTCTTTTAACCCTTTGCCTTTCAGAAACTCTTAATCAGCGAGCTTTATTGCGCTTCATTAAGGAAACGCCTTTTATTCGAGGTGGGCCTCCAGACGATTTCTTGGACACATCAGGCTGCCATCCTAAGAACAGTCGATACCCTTTTATTCGTTATGCGCCGACAACTTCGCGTTTCAGAAATTCAATGATGTCCTTCGATTCGTACAGTGCTTTACCGTCAATGACCAGGCAAGGGGACTGTACTTTGCCGCCGATGGCTTTGAGTTCGTCGGCATTTTCTGGCTCGCGCACACTACGGTGTTCAATTTTGATGCCCTGGTCGTCAAGAAAACGATCAACCCGTGCGCAGAAAGGGCAGCCGGGCAGTACATACAGCAGTAAGGAATCTGAGGAAACCATGATTATCCTTTCAATTGTCTCGTCGAAGGGATAATAGCGCCTTTGTTTAGTCACAGATGCCGGCGATCGCCGTTTTATCCCAACTGTTACCTGGTCGACCTTTTCAATCAGGCGATATATCGATTTCGCTCGGCAGCGATAGGGGCACTTTTATCGAGAGCCCAAAGCTTACAGATACGTATTTTTAGCTGCTCTACGAATCTATATCGCACAATTCTTCATCGAGAGATAGGTGTCATCTGGTTGCCTATTGAGAGACAGGTATTATCCCTGCCGATCGCCGTCGGATTGTGATAGTGGCTTGAGACCTGCTCTGAAATAACCTGGCTAACTCTTGGCTCGTTTTTGGCCAGCAAGCGGACAGATAGTCGCGCTAGCATCAAGCCTATTCGAAGCCGAGTGGGTTCATGTTAGAAGTACTTCAACAAACATCTCAAGTAAGTTGTGTCGCATCAGCAGTGTCGTCTGTCGTGCATGACGCTGCGCAGTTTGCAGCTGATGCTTTCTGGCCGCCGCGCTGCGCAGTATGCGATGCGATAGGTGCTGTTCTCTGCGATTCGTGCCGACAAAATCTTCCGTATATTGATCAATGGAAGGCGTGCCCGCGTTGTGGTGCGCCATGGGGTGCTATTCAGTGCAGTGAATGTAATTCGTTTAGTCTGCGCGAAGCGGGTTTAACCACCTTTCCTCTTGATGGATGTGTCTCGGCGGTACTTTTTGATGCAGCAACCGCACGGATTGCGACGGTATGCAAGGATTCTGGTGAGCGTCGTTTAGCGCATGACATGGCATTTACTATTGCCTGTGCGATCCCGTCCGATTGGGTTGAAGGGGCAACTATTACCTTTGTTCCTTCAACGCGGGCTGCACGGCTTCGTCGTGGTTTCGATCATGCCGAAGAGTTAGCCAGCCACGTTGCTTGTTTTCTGGGCGTGCCGCTTGCTAAAACAATTACCCTCGAGCATGCCCGTGATCAGCGCGGACTTTCACGAACAGAACGCCTAGAAAACATGCGCATGACGATGCAGCCATGTGCCTCATCGGTGTCAGGGCGATATATCATCGTGGATGATGTTCATACCACCGGCGCCACACTCTATGCTGCAGCGGATATTCTGTGCAGGAAGGGCGCGTCGGCAGTCTATGGTGCGACATTCGCCCGAGTGTACTAAGGCTGCACTCCCATAGCAAGGCAAACAACAAGTCGTCCTATGACACCAAGTTCGTGCGCACGTATTGAAACGGTGTTGTACTGAAACGGGTATATTAAAATTAAGCAATTTATCGAACGCGAGAGGGTGTTTGATAGAATCCAATTGCTTTTACGGGCTGTAGTTGCGAAGGTAGTTCCTTCTATTCCATGGCAGATGCGGTCAAAAGGATCCACGTAAGCCACACCGCAAGGTGTTGGTGAGCACGGCGCATTCTAGAAGTAAGACGCACCGTCCGCGTTATGCAGCAGAGGGCTGCACGGGCGAGAGGGTGATGGTGCAAGCTCAACCCCAGTGCGCGAGTGTGGGGGCGAAGACTAGGTCAGCCGTAAGAGCCTGTTCGTTTTTCAAAAAGGAGTTGGGCGCTTCATGAAGCAGAGAGTTTCGTTGCTGGCTGTTGTGTCAGCCTTGCTTATCGCCGTGCTTGGTCTGTGTGGATGTGCACAGGTGTCGGAACTTTCTTCGTCTCTTTTTGGTAAGCCGTATACCCCTGAAAAACTGCAGCCAACAGTATCGACACCAACTATCGGCAAAGAAGGGGTTCTGCGCGTCGGCGTTGATGCGTCGAATGCTCCCTATTCGACGCAGGTGTCAGGCAAGCTTGCTGGCATCGATGTCGACATGGCGGCAGCGCTTGCTGCACAGATGGGCTTGTCACTTGAGTTGGTTGATGTCGGAAGTGATGCCGAAGGGGCGCTTAAGGCAGGTACCGTGGACGTGGTGATGAGCATGGACTCATCCGATTCGTCGTCTTCTTATTGGCTTTCAGACCCCTATTTGCAGACGTGCGTGGCTCTTTTTTCGAAAGGTCAAGCATCTTCTGTGCCAAGTGCTTCTAGTTCGGTAAGCATCGAAGCGCAGGCCGCTTCCATGAGCGCCTGGGAAGTTTCAAATCAATTCGGTGACGAGGCGCTGAAGACCGTGCCCGATTTGAAAACTGCGTTTTCTGATTTGAATGACGGTAAAGTTGATTATGTTGCGGCCGATGCCGTTATTGGTGTCTACATTACGCACACGACTCACAGTGATGTCCATATTACTGCACTTATGCAGAAGGTTTCTGGTCGCTCTATTGGTGTTTTGAGCTCGAATGACGAACTGAAGAAAGCGGTCTCCGATGCCCTTGATGCCATCAATTCGGGTGGCATTGGCAGCATTATTGAAGCGAAATGGCTAGGAAGTGCCCTATCGCTCGATCAATATTCTCAGACAGCAACCGCACAACGCGCCTCATCGAAGACTTCAGGAACAGCTTCGTCTACCAATTCTGCTGCTTCATCGTCTACCACAGAGTCCTCTTCGGATTCCTCTTCTGGGACATCAACGTCTTCCACTGAAGCAACAACTTCGTCCGATTCTTCTAATTCTGGTTCTGCCACCGCTAATCCCAATAGCTCTTTGGCAGCTTAAAGTTTTTCCGATACGTCGTCATCGGGCAATTCTTCATCTGTGTGATTTTTCCTTGCATGCGACGTTACGTCATAGCGTACAGTTCTCGCAGTTCTAATTGCAGACGAGAGAAGGAACGCTATGCAGGATGCAACCGAGGCACCCGTGGGTCGGCATGCAGGGTATCCTCTGTTTGTTGATCTCGAAGACCGCCTGGTAGTGGTTATCGGTGGCGGCGCGATAGCTGAACATAAACTGCGCACGCTACTGCGCTATGGTGCGCGTATCAAAATTGTTTCTCCCAAAATTACCGAGGGTATTCAGGCGCTTGTCGATGAAGGCAAGGTCGAATGGATTCCTCGGGTCTATGAGCTGGGTGATTTAGCCGGCGCATCAATCGCGTTTTCCGTGTGCGGTATTCCCGCTGTTGATGTGCGCATTCACGAAGAAGCGCGTTCACGCAATTGCCTGCTCAATGTTGCTGATGTGCCTGAAGAATGCGATTTCATCGTGCCATCTATTGTGCGACGTGGTCTTTTATCCATTGCGGTTTCCACTTCAGGGGCGGCCTGCACAGAAGCGAAACGCATTCGTCATCGTCTTGAGGATGACTTTGATGAAAGTTGGGTCGCCTATCTCGACTTGATGACACAGGTGCGAGACCTCGTGAAAGAGCGCATTTCGGGCGGGCATGACGCGCGCAAACCTATTTTCGAGGCTGCTGCCGATGCTGGCTGGCGCAAACGTTTGGCGGCAGGTGAGCGCATTTCGGTTGAGGACGCTTATAACGAAGCGGTCGCCCTAGCGCAATCTGTATCGCAGACGACATCCGAATCCGGCGGGCATGCATCAGCAGTCAAGCATGACGAGCCGACAACCACCGCGACAACCGCCGGGAAAGAGCGGTAGTCATGCAGCTCTATCTGCTGGGACTGAGCTTTCGTACGGCCGATATGGCACTGCGCGAACGCGTTGCTTTTGGACGCACGACGCTGACAGAAGCAATACGCACACTTGTCGATATGCCTTCTATTCAGGGGGCAATTATCCTATCAACCTGCAACCGCATGGAAATCTATGTTGATGCAGCGGATATCACAGCTGCTCACGAGAGTATCCTTCAGTTTCTTAGTTCGTACAAAAATATTGATCCCGCTTCTCTAGAGGGACATCTGTATGTTCGGCAAAAAACCGAGGTCGTTCATCATTTATTTTCAGTTATATCTTCGCTCGACTCGATGGTTTTAGGCGAACAGCAAATTGCCGGCCAGGTTCGCACCGCATTTAGCGAAGCGCTTCAAGCGGGGGGCGCCACAATGATGCTCGCTCATCTGTTCCGTCAGGCGCTTGCGGTCAGTAAACGGGTGCGCAACCAGACTGCAATCAGCGAAAACCATGTGTCAGTCTCGACGGTGGCTATCGATCTTGCACGGGAAACGCTCGATTCTTTCGAAGGGAAAACAACCCTTGTGGTTGGTTCGGGAGAAATGAGCGAACTTGCCGCACGATACCTGCAAAGCCAGGGAGTCGAATCGTTTATTGTTTCTAGTCGGACATACGCCCATGCCTGCTCTCTTGCGCGTGAACTGGGAGGAAGCGCTCGCTATTTTGAGGAACTTGAAAGCCTTATCAAAATGGCTGACATCGTACTTTCGTCCACAGCCGCACCGCACTACGTTATTGGCCCTGAGATCTTAAAGAATCGTGACAAGCCGCTGTTTATGCTCGATATTGCTCTTCCGCGTGACATTGATCCTGCTTGCAAGAATGTTCCGGGGGTTATTCTCTACGACTTGGATGACATCAACGAACGTATCAAGAACAATCGCGGTTTGCGTCAGCGCGCTGCTGATGAAGCACGACGTATTGTCGATGAAGAAACCGACCTCTTTATTCAGTGGACGGGCGAACATGCTGTAACGCCAACCATCAAACGCATGCGCGCTGATGCTGAAGCGGTGCGCGCGGCCGAGGTCGATCACCTTTTGCGTGTGTTACACATTGAAGCGGATTCGCCTGCGCGCGAAGCGATTGATGCTGCTACATGTGCGCTCGTGAACAAGATTCTTCATACGCCGACGGTACGGCTTAAGCAGGGTGCAGGCGGTGCCGATCTCGAATGTATCGAGGCCGTCCGCTATCTGTTTGGCTATTCCGAAGACATGATGGGATGCACACAGGCAACAGATACGGGCATGGCCGACAGTGTTTCGCCTGATGTACCCGATGCACCTGGCGTAACTACGGTATATCCGCAGTTGAAAAACGTGACACAGACCACTTTTGTGCCAACTGTGCTTGCGCAATAAATCTCTGCCATTCTATGTGTCGAGGAAGCGATATGACCGATAAAACTATCACCATTGGAACCAGGGGAAGCAAGCTTGCTTTGTGGCAGGCTGAAAAAGTGCGTGCGCTTATACAGGCGACTTTTCCTGAAGTGCACTGCGCGGTAAAGGTAATACGCACTAAAGGCGACAAGATTCTTGATGTCGCCCTTTCAAAAATTGGGGATAAGGGTCTATTTACTAAGGAACTCGAGCGGTGCCTGCTTGAGGGCGAAGTAGATGTGTGCGTTCATTCAATGAAAGACATGCCGACGGTTCTGCCCAAAGGTCTTTTTATTGCAGGGGTTACCGAACGCGCATATCCGAACGACGTGATTGTTGCTTCTGCTAAAGGGCTGACACTTTCTGATCTTCCCGCAGGTGCGCGAGTGGCAACAGGGTCGCTGAGGCGTGTGGCGCAGCTTGCACGCTTGCGTCCTGATGTCACCGCGTGCGAAATACGCGGCAATATTGACACGCGTATTGGGCGCGTGCTTGCAGGGGAATTTGATGCTGCTATCTTGGCGGCAGCTGGCCTGTATCGCTTGGGGTTAGAAGAACAGATATCGTCGCTTATCCCGACTGAAGAGATGATTCCTGCTGTTGGCCAGGGAGCGATCGCGCTTGAAGCCCGAGCAGATGACCGCGAGGTGGCGCATCTGTGTACAGCGATATCGCATCAGCCAACGCTTCGTGCTGTTGAGGCGGAGCGTTATATTATGCGCGCTCTTGAAGGGGGTTGCCAGGTGCCGATGGGTGCTTATGCTACCGAATCGGAAGATGAACAGGGAAGACGAATGATTCATATTGATGCTTTCGTCGCAACGCTTGATGGCACGCGCTTCTTGCGAGCTCAGGCAAGCACACCTGTTGATCAAGCAATTGAGGCTGCTGGGAAAATCGTTGATGACTTGGTAAGTCAGGGTGCCACAGAGATCTTGGAGGCATTGCGATGACGATGACCGAGCAAAGCGCTTCTTCAAACTGCACTGATACTTCGATGCTAGCTGAACAGTCGCTCAAGACGCTCAAGAAACGATCAGACGCTGCGAAAGTTGAAGGTACCGCTGTGTCTGAGTGTTTAGGCGCCACGGTGTATTTGGTTGGGGCTGGACCGGGAGATCCAGGTTTGCTGACGGTGCGCGCGAAAGAGCTGCTTGAGTGCGCTGATGTGGTTATCTACGACTATCTGGCGAGCAGTGCTGTCATGCACTTTGTCAATCCGGCTGCTCAGCGGATATTTGTGGGCAAGAAGGGTTTTTCTGACCATGTTACGCAAGAAGAGATTAACCAGTGTCTTATTGCAGTAGCCCAACAGTATGAAACGGCCCAACAGTATGGAGCAACACAGCAAGGTGCGGCAACTTACCCTGGCAAGGGAGTCTCGCATGACAAAACAGCGCAGCAAGATGAAATAAGCCAGCTAGATAAGGCGGCAGCGCAGGATCAAGCAACCCGTCAAGACCATCATGCGATTATTGTGCGCCTGAAAGGCGGCGATCCATTTGTATTCGGTCGGGGTGGTGAAGAAGCACTTGCCCTCGTGGATGCTGGTATTCCGTTTGAAGTAGTGCCTGGCATAACGGCCGGGGTGGCTGCAGCTACCTATGCGGGTATTCCCGTGACACATCGCACACAGGCAAGTTCAGTAACACTGATCACGGGGCATGAGACTCCCGATAAAGAAGCACCAACTATCGATTGGGAGCATCTGGCACAGGGCAGCGACACCCTTTGCTTTTACATGGGTATTCGCGACTTACCATTGATTTCACAGCGGCTGATAGAACATGGCCGTCCTGCGGATACGCCGGTTGCGCTTGTGCGATGGGGGACAACACCAAAGCAAGAGGTGCTTACTGCAACGTTGGATAGTGTTGCACAGGCGGCAGAAGAAGCAGGCTTTCAGGCGCCAGCCATTATTGTAGTGGGCGAGGTTGTTTCGCTGCGCGATAAGCTGTCCTGGTTTGATAACCGCCCGCTTTCGGGACAGTCCATTGTTGTTACGCGCAGTCGCGAACAGGCGAGTGTCCTTTCAAGTGGTCTTTCAACGCTGGGCGCGCAGGTGGTGGAGTTTCCAACCATTGCCATCAAGCCGCGTTCCATTGATGCACACATACGGTCAGCCCTCATGCGCCTGGCAAGCGATGCGGCCCATGTACGTGAGTCGTACGATTGGGTGGTGTTTACCAGCGCCAATGGTGTGCAGTGCTTCTTTGCTGCGCTTAATGAATTACATCTTGATGCTCGTTCGCTTGGCGGCGTAAAGGTAGCAGCAATTGGCCCCGCAACAGCCGCTGAGCTGCATAATCAGGGGATATCACCCGATGTCGTACCTGAAAAGTTTATTGCTGAATCAGTTGCGCAGGCGCTCGTTGAATCCGGCGTTGGTCGGGGTACGCGTGTTTTACTACCGCGCGCTGCGGTTGCGCGTGATGCCCTACCCAATCGATTGACGCAGGCTGGTGCACAAGTTGAGGTACTGCCGCTCTATGACACGGTTATTCCCCATGCTGAAGTGGCAGCGCAGGATCTTGCGACGTCCCTTCGTGCTGGTGAAGTGTCGGCTATCACCTTTACGTCGTCATCAACCGTGCGCAATTTTAAGGAAATGCTTGCAGCGGTTATGCCGGAAAGTGAATTAATTCATCTGCTTGAAACGGTAACCTGTGCGAGCATCGGACCGGTGACGAGCGATACCATGCGCGATCTGACAATTCCCGTTTCTGTGCAGGCAGATACCCATACGATTCCCGGGTTAATAAGCGCTTTGCAGACAGCGCTTGATAAGGAGGAGCAACTGAAATGATTGGAATTTCAAAACTTTATTGTGGCGCGGTAGAGCCATCCGATGTATTGCGCTATCGGCGCATGTCAAAGGAACTGCCCAGCGGACTGTTGCAGTTTTCGAAGGATAAAAAGCCTGTTGTCGTATGGAACTGCACGCGTACCTGCAACTTGAAGTGCGAGCATTGCTATGCCCTGTCCGATGCACAGCACTACGACCAATTATCGACCGATGAAGCTAAGGCAATGATTGATGATCTGGCGGCTTTTGGTGCTCCGGTTCTCTTGTTTTCAGGCGGCGAGCCCTGTGTGCGCCCCGATCTCCTTGAATTGATGCAGTATGCCAAGGCTGCCGGCATGCGAGTGGTTATATCCACGAACGGCACCCTGATTACTCCCGAACTTGCACATGACTTTGCTGAAGTGGGCTTGTCTTATGTGGGTGTGTCATTCGATGGCAATCCAGCAACACACGATAAATTTCGCGGCGTAGCGGGCAGTTTCGATGCCGCTTTGCGGGGGCTGCACAATGCGCAAGAAGCGGGCATTAAGGTGGGGCTGCGCTTCACGATTAACAAGCATAACTGGCGCGAAATCAATAGCATTTTTGACTTGATGCAGCGCGAAGGAATTAATCGTGCGTGCTTCTACCACCTGGTGTATTCGGGTCGGGGAAGTGAAATGATCACTGAAGACCTGACGCATGAAGAAACTCGTGCAGCCGTGCGTCTGATCATGGATCGCACAAAGCAGTGGTTCAATGCAGGCGGCACTCCCGAGATTCTAACGGTTGATAACCATGCGGATGGACCATTCATCTACATGGAGCTGTTGAAGGAAGATCCGCAGCGTGCCGCAGAAGTTCTGCAGTTGTTGCAGTGGAATCAGGGCAATAGTTCAGGTAATGGCATCGCCTGTATCAGCTGGGATGGCGAAGTATACGCCGATCAATTCTGGCGTCATTATAGCTTTGGCAATGTCAAAGATCGTCCGTTTAGCGAGATTTGGTCCGATACGAGCCGTACGACGCCTCAAAGCGAACTCATGCATCGGCTTAAGGACAAGCGTCCGTGGGTAAACGGGCGGTGCAAGGCATGTCGTTGGCTTGATATCTGCGGAGGCAATTTCCGTGTGCGTGCTGAAGCGGTAGGCGACCTATGGGCTCCTGACCCGGCGTGCTATCTGACCGATGAAGAAATTGCGCGGCATGATGACGACCCTGAACAGCGCATTGTTGAAGCGCCGGATGCCGCCGATGCGGCAGCTGCTGCGGCGATTGCTGTTTGATAACGGTGGCTATCAGGGACTACGTCGGGATTTCTGTTGGCTTTACTTCCTGCTGGCTCGGTGTTTTGAAAGGCGATTAAAAAGATTATGCAATACGGTTCATTTCCCACTTATCGACCTCGTCGCATGCGCAATGGCGAAGCAGTGCGCCAGATGATGCGCGAGACCGAGCTTTCAGTCAACGATTTCATTTACCCCCTGTTTGTGAAGCCTGGCACGGGTCGGCGTGATGAAATTTCCAGTATGCCTGGTATTTTCCAGGTATCGCTTGACCTGCTTATTGCTGAAATTGAAGAGCTGCTCGCGCTTGGTGTGCACTATGTCATCCTGTTTGGCATTCCTGCTGCCAAAGACGAACTAGGAAGCGAGTCAGCTGACGATCACGGCATTGTTCAGGAAGCATGTCGCCTTATTCGTCAGAACGCCCCCGAGATGTTTGTCATCACGGATGTCTGTCTGTGTGAATACACCAGCCATGGACATTGCGGTGCGCTCGACGAAGACGGGTATGTTAACAACGACAAAACGCTTTCGTTGCTTGCAGCCGAAGCGGTCAGTCACGCACGCGCTGGCAGCCAAATGGTAGCTCCCTCTGACATGATGGACGGGCGCGTTGGTGCCATTCGCGAAGCGCTTGATGCGGCTGGTTTCGAAAACGTGCCGATTATGAGTTATTCAACAAAGTATGCAAGTGGGTACTATGGTCCCTTCCGCGATGCGGCTGATTCGGCGCCTTCGTTTGGCGATCGCCGTGCGTACCAGATGGATCCTGCCAATGCCGACGAGGGTGTGCGTGAAGCGGCACTCGACATCGCTGAAGGCGCTGACATGGTTATGGTGAAACCTGCCCTGCCGTACCTTGACGTGCTTTCTCGCGTAAAGCGCGAATTTCATTTTCCGACGGTTGCTTACAACGTGTCGGGTGAATATGCCATGGTAAAGGCCGCCGCGCAAAATGGCTGGATCGACGAGCGCCGTGTTGTGCTTGAGACCCTGCTGTCTATCAAGCGTGCTGGTGCGGACATGATTATTACCTATCACGCTAAAGATGTAGCTCGTTGGCTTGCCGAGTAGCCTGCATCTGCAAGGAGAAGACGTATGGAGAGAAGCAATACAACAGAGGAAACAAAGCTTGCGCAGATGGTAGATCATGCGCGTCAGGAAGCTGCCAGCGCAGGAAAACTGACGGGAAGCAGTGAGCTTCAGACAGGGCGTCCGGGTGGGCGCCCGGGAGGACATCCGAGTAGTCGGTTGGGCGGGCATCCAATGGGTCATCCCGGTGAAAGGCCTGGCCAGCAAGAGAGCAATTTGGGAGAAAGCTCCAACAATCATCCAATGGGACACTCCGGCGGACACTCGGGCGCTCATCCCGGTGGACATCCTGCCCAGGCAGCAATCGGGCACCCTCACGGTATGTCGCCTGCTGCCCATCCTGGGTCAGCAGCTGGGCATGGGTATCGTCCTGGCGGTGGCGCGCAAGCACGCGCTTTCGAAAAGCGCACCGGCAAAAAGGCACCGCGCATCGTTGCGTGGGAAATCACGCGAAGCTGCAACTTGTCGTGCGCCCATTGTCGTGCGGCAGCAGAGTTTGGCTCTTATGCAGGTGAACTTTCTCTTGAACAGTGCAAGGCCGTTATCGACGACATTGCAACGATCACCAATCCTATCCTGATTATCACGGGTGGCGAACCATTCATGCGCCCTGACATTTGGGACATTATTGACTACGCGCGCGAACGTGGTTGCATGCCGGTTGTCGGCACGAATGGAACAATTGTTACCGAAGAGATCGCCCACAAGATGGCCGAACATGGAATTCGGCGCATGTCGGTGTCGCTCGACTTTCCGACAGCTGCTGAACACGATGGATTTCGGGGTCAGCAGGGCAGCTTTAATGAAGCAATTCGCGGCATTCGTCTTGCTCAGCAGGCCGGGGTTGGCGTACAGATCAACATGACGGTTACGAAGAAGAACGCCGAGCGTATGGAAGAAATGCACGACTTGTCTCAGCAGCTCGATGCCGTGGCTTTCCATCCGTTTTTGCTCGTACCAACCGGGCGCGGCGAAAGTCTGCGTGAGATCGAGCTTTCCCCTCAGGAATACGAAGAAGTGCTCACATGGGCGTACTACAAGCAGAAAACCTCGCCGCTGCATTTCAAGCCAACTGATGCACCGCATTATTACCGCATTGCTCATCAGCAAGCGCGGGCGGAAGGGTCGAAAATAACTGCTGAACAGTACGGCCTTGAAGCGATGACGCGTGGCTGCTTGGGCGGCATCACCTTTGCCTTCATCAGTCATGTCGGCGATGTGCAGCCTTGCGGTTACTTCGATATGCAGCTCGGCAATGTCAAGGAGAGACCCTTCAGCGAAATCTGGGAGACGTCTGCGGTATTCAATGATCTGCGTGATTATTCGAAGCTGCGCGGTAAGTGTGGAGCGTGCGAATACAAGGGAGTATGCGGTGGCTGCCGTGCGCGCGCTCTTTCCGCAACCGGCAATTATATGGACGAAGAACCGTACTGCGCTTATGTTCCCGCCAAATGGCGTACGGCGCTTGACGCACTGCCAGCTGACCAGCGCGAAGAAGAGCTTGCTCGCTTGGAAAGTGCGGCGACTACCAAAGCGACGCCGACCATTCTTTCCCAACAGGAAATGGACGCATTGCGCACCGCCCCAGCGATGGGCAAAGACGGCGTCCCAAGCATTCGACCTCAAGGCTGCGACCCTCAAGCGATGGAATCCTGCCCGATGGTGATGATGGGAGAACTGATCGATGTCTGATCTATCTGCTCTTGACAAGAAAATTCTTACGCTGATCCAAGCGGATTTTCCTGTGCAACGTCGCCCTTACGCAGCTATTGCACAGGTGTGTGGTTGTACCGAACCAGAAGCGCTTAAGGCGGTCAATCGACTGCGAGAAAAAGAAATTCGGCGCCTTGGTGGCGTATTTGACCTGGCGCATTTGGGCTATGTCAGCACACTGTGTGCCCTTGCCGAAGAAGATCCGGCGAAAATTGAGCAAACTGCTGCAGTCGTTTCATCGTATCCCGAAGTAACGCATAACTATCAGCGTGAGGATCGCTATAACATTTGGTTTACTGTTATAGCGTATGGGCAAGAACGGATCGATGCGATTCTGTCCGATATTGCGCAGCGCACTGGCGTCGATGATATTCTTGATTTACCTGCTCAGAACCTATTTAAAATCAAAGTTGATTTCAATTTGACGGATAATCAATCGCGCGAAGTGCAGCCAAAAGGCAGCCAAGAAACAGAAGATGTGTGCTCGATAGAAGGGAAACTTTCTTCGCATCCCACAAAAGAGAAGCCTTCAGCACATGAAGAGCGCGTGACACCATCGTCCAATAAAGCCAACCATGCGCTTACGAACCCGCGTGCTGTTGCTAAGGCAGCACCGCGTTTAAGTGAAGCAGAAAAGGCGCTCGTACGCATTTTGCAGGGAAATATATCACAGGGTGAATTGCCGTTTGACGAGGTAGCTGATCAGCTGTCTCAGGTAGGCTTTACGCTGTCTGTCGATGAGGTAATCGATCGCATTAAGCGCTGGATCGCCGATGGAACGATTCGCCGGTTTGGTGCGTGCGTGCGCCACCAGCGACTGGGGTATGCATTCAATGCGATGACAGTGTGGGACATTCCCGATGCTGATATCGAAAAAGCAGGTGCCATTATGGCAGATGACCCCCGTGTCACCCATTGCTATGAACGGTTGCGCAAACCTACCTGGCCGTCCAATGCCTACACGATGATTCATGGTACGCATCAAGAAGACTGCTTTGCTGCAGCTGATGATATCTATCATGCGCTTATCAAGGCGGGCATTGCGACTTCGAAACCGCGTTTGCTCTTTTCAACCCGTGAATTCAAAAAGCGATCGATGCGCTATTTCTGCGAGGAGGAAATGCGATGATCCACTCTCGTTCTGAACGCGATTTTGCGCGGGCGCGTGCCTGCATTCCCGGTGGTGTGAACTCGCCGGTGCGTGCTTTTGCTAATGTGAATGCCCTTCCGGTGTTTTACGATCACGCTGAAGGTAGCCATGTGTGGGATGTCGATGGGAACGAATACATCGATTTTATTGGCAGTTGGGGTCCCATGATTTTGGGCCACCGACCTGCTGCTGTTGAGGCCGCCGTTCGTGCACAGCTTGATCGTGGTGTTTCATACGGGGCGCCTTGCGAAGCGGAAATTACCATGGCGGAGGAAATTTGCAAGTTGGTGCCTGCAGCTGAAAAGGTGCGCATGGTATCAAGCGGTACCGAGGCAACCATGAGCGCTATCCGCCTTGCGCGCGGATATACGGGACGCGATAAGTTCATTAAATTTGCGGGCAACTATCACGGGCATTCTGATGCTCTGCTTGTTGCGGCGGGCAGTGGTGTTGCCACGTTTGGTATTCCAGGGACACCCGGTGTCACAGCCGGCGCGGCTGCCGATACCGTTGTATTGCCCTATAACGATGTCGCTGCTGTTGAACATGCCTTTGCGGCTGATCCGCAGGGAATAGCAGCCATTATTGTTGAGCCGATTGCGGGGAATATGGGCGTGGTTCCTCCTGCACCGGGCTTTCTCGAAGCGCTGCGTGCTCTCTGCTCAGAATTTGGTGCACTTCTTATATTTGACGAGGTTATTAGCGGTTTTCGGGCAGCACTTGGCGGTGCACAAGAACGATATGGCGTCGTGCCCGATCTGTGCACTTTCGGCAAGATTATTGGTGGCGGTTTTCCGGTGGGGTGTTTTGCTGGTCAGGCCCGCATAATGGACGAACTTGCACCGGATGGCCCGGTGTACCAGGCCGGCACGCTTTCAGGCAACCCGGTGGCGATGGAAGCAGGTCTCGCACAATTGCGCGAACTCCAGAAACCGGGCGTGTATGAGCGTCTTGAAGCAGTGGGTGCGCGCTTGGAAGCGGGGCTGACTGCTGCTACCGAAGCATCGGGTATTACAGCAACGCTCAACCGCGTTGGCTCGCTTGCAACCGTTTTCTTCACTGATCAGGTAGTGACGTGCTGGGAAGATGCTGCGTCCTGCGATACCGATGTGTTTTCTCGTTATTTCTCGGGAATGCTCGCGCGGGGATATCTTATTGCGCCGAGTCAGTTTGAGGCTCTCTTCCTTTCACTGGCACACACCGATGATGAAATCGATGCCTTCTGCGCTGCAGCTGCTGAAGTCTTTGCTGAAATCGCGTAATCGATCATGCTATTCACGCTTACGTTTGCTCATTAGCTATTATGGACAAGCGGCGCTAAGCCGCATTTCAATGCCCCCTTCGTCTAGCGGCCAAGGACGCCGGATGCTCGATCCGGAAACGCAGATTCGAATCCTGCAGGGGACACCAGGAAACGCTTTTGAGACATTTTTCGAAACGTTTCAGCGAATTCGCGCAGATGTGCAGATGAAAGGCAGGTTGCAAACGTGTCGAAGGATGACCGATTCCCCCATCTTTCTCTGAACGACGACGATGACGAGATTGTTATTCAGGCTGGGGCAACGTCTCGTGCCACTGCACGGGAATCTGTGCAGTCATCGAATGAGGAGCGCGAAATAGCACACAGAGGGAAAGCAACAGAGCCTCACTCTCCCTCGGCTGATGCGGCTAATTCCGCCGAAGCAGCTTCCTCGACTTCGGCGACAGATACAGAATTAGCGGATGAAAACCGCTTGCATAAGACGACAGAGCTAGCAGAGGTAGAAGCAGATCAGGCGCCGGGTTCTCAAGCTGATCGTGACGAGCTGTCACGCCACGAAGGACAGAAGTTTCGTCGTGCCGACGAGTTCTCCATGCAAACGACCGAGGATGACTTGCATGCGAGTGGTCCCTTCACTCGGATGCGCGCCATTATTCTTATCGTGGGTGTTCTTGCGCTGGCGGCTTGGATTATCTGGTGGGTGCTTCGATAGCAACGGGTAACGGGTTTCGAACGCATGCAGTGCGGCAGCCAACAACAGCAAGTCCGTTGAGATACGTGGAATACGTGGGATACGTGTTTGAAACGTACACCTGCGACACATAATAGGGATATGTGATTAAAGCAGGCAGCAGGGATAAGCGGTATGATAATCCTTCATCGGCGAAAGGCGATAAGGTATGTCTGATATTCAGGACAAAGATACGAAATCAAAAAACGCGGAGGTAGTGTCCACCAGCGTCGAGTCATCGCACGGTGCGCATGATAATGCCGCTGCTAGTACTGCCAATTCACTAGAAACAGCTCATTTTGGTGGTGCGGCTGTTGATAACCACCATGTGGGCGAAGCTCCCGATGATGGAGTTCCGCGTGCTGCAAAGGCGGCTGAACAAGCGAAAGCGGCTGAAAAATCCAACGACAATCAGGGCGAACTACTCGACGCGGACGATAGTGTGTCGATGGAAGAGTCTACAAGCAACACAGAGACCTCCGATGCATCGGGCAAAGACATCGCCGCAGAGGATTTGCAGCCGTCATCTGCGGCATCTGGCGAGTTTGCAGCATCCGATGTGGTCGACAAATCGAAATCTGGGGAAAAACGCGGCAGCACGCGTGGTGGTACGGCAAACAAGAAGGCAAAAAAGACATCCCGTAAAGACCGCCTAGCTGCCTTGCCTGAACATCAGCGCAAATCGCGTCGCACGCGGCGTGCTCTTACCATTGCCATTATCCTTCTGATCGTATTATTAGGTGCTTTAGTTTATCTTGGCTATGAATTAATCAAGACCAGTCAAAATGCTATCAGTCAGACGACACCATCGCAGGGTAACGATGCGACACAGGTGGCTGAAAGCGGCACCACAACAAAAGATGCTACGACTGATACTGTTAAACGAATTGATGTTCCTGCGTTAGCATCGGTGATTGGTTCTTCACGTGATGAAGCGATTTCCCTGCTGGGTCATGGCGCCACGCTGACCTTATCTTCGGAAGTCGCCGATGAGAATTCTGCGGTAGTCGAAACCGATACCGTTATGCTGACGGCCGACGCGTCCGATTCCAAATTAGCTTCGCCAACCGTGTATCTGTCGCTCGATGAAGCGGGTACGGTTGTGCAGGTGAGCTATACCGCAGCAACAGCAAGCCTTGGATATGGCACGCTTTCCTTTGCTGATGCGGTTTCGAATGAACATGTGATAGAGAAAACTCTTTCAGAAGCCGGCCTGTTGGTTCAAGAGGAAACAGTTGAACTGCCTGATCGCGGGGAGTATTCAACCTATGCGGCTGACGGCACAACACTCACTGCGGAAAAATATTCCTTTAGTGGGACGGCTCCTGCAACAAGCGGGTCGGCGTCTTTCAACTGGGCTGCGGTGCTTTCCTATGACTACACGGCTTCTAATGCGAGTGGTAATTTGTCCGACACCGTGCGCATGATTACTATTTCTCTTTCAGCATCTGCATAGACCGAGAAATCTTAATACATCGCGGTTCTTTCGTTTCATACCGCCGTGGGTTCTGTCTCTTTTCCTGTTGTCTTTTCGTGTCGTCGTGGGTTCTGTTTGCTGACCTGTTCGATCAAACGGGTCTGTTAGTTATGTACCGCGATTGCCTGGTGGTTATACGCCGCGACTAGCCACGGTATTGTTCCTAAAGCGATTCGGCAACAGGTTTGAGTGGCAAGGTCGGGGCCTTCTGCTTGTTAGCTTGAAGAATGTGTGGACCCTTTCCGACTTAGCGGGGGCGTGGTATCATGCATGAGTTTCTTATCACACATGCACGCGGGACTCGCGTCTGCTAGTGGCCATCGAAAAAGGCTGCGGGTGCGGGGTTGAACGGGTGCAGAGGCTTAACGAATGGAGCAGAACATGGAGAAGGTCTCTATCCAGACCCTGGTCGATGCCGGTGCGCATTTCGGCCATCAGACACGCCGCTGGAACCCCAAGATGAAGCCGTTTATTTTCGGCAGCCGTGGCGACATCTATATCATCGATCTGAAAAAGACGCTTATTGGCATGGACGAAGCGTACAGCTTTGTTTCCACTCTTGCTGCAAACGGTGGCACCATTTTGTTCGTGGGCACCAAAAAGCAGGCACAAGAACCTATCGCTGAAGCTGCCAACAGCTGCGGCATGCCGTATGTGAACGCCCGCTGGCTCGGTGGCATGCTGACGAACTTCGTTACCATCCGTTCTCGCGTATCACGTATGGAAGAGCTTGAGGCTATGGATGCCGACGGCCGTATGGAAAAGCTCCCGAAGAAAGAGCAGATCCTGCTGCATAAGGAACTCACGAAGCTGCAGACGAACCTCAACGGTATCAGGAACATGAAGCGTGTTCCTGATGCGATTTTCGTAGTTGATACCAACCGCGAACTGATTTCTATCCGTGAAGCGCAGCGTTTGAACGTTCCCATTGTGGGGCTTATCGATACCAACTGCGATCCTGATGATGTCAATTTTGGTATCCCTGCAAACGACGATGCAATTCGTTCGGTAAAGCTGTTCTGCAACTTTATTGCTCAAGCCGTTATTGCTGGCATTGGCGCACCTGTTTCGGCTGCTGAATTCCTGGCTGAAGACGCTCCTGAACGTGCTGCTGATAAAGTTGATGCCGAAGCTGCCTTTGCTGCCCCTGCCGCCGAAGCAGCCTCTGCGGCCGCTCCTACCAACGCAGTTCCCGCAGCAAGCGCTGAGGCTCCCGCAGCCGAAGCAACCGCGCCTGCAAACACCGAGGCTTCCAAGGCCGAATAGGCTTTACGAGCATATCTGTACACGAAGAGGGGCGATAAGGTAGGACTTTCGCCCCTTTCAAACATGAAAGGAACAACCATGGCTCAGATTACCGCTGCAATGGTAAAGGAACTCCGTGAGATGACCGGTGCCGGCATGATGGAGTGCAAGAAGGCTTTAACCGAAGCCGACGGCAACCTTGATGCTGCTGTTGACATCCTGCGTACGCGCGGGCTTGCTGCCGCTGCCAAGAAGGCTGGTCGCGCCACAAATGAAGGGCGCGTTGTCGCGCTGGTTGAAGGCAAGGCAGGTGCTGTTTGCCAGGTAAACTGCGAGACTGACTTCGTAGCGCTTACCGATAAGTTCCAGGCTTATGCCGAGGGCTTTACCAAAGCTGTACTCGCTAATGATCCGGCCGATGTTGAAGCACTGCTTGCTTCCGAATATGAGGGCGCCAAGGTTCAGGACGAACTCACCGAAGCTATTCATGTCATTGGCGAAAACATGCAGATTTCAAGCTTCAAGCGTCTGGCAATTGAGGGGACGGGTGCACTCGTCCCGTACATTCATATGAATGGCAAGATTGGCGTACTCGTTGCATTCCGCTTTGCAAACGATGCAACCGCAGATGACGAGCGCTTCTTGACCATGGGCAAAGACGTTGCCATGCAGATTGCTGCGACAAATCCGGTCTCGCTTGATGAGTCGAGCGTTCCTGCCGATGTGCGCAACCACGAGATGGAAATCTACAAGGCACAAGCAGCTGAGTCCGGCAAGCCTGAATCCATTCAGGAAAAGATCGCTTCTGGTCGTATGCAGAAGTTCTATAAGGAAAACTGCCTGGTTGATCAGGACTTCGTAAAGGATAGCGACAAGTCTGTGGCTCAGTATGTGGCTGGTGTTGCCAAGGAAATTGGTGACACTATTGAGGTTGCCGATTTTGCCCGCATCGCGCTGGGTGATTAATACAGCGATGTTGCACGGTTGCCTGTGACGTTCATCGAAGTGTTCGGCTGAATTTCGTAAAAGTCTTCACGCATTCGATTAAGCGCGCAAGGTAAGCGAGCACCGCCACCATTGCTGATTGCGCCCGCCCTTTGCTCTTTCCTTGGGAAGGATGTTAAGGGCGGGCGTTACTGTCTATAATCGAAAGTCAATCTAAACGCGCGTCTGCGCGGAATATCTCAAGTTCTATTGTCAGTCGAGGAAGCGCAGGTTATGTCAGAAGAAGTAATCATCGCTCGCGAGAGTGAAAATCTTACGGGTACCGTGCGTGCCTCTGGTGCGAAGAATTCTGCTTTGAAACTTATGGCAGCCTCGTTGTTGGGGCAGGGCAAGAGCACTATTCGTAATGTGCCGTTAATTTCTGATATTTACATCATGGGTCGGGTACTTGAGGCGCTTGATGCACAGGTCACGCGCGAAGATCATGTTTTAACGATCGATACAACCGCAGTTGAGCGATATGAAACGCCATACGAACTTGTTTCAAAAATGCGGGCGAGCATTTCGGTGCTGGGTCCGCTCATCGGTCGTTTTGGTTGTGCGCACGTTGCGATGCCCGGCGGCTGTCAGATAGGCGCCCGACGGATTGATATGCATCTGGTGGGGCTTGAACAGCTTGGTGTTCACTTTGAAATCGACCATGGGTTCCTAATTGCGACAACGCCCAATGGGTTGCATGGTGGCAATATCACTCTTGAATTCCCAAGCGTCGGAGCAACTGAAAATACCATGATGGCAGCCGTTACCGCTGAAGGGCGCACCACTATCGACAACGCTGCCTGCGAACCCGAAATTGAAGATTTGGCTTTGATGTTAAACGAGATGGGCGCCCAGATAGAAGGGGCAGGATCATCTTCGATAACCATCGAAGGCGTTCCTCTCTCGGCATTGCATCCTTGTGATCATGCAACCGTGGGAGATCGTATCGAGGCGGGCACCTTTCTCGTGGGTGGTGCGCTGCTGGGCGGACCCGTTACGGTAGAAGGAATAAACCCCAGTTATCTGCGTATGGCTCTTATGAAGTTGCGTGCGATGGGCTGCATTGTTGAAGAAGGCGAGCAATCGGTGACAGTGCGCCGTGATGGCCCGCTTCGTGCTGTCGACATTCAGACGCTGCCGCATCCTGGCTTTCCCACCGATTTGCAGGCTCAATTTATGCTGCTTGCTTCGCTGGCAGAAGGCAATAGCGTTATTACCGAAAACGTTTTTGAGAACCGTTTCATGTTTGCAAGTGAATTGGTGCGCATGGGCGCTGATGTAACAATTGACGATCATCATGCGCTTGTTCGCGGGGTGAAACGTTTGCAGGGTGCCCCGGTGGTTTCTACCGATTTACGCGCGGGGGGAGCCCTTGTTCTCGCTGGCATGGCTGCCGAAGGTGAAACGATTGTACGGAAGATATCCCATATCGATCGCGGCTATGAAGATTACGTCGGTAAGCTCACTTCGCTAGGCGGCAATGTTGAGCGCACGGTTGTCGACGATATCTAGGCATTTGAACCGATGAGCCGACAAGAACGACGGGAATCCCGCGAGCGTTCGCGCTTGATCAGAGAATCAACTATTGGCACGCATGTGGTCAACAATGCACGTCGCGCGTCAGGTACTCGGGTGCATTTTGGAAGCCATAGAGGGGCGTCGCGTGCAAACCGTGGCGAGATTCGCCATGTGACACCCGCAACGCGCACGCGGGAGAGTGCAGTAGATTTTATAAGGCGGTCTCATACGCCGGATTACGTTGCACAAAGTATTCGTCGACGTCGGCGCCGAACGATCCTTCTGGTGCTGGCTCTTCTGGTAGCCGCAGCTGTTGTCGTTGCAGGAGTTGTTACCTTTGTCTATTCATCATCGGTGGATAGCAAGATGGCTCTTTCTGACGATGCGGCTCGTAATGCGCTTGTTTCTCCGAGCAAGGCGGAAGAAGTTCATTACACGCTTGTCGTGGGTGAAGGGGTGGCATCGCAAGGGCACCAGCGCGCCTTTATGATAAATCTCGTGCGGGTGAATGCGGCTTCTCATCAGGTTACCTATACCGCAATCTCACCTGACATTCCCGTGACAACATCAAGTGGGGAAACCACCACGTTGGGTGACGTTATCCAAACCGATGGTGATGCAGAACTTATCAAACAGGTTTCCGCATTAACCGGGGTGGATGTTGCCCATTTCATTAAGGCAAGTGACAAAGGTCTTGAGCATCTGGTTGATGCGCTTGACGGTATTGACATAACACTGCCTTATCCGGTTGACGATCCGGCCGCTGGCATTATTTCACTCGATGCGGGAGAACAAACGCTGTCGGGACAAGCGACAGCTACTGCTTGTAAGGCTTCCAATTACGAAGATCCTGCTCGCACACAGGGACAAGTTCAAAATGAGATACTCGCTGCTATTACGCAGAAGCTTGCCGACCGGGGTGGATTTGATGCGCTCTCAACGTTCGATTCTCTCGCCGAGGACATCAAAACTGATCTTGGATACCAACGACTTGCTGATGGTATTGAAGCTCTTTCATCAATCAACAATCCCGTGGTGCAACAGGGTGTTCTGCCAGTAACTGTTTCGGTTCAGTCAGGAACAGTGTCGTATCGATGCGACAAACAAGCAGTTGCTTCGTTTATGAGCGTTGTTAACGACGGTGGTGATGCTTCGGCGGTGGCGGATACCACACAGGATGTTGATACTACCGGCATCACTGTGGCAGTTCGCAATGGCGGTGGCGTTAACCAAGCGGCATCGCAGGCAGCAGCTCTTTTGCGCGATGGAGGCTTCACGGTAACCGAGGTGGGCAATACTGATAACCCTGTGTATGACGAAACGCTCGTGATCTATCGAAATGGCGATATGAAAGCGGCAGCTGAACAGGTTGTGCGGGATTTGGGTCAGGGCCGTTCAACTGATGCAAGTGTGTATTACAGCTTCAATTCCGATTTACTGGTGATTGTAGGGAAGAACTGGGTGGCGTCTTCGTAAAGGGCAGGCCTGCTTACCAGACCTGCCCTTTACTGAATGTGAGCTTTCTTGCACTTTAAGCTGGAACAACCTGCTGTACGCCAGGTACGCGGTCCTTCAGAATGCGCTCAATGCCGTGCGCGAGTGTCATCTGGGACATGGGGCAACCTTGGCAGGCACCCTGCAACTCGACGGTCACCGTGCCGTCTTCCATAACGTCGACCAGTCGGACATCGCCGCCATCAGCCTGCAGGCTCGGGCGTACAAGCTCAAGTACTGCAGCTACATCTTCCTTATTCACCATAAGAACTCTCCTTGATCGTCAGATGGGTACCCGCGAATTCTAACATACTCGCCACTGGTGCCCGTAAAGGATTCGTCCTGTTCACTTCCCGTTGATTTCGCATCACAGCTCCCAAGATGTGGGGAGGTGTTTGTTACAATGCGACAGGTTAAAACGGCGGCGGGCACAATAGAAAGCCAGGGAATTTGCATCATGCTCAATAGTCTCTACCATGCTCTGGACCCGATTGCTTTTTCGTTGGGGCCTTTAACGGTGAGATGGTATGGCATTGCCTATATCCTTGGATTTATCTGCGCTGCGGTGGTTATTGGACATACGGCGCGTCGTTGGAAGGTTTCCCTGACACAAGACGACCTGTTCACTATTTTAATCTGCCTGATCATTGGGGTAATTGTCGGCGCTCGCCTGGGGTATGTCCTCTTCTATGGTGATGGATATTACCTTGAGCATCCTCTTGATATTTTGGCATTTTCCCAGGGAGGCATGAGTTTTCACGGGGGCCTTATTGGTGCGCTGTTGTCAGGCTTGGTCTCAGCGCGCTTGTGCGGTGTCCCTTACGCAACGCTTGCCGACTTGGGAAGTATTGCTGCTCCAATTGGTCTATTTTTCGGGCGTTGTGCCAACTTTATCAATGGCGAACTGTGGGGGGCGCCGACCGATGCGCCGTGGGGCGTTATCTTCGGTGGAGCAGCTGGGTCGGTTGCCCGTCATCCGTCTCAGCTGTACGAGGCGTTTCTTGAGGGCATTGTTATCTTTACCGTGCTTTTTCTTCTGTCGCGCAAGCGCCCACCGCGTCCACAGGGCACATTTATTGGGCTGTTTCTTATCATGTATGGCTCGTTCCGCTTTCTTATCGAGTTCGTGCGACAGCCGGATGCGCAACTGGGATACCTGTGGGGCGGATGGCTCACGATGGGTCAACTGCTTTCGGTGCCATTAGTACTCGCGGGTATTGCTGTTCTGGTGTGGATGTATCGTACACAGCGACCTCAGGAAGGTAAGCCTTCCTTGTCTATATCTGATGAATCTCTCGGTTAATAGGATTGAATCCTATAAATAATCTCGCTACTATGGGGATGCTTTTACGAGAAGAAGGAGATTCCCATGAGTCTAGAATTTTATCAATGCCTCCATTGCGGCAATATTGCTATCAAGCCCTTTGATTCTGGTGTGCCCCTGGTGTGCTGCGGCGAAAAGATGGCCAAAGTCGAACCGAATACGGTCGATGCAGCGCGCGAAAAGCACCTGCCAGAGGTGACAATTGAAGGTAATACCGTTCGGGCGCAGGTTGGCAGTGTCGAGCATCCTATGGAAGAAGTTCATTACATCACGTTTGTGTGCCTTGAAACTGAAAAGGGTTATCAGATCGCTCATTTGACACCTGGCATGGCTCCTGTTGCTACCTTTGCGGTTGCTGAAGGCGACAAGCCAGTTGCTGTGTATGAGTATTGCAACAAGCATGGCTTGTGGAAGGTTGAACTCTAAGTCGAACCCTAACAGGTAGCACGCTTTTGCGGCTTTCAATGGACGGATACAGTGAATAAAGTTCACGCAGAACCCTCGCCTTGGTGCGGGGGTTCTGCCGTATCATGGAGTTATGAGTAAAACAAAGGCCAAAGATACGCTCGCTTTACGCACAGCAACGGGTACCGAGAGCAGCAGCAAGAGTCGCAGCAATACGAGGCGCGGCAGCCACATGTGCAGCGCTCAGCAACTCGGTGGCAACAAGCACAGCGACAAGTGTGGCAGTACTGGCGGTACGAGCAGTGCCTTCAATACACAGCGCAGCACGTCGTGTGATGTTATCGTTGTAGGGGCGGGCGCAGCTGGCCTAGCGTGCGCAATAACCGCAGCGCAGCATGGCAGAACAGTCACGGTACTTGAAGCGGGCGATCCAGGTCACTCGATTCGTGTAACGGGCGACGGCCGCTGCAATATTGCCAATACAAACACTGCTGGACAGGTGTATTGGAATACGGCCTTTGTTGAGGCAGCATTTTCTTCCTGCGCACCTGAAGAATCCCTTCGCTTTCTGGAGCGCTGTGGCATTGTCATGCGTGCCGAAGCGGAAGGCCGTCTGTACCCTCTTGCGAATAAGGCATCATCAGTTGTCGAAGCATTGCTGTTGGCTGCCAACCGTGCAGGTGTCGCTATACAATCATCGGTCACAGTGGAAGCGGTACAGCGCAGTGGCAGCGGGCTGACGGTGTCAGCGCATAGGGGGGATAAACCCATTTTGTACCGTGCGCAGGCGGTGGTGTTGTGCTGCGGTGGGGCTATTGAAAAGATTTCCTTGCCCACCGAGATTGCGTGTATACCAACAAGCCCTCTTTTAGGACCGCTTGCATGCCAGGCCGCACCTCTTCGAGGTCTCGACAAGGTACGTGCAAAGTGCGCAGTCACCTGCGAAGGCGTGCGTGAAGAAGGCGAAGTCACCTTTCGTACGTATGGCGTCTCAGGCATTGCGGCATTCAATGTGTCGCGTGTTGCCCATCCGGGAAGTATTCTCTCGATTGATTTTCTGCCCGCTATTCCCGCCGAATCAGCGCTTTCGTGGGCGCAAGAACGCTCACGCGCGTTGGGGGTGTGTACGTGGCGCGAGTGGTGTACGGGAGCATTTTTACCCCTGATTGCACGCGCTCTTTTGACGCACGCACATATCAGTGCAGATACTACTGTTGAAGAACAGTCGCTTCAGACCTTTATGCGGGTGGCAAAGTCGTTTGACCTGATAGTAAAAGGTATTGGCGATGTGTCGCGCTGCCAGGTAACACGTGGCGGTATCGAGGTGTCGATGCTTAATCCTACTACGATGGAAACACCAGTTAAGCATGTGTATGCCTGTGGGGAATCGCTTGATGTTGATGCTCCGTGTGGAGGATATAACTTACACTGGGCTTGGACGTCTGGTTTGATTGCGGGTAGGGCGCTTGCCAATTGCCCTTCGGCAAAGGAAGTCGTGTGATAGTTGTTTCCCAAATTGCCCTTTCTCTTGATGATGAGGCGTTTTCGCGTGGCGGGCAGGTGCAGCAGGCCAGCCCGCTCATTCAAGTGATTGCTCGCATGTTGGCTATTCCTGCTTCTGCGGTAAATACAGCTGAGGTCATACGGCGCAGTATTGATGCCCGTCGGAAATCCAACGTTCATTTTATTGTTACTGCCCAGGTGCACCTTGCAACAAATGAGCAGGAAGAGCAGGCTCTGTCGTTGAACTGCGTCAAAAGTGATTCAGATTCTTCTGATGTCCGCCGGTTAGGCCAGATGGCTGCCGCTATTGGTGAGGCTGCCTTTGCTGTGCACACTAAAAGTCGTTCGGTGACGGATGCTAAAACGGATGCCAAAGCGAGTGTTAAAGAGAGCGCTAAAGAAACTTCAGATGTGTTATCCATCGGTCAGGTGCCGGTGAATGCACCCAATTCCTCAGTGCGTCCGATTGTGGTGGGGTGTGGTCCAGCGGGGTTGTTCTGTGCGCTATATCTGGCATATGCGGGTGCGCGTCCGATTGTGCTCGAACGTGGTGCCGCGGTGGAAGATCGCCTGCGTGCCGTTGATATTTTCAATGCAGGCGGCCCGCTTGATGCGCGCACAAATATTCAGTTTGGCGAAGGTGGCGCTGGAACGTTTTCCGATGGCAAATTAACAACGGGCACGAAGAGTCCCCTGGTGCGCCAGGTGCTTTCGTGTTTCGTGGCAGCAGGAGCACCCGGAGAAATCTTATGGGATGCAAAACCCCACATCGGGAGTGACCGTCTTCCAGCTGTTGTTTCCGCGCTGCGTCAAAAGATTATCGCTTTGGGGGGCGAGGTGCGGTTTGAACACCGCTTAGCTGATATGTCCTTTGAAGAAGGTCGGCTGGCACGTGTTTCTATCGAGGATCCAACAGGAACCTGTTACACGCTTCCTGCCAATCACGTGGTTATCGCGTGCGGACATTCAGCGCGCGATACGTTTGAGATGCTTCATGCGCGGGGTTTATCGTTAGAACAAAAACCGTTTGCTATGGGCGTGCGTATTGAGCATCCACAGCAGCTTATTAATAAGGCGCAATGGGGTAAGGCCGCAGCGCATCCAGCGCTGGGAGCAGCTGATTACAAGTTGGCTGTCCACCTTGATAATCGGCGGAGTGCGTATACGTTCTGCATGTGTCCGGGAGGTACGGTTGTGTGCGCCGCAAGTGAAGCGGGCGGTGTGGTTACGAATGGCATGAGCAATTATGCCCGTGATGGTAAAAATGCTAATGCAGCACTGTTGGTTAATGTGGATCCCTCAGACCTTCAGTCCGATGATGTACTGGCTGGTATGCACTTGCAGCGCCACATCGAACAGGCAGCCTACCAGGCAACTCTTGCTGCGGGGGGCAGTGCCTATCAAGCTCCTGCTCAGAGCGTGGGAGCGTTTCTGAAGCGGGAAAAGGATATCCAGTTTCCGCATGATAGCAGGGGGGAACATATCTGTGCGCCCACCTATGCACGGGGTGTTGTTGCCTGCGACTTGCACGATATATTTCCTCGCTTTATAACCGACGCGCTCAAGCAGGCGCTGCCCTTGCTTGATCGAAAGCTTGCTGGTTTTGCCCATTCTGGTGCAATTATGACAGCTCCCGAGACGCGTTCGTCTTCGCCGGTACGCATACTGCGCAAAGACGATTTGCAAGCTCGATTAAACCAGAACGAAAAGCCTTGTGGTGTGTATCCCTGTGGCGAGGGTGCTGGTTATGCAGGGGGCATTATGTCGGCGGCTGTTGATGGCCTGCGGGTAGCTTTGCGCCTTGCAGAAGATTTAGGTCGAAAGTAACTACACAAGAAACAACTGATAGAGTGAGCAGTGCACGAAGGAGAAATACATGTCGAGAGTATCTGCAAACGGTTCGACATTCGATACGGTTTCTAATCCTGGTGGCTCAAAGATAGGTGAGAATCTTGAACGCACCGTGGCTGCTCTGCGTGCTGGCTATCCGGTGATATTTCCCACTGATACGGTGTATGGCATTGGGGTGTCAGTTGATGCAGCTGAGAGCCCTAAAGCTATCTACCAGGCGAAAGAACGCGACCTTTCAAAGCCGGTTGCGTGGTTAGTTGACAGCATTGAGGCACTTGATGTGTATGGTGATGCTGTACCTGCCGCTGCACACGCATTGGCGCACGCTCAGTGGCCGGGTCCGCTGACGCTGGTGGTAAAAGCTTCAGAACGAGTGCCAGCCGCGTTTACCTCTACCGCAGGCACTATTGGACTGCGCATGCCCAACCATGCTATTGCGCGCGAGCTTATTCGGCGACTCGGCTGCCCGATTGCTACTTCGTCGGCGAATATTTCCGCTCATCCATCAACTGCTTACGCGCAGGGAATCGACCCAGCGCTTTCCGATAAAGTTGTCGCTGTTCTTGCTGATGATTCCCAAGGGGCAAGTGGCATATCATCTACGGTGGTTGACTGTACGAGCTCTCCATTGCGCATTCTGCGGGAAGGATCAATTTCTGCCGCAGACGTGCGTGCGATATTTACATAGGAAAACAAGAGGCGCAAGGAGTATGAGTATGGATGTGAACAGAGATACGTTTTCATTTCCTTCATCTGATAAAAGTTCAGCCTTACACGCATGTGCATGGTACGTGCCAGGTCAGGCTCCGCGTGCCGTTATTCAGTTGACCCATGGAATGTCGGAGCATATTGCGCGATATGACGACTTCGCCTGTCATCTTGTACAACGCGGCTTGTTTGTCTGTGGACATGATCACATTGGACATGGAAAGAGCGTCGCTTTGATCGACCGCCTGTGCTGTCTGCCGTGTGATGCCGATGTGTGTATGGAAGAAGATATCAATATCCTGCGCCGTGAAGCGACAGCGCGGTTTTCTCTTGAAGGAATTCCTTGGTTTCTGTTTGGACACTCGATGGGGAGCTATCTGGTACGGGCTTGCCTGCTTGATGGGGCGGCAGATGGATACCGACAGCGTGCTTGTGATACTGACCCGTGTGCTGCTGGCCTTGCGGGGGCGATTCTCTGCGGTACGGGTCAGGTTCCAAAGCCGCTTTCAATAGCGGGAGTGGCATTGGCACAGCTAATTGCACGCGCGCGCGGCGCCGATTATCGCAGTGCGTTTTTGGATGACTTTGGAACAGGGACCTTCGAGCGTGCTGTTCCTGAAAATCGCACTTCATTTGATTGGTTGAATAGCGACCCGTCAGGGGTTGATGCTTATGTTTCAGACGAACTTTGCGGCGTGATGTTCTCCGCTGGAGGATACCGTGCTATCGGGCATTTAACCGGTCGCGTGAGTGCACCCGATTGTGGGAAATTGCTACCAAATGGATTTCCCATTCTTATGATAGCGGGTGCCGATGATCCGGTGGGTAATCGCGGTCGCGGGGTGCAGGCCGTTGCGCGTGCCCTGCGTGCCGGCAGTCAGGCACAGGTAGACGTTCACTTATATCCGGGTATGCGTCACGAAATCCTTAACGAACCGCGCCACACAGACGTGTATGACGATGTCGATCGGTGGCTCGACGAAGTACTTGGGGAAAATACTCAGGAAAAGTAGGCACGTGCCAACACAGTCAAAGCGTGAGATGTAGGCAGTGGGGCGGTTACAGCTTGTTTGTGTTGCGCGTGTGCCAACGAGAGAGCTTTGACGATAGATGGCAACGATAGAATACGATGTTGTTCGGGTTTGAGCTGATAAGAAAGCAGTTGCAGAAAAGGGGGAGAGCATTGGGATATGTGATAGCGCTTGATCAGGGAACAACCTCGTCAAGAGCGCTGCTTTTCGATCGCCAGTGCGGCGTGCGTGGTGTCTATCAGATGCCGTTTGAACAGCACTTTCCCCAACCGGGTTGGGTTGAACATGATGCGTTCGATATTCTGCGCTCGCAGATATCGGTACTCGACGATCTGCTGGCTGCCTATTCTCTTGAGTCGGGCGACATCGACTCTATTGGCATTACCAATCAGCGCGAGACAACTATCCTATGGAATCGCCATACGGGACTACCTATCGGGCGGGCCATTGTGTGGCAATGTCGTCGTACCGCTGGATTAATCGAGCAGGTGTGTGCAACACCTGAAGTGCGCTCACATATTTCTCAGGTAACGGGTTTAGTGCCCGATGCCTATTTTTCGGCTAGTAAGATTGCTTGGTTACTCGACCATACACCGGGGGCTCGCGAGGCCGCCTGTGCTGGTGACCTGCTTTTTGGCACCGTCGATAGCTGGCTGGTGTGGAACCTTACCGGTGGCGCAGTTCATGCGACCGATGTCACAAACGCGAGTCGAACGATGTTGTTTGATATTCATCGGGGCTGTTGGGATGAAGAATTGTGCAATCTCTTTCGCATTCCTCTGTCTTTGCTGCCCACGGTGCGCCCTTCGTCTGGTGATTTTGGTGTTACCGTTGATGATATTCCAGCGGCTCGGGGGCACGACGGCTTATCATTTCCGCGTATTCCAGCGGGCATTCCTATTACTGGCGTTGCGGGCGATCAACAAGCTGCGCTGTTCGGCCAGTGTTGCACGCAGGCCGGCGAGGCAAAAAATACTTATGGCACTGGTTGCTTTTTGCTCATGCATACCGGCAGTGAATGCATTACATCGCACAACAGCCTTGTTTCTACTGTCGCTGCAACCGAGCCTGACTGTACCGGCTTGGCTTATGCGCTTGAAGGAAGCGTGTTTATGGCGGGCGCGCTTATTCAGTGGCTTCGTGATGCCTTAGGTCTTATCGGTTCAGAAGCGGAAAGTGAACAGGTTGCGCGCAGTGTCGAAGATACGGCGGGTGTGTATGTGGTGCCCGCCTTTACTGGTTTGGGTGCGCCCTATTGGGACGCCGATGCACGGGGCGCTATCTTTGGCCTGACGCGTGGTGCTACGCGTGCTCACATTGTGCGTGCGGCTCTTGAATCGCTTGCCTATCAGGTCTCCGATCTCATGGATGGCATGCAGGATGACGCTGGCATGCGCGTGCGAACGTTGTCGGTTGACGGAGGGGCAAGTCGTAACGACTTCTTGATGCAATTTCAGTCAGACATTCTTGATGCGCGTTTAGTACGCCCGGCCGTAGCGGAAACAACAGCAGCCGGCGCAGCTTATTTAGCAGGATTGCGCACCGGTTTCTGGCGCGATATGGATGACATTCGGTCGCGGCGTGTGGTCGAGGTCACGTTTGCCCCTCATATGGCATCATCCGAGCGTTTACGACGTTTGGAAGGTTGGCGAGAATGCGTGAGTCGTACTCGCTCGGAGAGGCGAGCTGTGCAAAAATAGGTGCAGGCATATCGGGTATATTCGCAGCACCAAAGTAAAAAGATGTCTCTGATAACAGGAGGAAAACTTCATGATCATATCGATGGGCAGCGATCACGCAGGATTTGAGCAAAAAGAGCAGCTCAAACAATATCTTGAGACAGCTGGCCATACCGTTATTGATCGTGGGTGTCCCAGCGAAGAGCGAGTTGATTATCCGGATTATGCATATCCTGTGGCATGCGATGTGGCTCAGGGAACAGCTGAGCGTGGTGTGCTGGTGTGCGGCACGGGCATTGGTATGGCTCTGGCAGCTGATAAAGTGGCTGGTGTGCGCGCTGCCAATATTATTACGCCGCAGTTTGCCGGCCTATGTCGTGAACACAACGATTGTAATGTGATTACGCTTTCAGGGCGCTTTGTTGACGTGGGCGTTAATAAGGAAATTGTTGATGTGTTTCTTGCGACGCCTTTTGGTGCTGGTCGTCATACGGGGCGTGTCGAAAAGATTATGCAACTCGACTAAACTCAGCGAGGCTCAACTAAACCCAAATCAATTCGACTGGACTCGACTACCGCAGAAACCTCGTGCATGAGCTGATAACTCACCGTTTTCCACTTGGCTGTACCGTTGCACCGTCTATCTGCATCGATGATCGCCACGATAAAGAAGCACTTGCTGCGCTGTGCTAGGATGGGCGCATTATAGACCTCGCCGCCACAAGGCGCGCATGCGAGAAAGGCAAGAATATGCCGTTGACTTACGTAGCCCAGACCGACCCCGAGATTGCCGATGCGATCGACCAGGAACTTGCTCGCCAGAGGGGCACCATCGAGCTTATTGCCTCGGAAAATATTGTGTCACCTGCGGTCATGCAGGCCATGGGTACCGTTCTTACTAATAAGTACGCCGAAGGCTATCCGGGTAAACGGTATTACGGCGGCTGCGAAAAGGTCGACATTGTCGAAAATCTTGCCATCGAACGGGCAAAAAAGCTTTTTAATGCGGGCTTTGCCAATGTGCAGTCCCATTCAGGGGCACAGGCCAATTATGCTGCCTATGCCGCTATTATCAAACCGGGCGATACGGTGCTCGGTATGAGCCTTGATAACGGGGGTCATCTCACGCACGGCTCGAAGGCGAATTTCTCGGGCAAGCTCTATAACGTGATTCCCTACGGGCTCGATGAAAACGAGCGCATCGACTATGACGCCCTCGAGCGTTTGGCTCAAGAACATCGACCCAAGGTTGTTGTTGCTGGTGCTTCGGCTTATCCGCGTGCCATCGATTTCGAACGCATGGCTGCCATTGCGCACGAAGTTGGTGCCTATCTTATGGTGGATATGGCTCATATTGCTGGTTTGGTCGCTACCGGTGCCCATCAGAATCCGGTTCCCTTTGCTGACATCGTCACCACAACGACTCACAAGACGCTGCGTGGGCCGCGTGGTGGCATGATTCTTACGAATAACGAAGAACTGGCGAAGAAGATTAATAGTGCGGTATTCCCTGGCACACAGGGTGGCCCGCTTATGCATGTGATTGCAGGTAAAGCGGTTGCCTTCCATGAAGCGCTGCAGCCTGCCTTTAAAGAGTACATCGACAAGGTGGTTGCTAACTGTGTTGCACTTGGTCGCGGCATGACTGAGGGCGGTTTGCGTTTGGTTTCGGGCGGCACCGACAATCATCTGTGCTTGGTCGATTTAACGCCTGCGGACGTCACGGGCAAGGATGCCGAAGGTCTGCTGGAATCGGTTGGCTTAACGGTGAACAAGAATTCCATTCCCAACGAGCAGCGGTCTCCCTTTGTGACCAGCGGTATCCGCGTGGGAACGGCAGCAGGAACGACGCGCGGTCTTTCTGATGATGAATTCTTCGAAGTCGGATCGTGCATTGCCGAGGCGGTCTTTAATGCAGGCGACGATAATCGCTTGGCTCAGGTTCGCGCACGAGTTTCTGCCATTATTGACGCTCATCCGTTGTATCCTGAATTCGACCGCTAAAATGGTGCGTACTGTGTACGCACTAGATGAATATCACTGATAGGGCGGGCAGAACTGAAGAGAGGAAGCCAATGAATCAACTGAGCGAACGCGTTATCCTGGTCGACCATCCGATGGTACAGCATAAGTTGTCCATTTTGCGCGATAAGAATACTTCGTCAGGTCAGTTTCGCCAGCTGGTGCGTGAGCTCTCTCTCTTTGAGGTGTACGAAGCAACATCAGATCTTGCGCTCGAGCCAGTTCATGTTGAAACACCGGTCGCCATGGCTACCTGCATGCAGTTAACTGGCCGCAAGATGGCGGTGGTGCCTATTTTGCGCGCAGGTCTTGGAATGGTTGATGGCGTACTCGATCTTATTCCCGCTGCTCGAGTGGGGCATTTAGGCATGGAACGCGATCATGATACCCATGAACCGCATGAATACTATGCAAAGATGCCCCGCGATATCGCTGAACGTGATGTGCTTGTGGTTGACCCTATGCTGGCAACCGGTGGGTCCTGTATTGCGGCTATCGAGTATCTGCGCCGCCTGGGGGTTAAAAACATCAAGGTTATGGTCTTGGTGGCAGCTCCCGAAGGTATTGACGCTCTCCTGGCAGCCGATGGTGATGTTCGGTTGTACACCTGCGCTATCGACGAATGTCTCAACGAAGATGCTTACATTGTGCCGGGCTTAGGGGATGCGGGTGATCGCATCTTTGGGACGGTGTAGCACACCATCTACGCTGAGCACCATGCGAAAAATATGCAGAAAAGCTGCATGTATCGCCTATGAGGCTACCGATAGTCGCGATAATAGGGGATGTCATCAGGTTTTTGCATATCTCTCGAGGGTTTCTGAGGTAATTGCGTTACTATATGCTGCGCTGACTTTTGGTTAGGCACATTGAGGAAGGGGAAGTCCGGGCGTGCAGGCTGCGATGAGCATCGTTGGCGGCATCCTGGCTGCCCTGTTGGGTTTTGCCCCCCTGTGGGGCGCACTCAAACTGTCGCGTCGCTCTCAGTCGACGCTTGTCCTTGAAGCAGCGGGACAAGGCCTTATCGGGGTCTTTTTCTCGCTGATTGTGCTGGGAGGCGCCCTATTCGCGGTATCGCGCATCGCACGCGAAAGCGTGCTGCTGTTTGGGATTGTTGAGATTGTGGCGTTCGTGGGGGTCACTTCGGTGTACTTCATGTGGCGCAACCGTGTGATTGGTCACACACAGACAGATAAAGAGCAAAGGGGAAGAGGATAAATGGGCGAGGCCTTGCAAGAATTCGTATCGCAGGCACAGCATCTTGCTCCTACCTTCGATTCGCAGACCGTTTTTGCCATCGGTGGATGGAACATTTCCCAGTACACATTGTATATGTTCATTATTTTGGCATTGGTATTGCTGATGGTGTTGGTGGGTGCACGCAAGTTGCAGATGATTCCACACAGCAAGCCAACCGCCATTCTCGAATACCTCTATGGCTTTGTGGGCGATTCCATTGGTCGCGATGTTATTGGCGAGGGATTCAAGCAGCATATCCCGTTTCTTGCTACTCTCTTTATATTTATTCTCACTGCTAACTTTATTGGCCTGATTCCTGGGTCGAAGGCCGCTACCGGTACCATTTCCATTACCTGGGCGCTTTCACTTATTTCATTCATTTACTTTAATTTCTATGGCTTTAAGAAGCTAGGTTTAGGTGGCTATCTCAAAAGTATCTGCCCGAGCGCCGTACCTGGCCCAATGAAACCCATTATTTGGGCTATGGAAGCATTTTCGCTTATTCTGCGTCTGCTGACGCTTGCTGTGCGACTTTACGGCAACATGCTGGCGGGACACATGATCCTCGGCGTGTTCTCTATTGCAACGACCGTGTTTATGCAGTACACGTTCCTTATGAATGGCGGTCTGGCTACCGGTGTCACCGGTATCGTGTGGTTTGCACTGCTCTTGTTTATGTACTCGCTTGAAACGCTTGTTGCGTTTCTTCAGGCGTACGTATTCGCTATTCTCACATCATCCTATATCGGGATGGCTGTGCATCCCCACTAGGGGGCTGGCCTTTGTGGGTCAGGTTTAATTGGTGCTTCAGCTGATGTACGTATTGCAGCTGGGTCATAAGTAAGAAGGGTTCGGAGGAAAGGCTTTCGAATCCGCCTAAAGGAGGTAATTGTGGATATCACTCTTGCGCTCGCCACACTGAAGGTTGTCGGCTACGGTCTGGCAGCCATCGGCCCTGGCATCGGCATTGGCATTGCCACGTACGGCCTGTGCGTGTCAGCTGCCCGCCAGCCCGAAATGAAGGGTCAGCTTATGGGCTACTTCTTCATTGGCGCTGCCATGTCCGAGGCGCTCGCGCTTATCGGCCTGGTCCTTTTCTTCATCGGCTAGCAGGCTTTCTTTGGATAGCCGCTTTCGAGGAAAGGAAAAGGAGGCAGGCAAGTTGAACATCAAGAACGGCAAACGCATCATTGCCAGTGGCGCATTCGCTGCGGTAGCTGCGTCGGCTTTGTGCCCTGTGCCCGCATTTGCGGCAAGTGGCATTGAAGCGATCATGCCGGTGATGGACGAATTCATCCCGATGCTCGTCGCCTTCATTATCCTTTGGATTATTCTTGCGAAATTTGGCTGGCCCTTGTTTGACAAGATGCTGGTCAAGCGCGAGAACACGATCAAGGAATCGCTTGAAAAGTCCGAAGAAGCCCGCCAGGAAAGCGAGCGCGTGCTTGCACAGTACAAGCAGGAACTCGCCGAGGCTAAGGCAACTGCCGCGCAGATTGTTGCCGATGCAAAGGCTGCCGGTACGGCGGCTAAGGCTGATATTACGGCTCAAGCGCAGCGGGAAGCATCTGACATGATTGCGAAGGCACAAGTTGCCATCGATGCCGAAAAGAAGGCTGCGATTGCCGAACTGCAGGGTTCGGTGGCCGACGTGTCGATCGCAGTCGCTTCGAAGCTCATCGGAAGTGATTTGTCTGACGATGAACATCGCGCCCTTATCGAGCGCTATGTAAACGAGGCAGGTAGTTTCAATGCCCGGTAACCGTCGCGTGGAACAGGCAGAAGCCGAATTGTACGCATCGACACTTATCGATACGCTTATGGCTGATGGCGGTTTAGATGCGGTGCTACGGGTTCGTTCTGAACTCGATGTGATCCTTCTGTATGATCGCTCTCATGTGGAGCTTTCCGATGCAATGAACGATCCGGAGTATTCGCCACACGATCGCGCTGAGCTCATAAAGAAGGTCTTCGCCGCGTGTCATCCGCTTCTCGTAAGTACCTTAGGTGTTGCTGCCGAGCGGGGCGACTTTGACATCCTGCCGCGCATAGCAAATACCTTTGAGGGTCTAATTACCGAGAAGCTCGATGTCACTGTTGTCGATGTGACAACACATGTCGCGCTCGATGACCACCTGCGCGAGGTAATTAAAAATAAAGCCGCCGCCGATTTCGGCACAAAGATTGTCTTAAACGAGACAATCGACCAGCATCTGCTGGGCGGCATCATCATGAGCGCAAATGGCAAGCGTATTGATGCGAGTGTGAACACGCTGCTTGATACTGCTCGTAACGCGCTAAAAGAGACCACTGATGGAGGTGAATGCTAGTGACTGAAATCACCGCACAGTCTATTGACGATGCCCTGCGCAAGCAGCTCGATGCCCTTGACACCAGTGTTGAGGCACGCGAAGTTGGCACAGTTATCCAGGTTGGCGACGGTATTGCCCGCATTGATGGCCTCAAAGATGCCATGGCTGGTGAACTTCTTGAGTTCACCGGATCTGCTGGTCAGATCGTCTATGGTATGGCTCAGAACCTCGAAGAAGAGGAAGTCGGCGCCGTATTGCTTGGTGACGTCACCGCAATCAAAGAAAACGACCAAGTAAAGACTACTGGTCGAATCGTCGAGATTCCCGTTGGCCCCGCAATGTGCGGCCGCGTGGTTAATGCTTTGGGCATGCCGATTGACGGCAAGGGTCCCATCAAGACGACCGCAACACGTCCCGTTGAATTCAAGGCTCCTGGCGTTATTTCGCGTCAGCCCGTAAGCGAGCCTATGCAAACGGGTATTTTGGCTGTCGACTCGATGATCCCCATTGGTCGTGGTCAGCGTGAGCTGATCATTGGCGACCGTCAAACGGGTAAAACGGCCATTGCGATTGACGCCATCATTAATCAAAAAGATCAGAACATGATCTGCATCTACGTGGCGGTTGGTCAGAAGGCATCTACCGTTGCTGGTATCGTTGAAACGCTCGAGCGCCATGGCGCTATGGACTATACGATTGTCGTATCGGCTACCGCTGCTGATTCTGCTCCGCTGCAGTATCTGGCTCCGATGGTTGGTGCCGCTATCGGCGAGTACTTCATCTACAACGGCAAGGATGGCAAGCCGGCATCCAAGGACAATCCGGGCGGTCACGTGCTTGCTATTTATGACGACCTGTCCAAGCAGGCAGTGGCCTATCGTCAGATGTCGCTGACCCTGCGCCGTCCGCCGGGACGCGAAGCCTATCCGGGCGATGTGTTCTACCTGCATTCGCGCCTGTTGGAGCGTGCAGTTAAGATGTCCGATGAAAACGGTGGCGGTTCGCTGACGGCTCTACCGATCATCGAAACCCAGGCTGGCGACGTATCTGCTTACATTCCAACGAATGTTATTTCGATTACCGACGGTCAGATCTTCCTGGTTACCGATCTGTTCTTCCAGGGTCAGCGCCCCGCTGTTGACGTTGGTATTTCGGTATCACGCGTTGGTGGATCTGCTCAAACGAAGGCGATGAAGCAAGTTGCAGGTTCTCTGCGTCTTGACTTGGCTGCCTATCGCGAACTGCAGGCCTTTACTCAGTTTGGTAGTGACCTGGACAAGTCGACCCAGCAACAGCTTTCTCGTGGCGCTCGTATGACCGAACTGCTCAAGCAGGGTCGCTATGTGCCGATGCCGTTCGAAGAGCAGGCTTGTGCGATCTATGCTGGTAACGAAGGCTATCTGGATGATGTGCTCGTTGAGGACATCACGCGCTTCCGCACCGAAATGCTTGACTATATTCGTACGTCCCATACATCTGTCTTCGCCGATTTGCGCGAGGCTAAAAAGTGGACCGACGAAATCAAGCACGAGGCAAACGAGGCGATCGAGGCCTTCAAGAAGCAATTCGCTCCTTCGGCCGAGTAAGGCGGCGCACACATGCCCAACCTACACGACATACAAAGGCGCATCAACTCCGTCACCTCGACGAAGCAGATTACGCGTACCATGGAAATGGTGGCGGCCGCTAAAATCCGTGGCGCTTCGGCACGCGTGGATGCAGCGACCCCGTATGCCGAATCCATGGCCGAAATGCTGGCGAATGTCGCAGACAGTGCAGGGAGCTCGGATAATCCGCTTTTACAAGAACACAGCGAAACAAAGCGTATGCTGCTGATTGCTGTTGTTTCCGATCGCGGTTTGGCTGGTGGCTTCAATTCGGAGGTGCTGCGCACCGTCGAAAAGCTGGTGCGGGCCAATGTGTCTGCAGGCATCGACACGAGTGTTATTGCGTGCGGTAAGAAGGCTATTTCGTACTTCGAATTCCGCAACATTGCACTGGAGATGGTCTTTAAAGACCTTTCCGCCGATCCGACAATCGAAGAAGCTCGCTCTATTGCTAATCGCGCCGTAAGTGGTTACACAGCGGGGGACTTCGATAAGGTTGTTATCGTGTATAACCATGCTAAGAATGCAGCTGAACAGGTATTACGGCAAGAAGTTATTCTGCCTATCGATGCTCAGAGCTTAGCTGCTGAAACAAGCGAGGCAGCTAAAGCTGCAGCCGCTGCGCTGGTGAGCAACGAAGAATCAGGGGAAATTGCCGGAGATATTATCTTCGAGCCAAGCGCTTCTGGTGTTCTCGATCAACTGCTTCCTGCTTATGTCAACACGATGATCTACCATGCACTGATCGACAGCGCAGCTGGTGAGCAGGGTGCTCGCCGCAATGCGATGAAGTCAGCAACCGATAACGCGAACGAAATGGTGGAAACGCTCGAGCGTTACTATAACCGCGTTCGCCAAGGCGCCATTACAACCGAGATCAACGAAATCGTCGGTGGCGCAGCAGCTTTGGAGGATTAAATGGCTGAAGAAACCAAGAACAACACGAAGGGGGCCATGGGACGTATCGTCCGTATCGTCGGACCTGTTGTCGATGTCGAATTCCCGCGGGATGCCATGCCCGCCATCTACAACGCGCTGACGGTTTCAGGCACCACTCCCATTGGCGAGGTACATGTTGTACTGGAAGTGCAGATGCACCTTCCGGGCGACCTGGTACGTGCCGTTGCCATGTCATCAACCGATGGTTTGGTGCGTGGTATGGAAGTCCAGGATACTGGCAATCCTATTATGATGCCGGTGGGCGAGCAGACGCTCGGCCGCATTTGGAATGTTGTCGGCGAACCTGTCGACGGCAAGCCGATGCCCGACATTGCACGCCGCATGCCTATCCATCATCCCGCTCCTGAATACGATACGCTGACAACCACGACCGAGATCTTCGAAACCGGTATTAAGGTTGTCGATCTGATTGAGCCCTTTATCCGCGGTGGTAAAACCGGTCTATTCGGTGGCGCTGGCGTTGGCAAGACGGTTATTATCCAGGAACTCATCAACAACCTCGCTCAGGAACACGGTGGTACATCAGTATTTACCGGCGTCGGTGAGCGCACCCGCGAAGGTACCGACCTTTATCTGGAAATGAGCGAAGCAGGCGTTATCAACAAGACCTGCCTGGTGTATGGTCAGATGAACGAACCGCCGGGAGCGCGTCTGCGCGTTGGCTTAGCTGGCTTAACAGAAGCTGAGTACTTCCGCGATCAGGGCCAGGATGTGTTGTTGTTTATCGACAACATTTTCCGCTTTACACAGGCTGGCTCCGAGGTGTCCGCTCTGCTCGGTCGTATGCCGTCTGCCGTAGGCTATCAGCCGACGCTGGCTACGGAAATGGGCGACTTGCAGGAACGTATTACGTCGACCAACGTTGGCTCAATTACGTCGGTACAGGCTGTCTACGTGCCTGCCGACGACTTGACGGACCCGGCGCCTGCGACAACGTTTACGCACCTCGATGCTAAGACCGTTCTGAACCGCTCCATTGCCGAGCTGGGCATCTATCCGGCAGTTGACCCGCTGGAGTCCACGTCTCGCGCCCTTGAGCCCGCTATTGTGGGTCAAGAGCACTACGATGTAGCAGTTGGTGTACAGCAGATTCTGCAGAACTATAAAGATCTGCAAGACATTATCGCCATCTTAGGTATGGACGAACTGTCTGAAGAACAGAAGCTCACGGTTAACCGTGCGCGTAAGGTGCAGCAGTTCTTGGGTCAGCCGTTCCACGTAGCCGAGCAGTTTACGGGTAACCCTGGCATCTACGTGAAGATGGAGGATACGGTCCGTTCATTCAAAGAAATTCTCGACGGTAAGTGCGATGAAATTCCCGAGCAGTGCTTCCGCTACAAGGGCGCTATCGAGGACGTATACGCCGCCTACGAGGAACTGAAGAAGGAAGAGAACTAGATGTCTACGCTCACCTGTGACATAGTCACTCCGGCGAAAAAGCTCTTTACCGAGGAATGCTACATGGTGGTTGTTCCTGGTAAAGAAGGTGAAATGGGCTTTTTGCCCGGACACGCTCAGCTGATGTCGACACTTGCCGATGGGGTAGTGCGCGTGCTGTCTGATGCGAGTACCGTTGCTCATACGTATGCACTGCAGGGCGGCTATGTACAGGTGACTGGCGAAAAAGTGATTATCCTTGCCGACCGGGCACAGTCTGTTGAAGATATCAACCTTGACGAAGTGCAGACACGGATAGCCGATCTGACGTCTCGTATTGAGGCAGAATCTGACGAGGCGCATCGTGATCTGCTTGAAGTTGATCTTGGATGGTACCGCGTACTTGAGCATGCTGCTGCTTAAGATTTGACGATTTGGTTTGCGGTTGAGTTTTTTCAGCTGTATTCAAATGGACAGTTGGTTGGGTCTTTCGATTTCACTGACACATATCATGTAAGGGAACGTCTCCGCAGAGCGCGGAGGCGTTCTTTTTTTTGATTCTTTCAATCTGCATGACTGCGTGAAAACTCCATCTGAATCCATGCGGTTCGTCGGCGCGTGGCTGTTATGATAACGAAGAAGAAAACGGGAGGATAAGGGCGCGCACATGGCATTCGTACACTTGCATAATCATACGGAATATTCCCTGCTCGATGGGGCAACTCACGTGAAAGATATGGTACAGCGTGCCGCTGATCTGGGCATGCCTGCTGTGGCCATTACCGACCATGGTGTGATGAGCGGTGTGCCCGAACTTGAAGATGCCTGCATTTCCGTCGAAAAGGAAACCGGCATAAAGGTGAAGCCGATCTTTGGCTGCGAGATATATTTCACGACCGACGATGAATTAAAGCGCGAAGGCAAGCCCCGTCTGTATCACATGATTTTGCTGGCTAAGACGAATGAGGGTTACCACAACCTAGTTAAGCTTGTCAGTGAATCGCACGTGGACAATTTTTACTATAAGCCGCGCACAACCTTTGCGATGCTTAAGCGCTACAGTAAAGGTCTTATCGGCACCAGTGCATGCATAGCAGGCATTATTCCGCGCCTGCTTGATTTGGGTCAGTATGAAGACGCCATGTCGTGGGCCCGTAAATTGGCGGGGTTGTTTGAGCCGGGCGATTTCTATCTTGAGTTGCAAGATCAGGGTGTCGTTACCGACCTCGGCCATACGCAGCATGAATTAAATGTACAGTTGTCGCAGATCGCGAAGGAATGCGGCCTTAAAACAATTGCTACTAACGACTTTCATTATCTGACGCACGACGATGCCAAGGCGCAGGACATCATCTTGTGTATCGGCACCGGTAGCCAGGTGGATGACACAAACCGCATGCGGTTTTCGAACGACCAGTTCTATATGAAAACGGAAGAAGAGATGCGTGCAGCGCTTGCCGATTTTCCTGAGGCATGCGACAACACGGTCGAGATTGCTGAAAAATGCAACGTGGTGCTCGAACGCGATTCGATTCTTCCGCGCTTTCCGGTGCCCGAGGGCGAAACTGAGGTCAGTTGGTTTCGCAAGCAGTGTGAATCGGGCCTGGTGCGCCGCTATGGCGAAGGTAAGGTACAGACCTTCCAGGAGCTTGCTCAAGTGCGTCCTGAAGTGGCCGAACGGTACGAGCACGAGGCGCAGGTTATTATCAAACAAGGCTTTCCTGCATACTTTCTTATCGTGCAGGAATACATTATGTGGGCAAAGGATCACGGTATTGGTGTTGGACCCGGTCGTGGGTCGGCAGCTGGCTCTATCGTTACGTATGCCATGGGCATTACCGACCTCGACCCGCTACCGTATGGACTGCTGTTCGAACGTTTCCTTTCCGAAGAACGTGTCGAGATGCCTGATATCGACGTTGACTTTGACGACCAGCATCGACAAGACGTTATTGACCACGTGCGCGAATTTTACGGTGAAGACCATATTAGTGGTGTGATCACCTTCGGTAAGCTGCAGGCAAAAAATGCTGTTCGCGATGCAGCCCGCGTACTGGGGTATCCGTATGGCGTGGGCGATCGCCTGTGTAAGCTTATTGGCAACGAATTGGGTATTACCATTCAGCAGGCACTGGAGACAAATCCCGACTTGAAAGCAGCTTATGAAAGCGAAGCGGATGCCCAGGCCGTTATTGATGCTGCGCAGTCCATTGAAGGACACGTGCGTGGTGAGGGTGTGCATGCCTGCGCCACGATTATCTGTCGCGATCCATTAGCCGACCATGTGCCTGTCAAGCGTGACACCAAGGGCGGTGGCATTATCACGCAGTACGACGGTCATTACACACCTGAGCTTGGCTTGCTCAAGATGGACTTTCTGGGGTTACGTACCTTAGGCGTTATTAGTCGTGCTTGTGACAACGTGAAAGCGCGTCACGGCATTGATATCGATCCTTCTGCCATCTCGTTGGAAGACCCTGAAGCATTCAAACTTATGTGCGGCGGCAACATGGATGGCCTGTTCCAGGTGGAGGGCAATCTATACGTTACGTTGTTCGCACGTATGAAGCCACGGCGCTTTTCCGACATTGTTGCTTCGATTGCACTTAATCGTCCGGGCCCGTTGCAGAATGGCTTTGTGGATGACTATGTTGACCGTGTGTCAGGGAAAAGCCAGGTCGTGTATTACGATGACCGCCTGCGTCCGATTCTTGAAGAAACCTATGGCACGATTGTCTATCAAGAGCAGCTCATGCAGATATCCATGCGTATGAGTGGTTTTTCGGCTGGTAAGGCTGACAAGCTGCGCAAAGCTATGGGTAAAAAGAAGCTCGAAGTTATGAAGGCCCTTGAAGAGGATTGGAACCAAGGGGCAGTCGATAATGGGTATTCGCTTGAGGTATCGAAAAAGATCTGGTCAGATGCTGAAAAGTTCGCCCAGTATGCGTTCAATAAGTCGCATTCGGCTTGTTATGCCGTACTCGTTATGCGCACAGCCTATCTTAAAGCTCATTATCCGAATGAATTTATGGCGGCTGTGCTGTCAAGCTATCTGGGGAACAACGATAAGCTGATTCATTACATTGCCAGTTGTGCGGCAAGTGGGATTCAGGTACTGCCCCCTGATATCAATAGTTCAAATGTCGAATTCACTCCCACCGATGAAGGAGTGCGCTTTGGTCTTGCTGGCGTGCGTGGTGTAGGCGAAAAGGTGGTTGAAGAAATCATCGCCGAGCGCGATACGCATGGACCATACACAAGCCTGCATGATTTTGTACACCGCCTTGATTCGCGCTGCTATAACCGCAAAACGCTTGAAGCTCTTATCAAGGCAGGGGCGTTCGATTCCACTGGCTATACGCGCAAGCAGCTGATGTACTTCATCGACGAAACGCCACTGCTTGAAAGCGCTGCCAAGCGCCAGAAAGACCGCAACTGCGGGCAAACGAGCATGTTTGACTTGTTTGGCGACAGCGATGACTCAGGATTTTCGGAGGAAACACCTGCGCCCGATGGGGTGGAATGGGACAAGCGCACGCTACTTGCCTTTGAAAAGGATATCTTGAAGATCTACGTGTCCGACCACCCTCTGCGTCCGTATGCTGGGCTGTTGAGTAAGTTGTCGAAGTTTCGGTTGGGCGACCTTGCCGATCGCGAGCACGATATTAAAAACGCAACGTTTGTCGGCATGATATCGAGTGTAGTGACAAAGCTGACAAAAAAGGGAACCCGTATGGCTACATTTACCCTTGAGGACACCACGGGTCATGTTGAGGCAGTTTGTTTCAAATACGAAGACTTCGCCAATGCTATTGCTGAGGACACCATCGTTAAGGTGAAGGGTAAGTACGAAGTAGGCGATCGCAACCAGCTGATGGCTTTCGAAGTCGAACGGTTGGATCTTGCTGATGAGCCAACTGATGTTGCGCCGCGTACCGTAGCGCTTTCGGTGATGCAGCGCGACCTATCGCAAAGCAACATGCAGTTCCTTACGCAGATACTGCGTAAGTATCCTGGTCAGGATAGTCTCGTACTTTTCGTGAGCCAACATGATGGACGCAAATATCGGGCAAATCTTCCCCTTACGGTTGATTCGCATGATAAAGCACTCTTTGGCGAACTGCAGAGTCTCTTCGGACGCAAGGTTTGGAGTGCCGCATCCTAATGGCAACCATCGCGCTGCTTATATCGTATAACGGGGCACCTTTCCATGGGTTTGCCCGTCAAGAAGGGGACCTTTTAACCGTTCAGGGCTCTCTTGAAGAAGCGCTTTCGTTGTTGTATCGCCGCGAGGTCGAAACGGTGTGCGCTGGTCGAACCGATACAGGTGTCCACGCTCGGGGGCAGGTAGTGACATTCGAGGTGACACCTGAAGAGCTTGCCAGCCATACTCCACATTCTCTGATACGATCGCTTAATGCGCTGACGCATGATGCTATTGGAATACGGCAGCTTCGCCGCGCACCGGATGGCTTTTCAGCGCGGTTTGATGCCAAGAGCCGCCATTATCGTTACTTTATCAGCGATGGATCGGTGCCGCCGCTTGTTATGCGCGATTTTTGCTGGCAAGTGCGCGGTGGTGTGTCGCTTGATGCGAACGCTATGACTGCCGCCGCCGCTTATCTTGTGGGCGAACACGACTTCAAGAGTTTCTGCTTGGCGGTGTCAGCTGCAGGAAAGCCCACACGGCGCGAAGTGCTGTCACTTACTGTTGAGCGCATTGAGGTTTTAGGCGATGAAGTGGTCTGCATCGATATCATTGGCAGTTCATTTCTGCACTCGATGGTGCGGACGATAGCTGGTACGCTTGTAGCGGTAGGACGCGGTTTGCGTCCACCAAGCTGGATGGCCGAAGTACTCGCAGCGTGTGACCGCACAGCAGCTGGGGAAAAGGCTCCGGCAGCAGGCCTAGTGTTTTGGGACGTTGATTACGGCAACGTCTTGCCATCTGACGGTTTCTGGCGGGAAGGAAGCTCAACATGGTAAAGCATCACACCCATAAAGAACATACCTTTAAAGCATCTCGTCAGATAAAGGCGAGTGTGCAGGCGGCTGCTGACCGGGCACACAGCGACAAGGGTGAGCACAGCGGCAAGGCGACACACAGCACGTGTAAGGTGTCGGGCTCTAGGGGTGAGTACGGCCAAAATTGCCAGGACAATCAGGGTCATTCAGCATCATCGCAGGCGCACAGGACTGCCTGTTCTGCTGACGCTGCTGAAACAGACCAGTCTGCATCTCCGCAGACTGAAGCGGCACGATTCAAACACTTTTACAGTTCGCGTGACGGTCTTATTTTGGTATATGAAGATGCCGCAGGACACCTCACGGCAATTGATCCAACAAGGCTGGCATAAGTGAGGGCGCACGCCGTGCAAACGAACAGTCTGTATGCCAGACAGCCTTCTGCAAAGCGACCCGCTGCGCAACAAGTTCAACATTCTCGAAGGGTTTCACCTATCCAACAGGCCAAGCAGGTTCGACAGCGCCCTACCCATTGTCTTGCAGGATTGATACACCGCGCTGCTTCACCTGTGGCAGTGCTCCTTATATTTCTGTGTATGGCGCTTATGTTACACTTTTTGTTTTTGCCTCAGTTTGCAGGCTTGCCCTTCGTGGGATTTACTTACGACGGTGGTGATGCGTCAGCCCAGTTGATTCCTGCTGTATCACTACTCGAGCGAAGCCTGATGGATGGCACGTTTTTCTGGTCGTGGGATTACGGCCTGGGCGGCGATCTCTTTTCTGAGTTTTCGTATTATTATTCGACGTCGCCCCTTTTCTACCTGCAATTCAGTATCAAATGGCTTTTTGGCGCCGCAGGTGGGGATTTCGCCACTACTCAAGCATGGCGCGTGGTGTTCAGCATTATTAAGCAGATTCTCTGCATGCTGTTCATGTATCTTCTTATCAGGCGTGAAGGAAAGGGTCGCCTTGCTGCTCTAACAGCTGGCATCCTGTATGGCTGTTCATTCTGGTACATCGATAATTCAGTAGCTTTTGACTTTATGACCGACGCCATGCTGTGGCCGCCGCTTTTGGTTATGGCTTTTAATCGCTGGAATCGCACCGGTTCGTGGATGCCACTTTGCCTTGTGCTCGCGCTGTCTATTGCGAGTAATTTTTACTTTGGCTACATTGTGTGCGTGTTCTGCATCTTGTTTGCGCTGGTGTTTGCCTATCGTGGAGAAAACGGGCAGAAATGGGCTGCTTTTATTCGCGGATATCTGCGACGTCTTGGTGTGTTGGCGCTGGTAGCGATAGGTGCTATCCTGCTTTCATCAATTGCTTTTATTCCCTCTGTCATTGCATTACTTTCAGCTGATCGTGCGCAAGTTCCCCTGCAGGTGGGTATTTTTCCGTCGCTGCATTTTGTGAAAGCATTGCCGGAGATTCTGTTTTTCAAGGGGGGTATGTTTTCGGCAAATGATGCGCAGACGTATGCATTTCCTCTTATTGCTATGTTGGCACCATTTCTGTTCAAACATTTGTCACCAGCTGGGCGCAAGAGGACTATTTTTGCGGCGCTTCTTGTTTTGCTCTGGTTACTGCCGGTTGTATCAAGCTTGATGAACGGCTTATCGTACCCGTCAAACCGCTGGTGCTATCTCGTGGTGTTTGCAGTGGCCTATGCGGTGCCCGATTGGATTGAATGCCTTGCAACAAAAGGTATTCGAGCTGTTCGTCCAGTGGTTTTTGTTGGGTTGGCTGTGCTGGCACTTGTTGTTTTGGCAACCCATAATGTGCGAGTACAAGATCTCAGCGGTGCGCCGGGTTATGTGTTCCAGCTCCTTGGTATATCTGACTTGGTATTTTTTGGGCTGCAAGTTGCCTTTATCGCAGTTATTTTGCTCAAAGGAACACGACAGCAAACAAATGGGGCAGCTCGAGTGCATGGAGTGCCTCTTTCGGCAGCGGCATTGGCACTACTTGCTGGTGCGGTTTTGTTGGCTATGCCATTTGGACCATATGCGGCCTATGCAGGGTTTCGCGATATGGGTGGAGCGGTTACCTTTTCGTCGCCCGAACAACTTAACAAAACATTTGAAGGCGACACGAGCAATCAAGAGACATATCGCCTTTTGGCTCAGGCTGGGGCTGAATTTGAAGCTGGGGTCAAGACTAAGACCGAACCCAGGGTTGCAGCTCATGTTCAGATTGATACTGATGCTAATGCTGGTGTTGATGCTAATTCTGGCACCGACTCTATTGATGCTAACAATACGTTCTTCCGTACAGCAGATGAAGAAACTTATCAAGATGATGCTAACTATCGTCGCTTTGAAAATCGTTCGTGGATCCTGGGCACTCATCCAGTGAGTGTTTACAATTCCCTGATCACCAAGGATATTAGCCAGTGGATCAAGCGCGAGCGGCAGGTAACTCCGACAACGCGGTCAGCCTCCCAGTATCGTGGGTTTGGGCATCGACTTTTTATTGAGAACGCATGGGGTATTGAGTATAAATTCAACACCACCGAAGCGAGCAATCTCTATGGGTATGAGCCACTTGATGATAGCAGTCACGAATCGCTCGGCGATACTTCCCAGGTACTTGGTGCTCAAGATGCTTCGAATGAGAACGCTAGCCAGACAAATATCTCGCATACAAATACTTCTCAGACGAATGCCCCTTCAAGCGACGAGGCAACCGAAGGGAAAACGACTGAGGGTAAAACAACCGCGGACAAGACCACCATGGACAAGGTCACCGCGTCAACCAAAGAAATCTGGCGCAACCGCTATGCTACCGGTATCGATCTATGGTACTCGACAGCAACTGCAAAAAGCAGCACACCTACCTGGAGTTTTGAAGAAAGCGATGCAGCCTTACTACAAACAGCAGTTGTTGACGATGACGTGGCCAATCGCCTCGCGCTGCCAAGTGGTACCCTTGAGTCGACGGTAACCGTTCTTCCTCTTGATAATTCGAATACACACTTCGACAATTGTTCACTTTCAAACGGGATTTTGCAGGTTGATTCAGGTGGGGGATCGATAACTATCGATCTTCCCGATAATCTCGGCAGTGGTGAGTGCTTGCTTTCTTTCACGCTTAAGAATACACAGGAAGAATCGTTCACGTTCCGTGTTAATGGCGAAGAGTACTGGCAAGGTGGAAAGACGCATCGCTGGCGGTATCCGATCGATAATTACTCTCTCTGTTTTCCCGAACCGGAAGGCTCTCTCAAGGTCAATATTTCTGCGGGAACGTACACAGTAGACAATGTGCAGCTTGAGTTTGGGTCATACAGCCGACTTGCTGATTGGACTAACTCGGTAAATCGGTATGGATTGGCTGATCTTACCGTCGGAAAAAGCAGCATTACAGGTACCATTCATACAGATGAAGCAGGCATTTTGGCTTTAGCAATTCCCTATAAAAAGGGGTGGACCTGCTTAGTTGACGGTAAGCCGGCAGATTCCTTTGTGGTAAACGGAATATTCGCCGGAGTCTTTCTTGATGCGGGGGATCACACCGTACAGTGGAGCTATGCTAACCCCTATTTTCCTTTTGCTGCAGGACTGAGCATCTTGACAGGTATGGCTCTTGCAGCGATATGGTATTTTAGGCGGCGAAAATCTGGGTCTAATGTACTTACTCGCAAGCAGATAGCGCGTCCGTCGGTACCGTCATGCTCACAGTCACGCGTACGGTCACACTCACCACACTTACTTGAAAACGACCTTGCGAAACAACACGAAGTTCCACGCCACAATGCAGACCATAGTAGCGAGCTTAGCAACAAGCGGCATAATGCCGACACCAGTCATATATGAAATAGCGACTGTACTAAACGTGCTGTTAAAGGCAAAAAGCACTAAGTACAAAAGAGCGCTTCGCGCCGGATTAGCAGAGCTTTTAAAGGTAACGCCACGGTGAGCAAGAAAGTTTGCAATAGTGGCAATAGTGATGGCGGTAAGGTTTGCCACCGGAATACTGACCTGAGCAAATACCGAGAGCCCCTGGAAGATAACCAGTTCAAGAAGGGCAGAACTTCCGCCCACAATTCCATAACGGATAAGCTGCCCAAGTGTTTTGCGGGCAGCGGTTTGGTTTGTCTCGGTGGTCATGCACATCCTTTCCTTACCGGGATAGCCTCATCCTTAAAGCCGGCCTGTACTGCTGATGTTGTGCACCACAGCTTTTCATATGCGGTTTCCGATCCCCTAATATCTTTAGCACTAGATGCTTTTCATACGTTTCGCAGACATCCTCTGCCGTGTCTTGTAAAATAGCAGCGCTAGCTACCACGTACTCAAGGACACCACATGATTGTCTCCTTTATTGTTCCTGCATTCAATGAGGAAGGAAATATTGAACCGTTTTTCGATGCGGTTGTCGCTGCTCTTGCTCTGCAGCCCGATGATGTTTCGTGTGAGGTTGTGTTTATCGACGATGGTAGCTCGGATGCAACATTTGCGGTGATGCTTCGCATCTTGCGTGAAAAGTCGTGTGAACGCGCGCGGGTGAAGGCGGTTTCTTTTTCACGTAACTTTGGAAAGGAAGCAGCGCTGTATGCCGGACTTCATCATGCTATTGGCGATATAGTGGCCTTTGTCGACGCCGATATGCAGCAGCCGCCAGCCGTTGCGTTTGAGATGGTGCAGGTATTGCGCGACCAGCCTGAATACGACTGCGTGGCAGCGTATCAGAAAGCGCGTCGACAGGGTTGGCTGCTGGCAAAGTGTTCGAGTGCCTTTTATCGAGTGCTTGGTAGTTCATCAAATATGGATGTTGTTGCCGATGCAAGTGACTTTAGGGTATTTCGCGCATCAGTCGCTCGTGCCCTTATGCAGTTGCCTGAGTATCATCGTTTTTCCAAGGGACTGTTTTCCTGGGTTGGGTTTCGTACGCTACCATTTCCCTATACGCCGGCCGAGCGGCTTTCTGGTAAAACGACCTGGTCGTTTCCAAAACTCGTACGGTATGCCCTGAATGGTGTGATTTCATTTACGACAAAACCCTTGCGCATTGCAACATGGCTGGGGCTTCTTTCGTCGCTGGCGGCAGTCATTTACTTTGTGGTTGTGATTATCCAGAACCTGGCGTTTGGTATAGACGTTCCTGGTTACACGACTATTGTGTGTCTCATTCTCTTGTTGGGTGGCATTCAGCTTTTGGTGCTTGGCATTATTGGTGAATACCTCGCGCGCGTATATGTACAAGGAAAGAATCGTCCCGTTTACATTGAACGTCGCTACGAGGAATAACCTCATAGGTGTCTTGCCAGCGAGGGCTTTGTGCAGAGAGCCAACCTTATACGGGAAAGCATCTCATGCAGAGAGTGTTTCTCCCAGTGATGCACAACTGTTGCAGTAAAGCGCTCTGAAGACTGTGAGTCATGTGGAATGCGGATTTGCGACTCGTATCTTACATTGGCAATGAAACGCTACGCTGGCTTTTTGCGATCGACAAAATAGATGCGGTACCACATAAGGAACATGTAGACAATCCAGATGCGGCGCGTGTTATCACGCGTGCCCGCTTTATGTTCGTCGAGTAAGCGCACGAGTTCGTCGGTGTTGAAAAAGCGCTGTGCTTCCTCGCCAGTAAACCAGCCTTTGACAAGCCCGTAGTACTTGTCCTGTTTCAGCCAGTTAGCAACGGGCACGGGAAAGCCAAGTTTTTGCTTTTGTGCCCAGTCGGTTGGTATGGCACGTTCAGCCGCTTGGCGCAGGGTAATCTTCGTTTGATGGTCGCTTACCTTGAGTGCAGTGGGAATAGAAGCAGCAACATTGAATACTTCTTTGTCCAAAAACGGCACCCGTGATTCAAGAGAATGTGCCATTGCCATTTTGTCGGTCTTCAGAAGGATGTCGCCGACCAGCCAAAAGTGCAGGTCGAGATATTGCATACGCGTAACTTCATCAAGACTGGATGCTTCAGCATATACCGGAGCCGTCAGCTGCTGAGGAGTTTTCATAGTGGCCGATGTCTTTTTCAGCAAGCGTGCCCGCTGATCTGGAGAAAACGCCACACCATTCGCATTTGTGTAGTACCAGTCCTCAACGGTTTCGCTTGCCCTCTCCAGATAATTTGCCCCGCGAATTCCTAAGCCACGCAACAATTTTGCAGCTGCTCGTAAAATAGGTTTTGGACACCACGAGAGTTTAGCGTTTTCAAGTGGTGTTTCGTACACGCGATAGCCGCCAAAAAATTCATCGGCTCCCTCGCCAGAAAGTACGGCTTTTACCTGTTTGGCGGCCAACTGATCGACAAAGTAAAGCGCTACAGCCGACGGGTCAGCAGATGGCTCATCCATATGCCATTGCACAGCTGGTAGCACATCCCAGTATTCTTGTTCGGTTATATGCTTACTTTCGTTTGATATGCCCAGTTCTTGCGCGAGTTCACGTGCCCAAGATATTTCGTCACGTTCCCCTTCATATTCAGAAAAGCCCACGGTGAACGTATGAATCGCCGGATTTTCGGTAGCCAAGCAGGCAGCCATATAGCTTGAATCGATGCCAGAAGAAAGAAACGATCCAACTTCAACATCCGCGACATTGTGATAGCGCACCGATTCACGCATGGTTTCATCGATAGCCTGGACGGTTTCGGCTTCACTGTGTGCATGATCGGGCGCAAAAGACGGGCGCCACCAGCGTTTGATATCGCAGGTGCCATCGGCACGTACGGTTAAACAGTGACCCTGAGGAAGTTTAAAAATGCCCTTGAAGAACGTTTCGTCGAGCGCTGAAAACTGGAAACATAAGTACTGTTCGAGTGCTTCTTCATTGAGTTCGCGCGTATAGGCAGGGTGCTCAAGAATGCACTTAATCTCGGAAGCGAAGATAAACGAGCCGTGCTGCTCTGTGTAGTAGAACGGCTTAATACCGAAGAAGTCACGTGCACAGAACAATTCGTGGGTCTTTTTATCCCAGATGGCAAAGGCGAACATGCCACGAAGACGGGGGAGTGCCGCTTCTCCCCACGCCAGATAGGCAACGAGCAGTACTTCGGTGTCGGAATGAGTCGCAAACGTCCAACCGTCGTGTTCGAGTTCGGCGCGAAGGTCCTGGTAGTTGTATATTTCACCATTGAATACTATTGCATAATCACCGCGTGCTGCCGCTGACTGTTTGTCTTGGCAGAATGCGCCATCAAGCGTGCGAGCGGGGGAGGTCACCCGAGCTGTTTTATCGCCTGTTGAACGCACCATTGGTTGACTGCCGCCTTCGAGGTCGATCAGAGACAAGCGGCGATGTCCCAAAGCGATATTGTCGTCGAGATAGCGTCCTTCGCCATCGGGTCCTCGATGAGCCATGACGTTGCACATGTTTTTGAGAATCTGGTCGCTGTCCGTATTCGTTTTTGTGAATCCGCAGATGCCACACATAGTGTGATTCCTTCTGATCGGGTTTTGAATGGTAATCGAACGACATTCTATCCTTCGGTTGCGCACTTGCGGCATGCTTGCTTAAAACAACATAGAGCGCATCAGGTAGGATATTTCAAACAATTTGTCAGTTTAGTCCTCTGTGGGTAACGATTGCTTTTGTAATTGTGGAGACGTGCCGTTTTTGCGATCTATAACCCCGAACAGTGGATGTTGCCTTTCCGTTATCCACTGGGAGATCTATAATGCCGGTTTTATATACTAATTCGAGCTGTATGGAAATATAGCTCCAGTGACACCCAGGAGGGTTTCATGACGCAGAAGACTGAACGAGCCTTATGGTCGGGCAAATGGATGTTTATCCTGTCTGCTGCCGCCAGTGCGGTGGGTTTGGGAAACATGTGGCGTTTTCCGTATCTTGCGGCGAAGTATGGCGGCGGCATTTTTATTCTTACATATCTGGTACTCGTATTTACTTTTGGCGTTTCGATGCTCTTGCTTGAAACGGCTTTTGGTCGCAAGACGGGTCAGTCAGTTATTGGGGCATTTCGCTCGTTTGGTAAGAAATATACCTTTATCGGCGTACTTGCCTCGGCAGTGCCGTTTATTATTACGCCGTACTACTGCATCATCGGCGGCTGGGTTGCAAAGTATATGGTGTCATATGTGACGAACTCGCCAGCTGATATGGCTGACGGTGGTAATTTCTTCGTAAACTTTATTGACAGTACTGATTCAAGTTTCTTGTTTATGCTGCTGTTTATGGCTGCGGCATTTCTTGTTGTTTCGTTGGGTGTTAAGGGTGGCATTGAAAAGGCTAACCTGGTTATGATGCCTTTGCTATTGGTAGCTGCTGTCGCTATTGCTGTGTACGTGGCAACGTTTCCTGGAGCGCTGGGTGGCATTGCCTATTATTTAACGCCTGATTTCAGCAAAATGTCGCCGGAGCTTCTTATTGGCGCATTAGGGCAGATGTTCTACAGTTTGTCGCTGGCCATGGGCATTATGGTTACGTATGGTTCATATCTCGGTAAGAAGGAAAATCTTACGAAGAGTGTGGCATGGATCGGCGGTGCTGATCTAGCTGTTTCGATTCTTGCCGGTTTAATGATTGTTCCTGCAGCGTTTATCGCCATGGGTTCAGCTGATGCAGTGGCGGCTAAATCGGGCCCTTCCCTTATGTTTATCACGCTGCCTTCGGTGTTCCAGCAGATGGGTGGTATTGCTCCAGTTATCGGTTTTGCCTTCTTCCTGCTGGTGTTCTTTGCTGCATTAACAAGTGCTATCTCGCTTATCGAAGCATGCGTTTCTATCATTAGTGATGGAGCTGGTTGGTCGCGTCGTCGCTCTCTTATTACTACGGTTTTTGTGGTAGTAGTCGCAGGTATTATCATTAACCTTGGCTACAACGGCCTTTCGTTCATTCAGCCTTTGGGCGAAGGTTCAACGCTCCTTGATTTCTTCGACTTCATTTCGAATTCGGTGCTCATGCCTATCGTGGCACTGATGACGGTTATCTTTATCGGTTGGATCATGAAGCCGAGCATTATCATCGAAGAGGTGAAGCAGTCTTCAGACTTCAAGCTGGAGAAGGCGTGGACGGTTATTATCAAATATGTAGCGCCGGTGCTGCTTGTGGTTATTCTGGTTGCTTATGTCGGTGCACAGTTTGGCCTGTTCAGCTTCTAAGGCTTTCACATTTGCTATTATGGAAGCGCCTGCACTAACGCGGGCGCTTCCATAATGTTACGAAGAATATAAGTAACCAGGCACAACAGGAGATTGTCATGTCGCTTTCTATCGGTATCGTGGGTCTGCCTAATGTTGGCAAGTCGACGCTGTTCACCGCGTTAACGAAGAAGGGCGGCTTAGCAGCAAATTATCCCTTTGCGACGATCGAGCCCAATGTGGGGGTCGTGCCAGTGCCTGATGCGCGACTCAACCGCTTAGCAGAAATTGATCATCCTGCTCGCATCGTGCCGGCTACGGTTGAGTTTGTTGATATTGCTGGTTTAGTGGCAGGCGCATCGCAGGGTGAAGGACTGGGCAATCAGTTTTTGGCAAACATTCGTGAAACCGATGCGATTTGCGAAGTAGTGCGCTTCTTTTCCGATCCAGATGTCGTACATGTGGCTGGTAAGGTTGATCCACAGAGCGATGTAGACACTATCAAAACAGAGCTGATACTGGCAGATGTCGCGACGTTGGAAAAAGCGCTGCCTCGTTTAGAAAAGGAAGCAAAACGCGACAAGTCGCTTGCCACACGTGTGGAAGTTGCACAAAAGGTAATGGCAGGGCTCAACGAAGGTCATCGTGCTCGTACGCTCGGCTTATCACATGAAGAAACTGCTGCTATTTACGATCTGCACCTGCTAACCATGAAGCCGATGTTGTACATAGCCAATGTTGATGAGGACGCACTTTCGGCTGATCTGCCTGAAATTGATGGAACAGTGCCCGTTCCTATTTCTGCGCAGGTTGAGGCTGATCTCGCTGATTTAGAGCCTGAGGAAGCGCAGGAATATCTTGCTGAATTGGGGCTGTCTGAAAGTGGACTCGCGCGATTGGTGCGCGAAGCGTACAAGCTGTTGGGATTGCAGAGCTATTTTACAAGCGGTGAAACAGAAACGCGTGCTTGGACTATTCCCGTTGGTGCCAAGGCACCTGAAGCAGCTGGGGTGATCCATTCCGATTTTGAGCGCGGATTCATTAAGGCTGAGACAGCAAGCTTTGCCGACTACAGCGAACTTGGTGGTGAGGCGGGTTGCCGTGCTGCGGGCAAATTGCGTCAAGAAGGCAAGGATTATGTGGTGCAAGACGGTGACGTCATGCACTTCAAGTTCAACGTATAGAAATTGACACCCTTACAGGCAAGAACCATGGCGGTACACCACCTCAACCGCATATTTCACCTGCTTACTTCAGGTCTATGCCTTTACAAGTAAGGGTCAAGGGCTTTCTTCCAACTATCAATAAGACGTTCCTTCGACCAAGCGGCATTGGCAGGGCTGGTCGAGGGAAGACCAATAATCGGTCGTTTTGTGTGTGCTTCAGCCAAGCGACGATATAGCGTCTCGGCAGTACGGCCATTGGCGTACACAGCTTCGATTGATGCCGCATCGAAAATGATATTCAGGTTGGCGGGCACCGCATGCCTGATAGTGCTGTCGGCAGACCCTTTAATGTCACAGCTCTCGATAACGTCCCAAAGGGCAATGCCAGCATCTTTTAACAATTGCCGCTTCGCCTGAATGGACGTATTCAGCGGGGTATTTGGTGGCGTAGGCGCCCCAACGCAGGCAGCTATAACGTGCCAGAAACGATTTTGTGGGTTGCCGTAATAGAAACTATTTTGTCGTGACAGCACTGAAGGAAAACTGCCTAGTATGAGCACGTGCGATCGACTGTCGAAGACCGGACCAAACCCATGGTCGATATGTTGGTATTCTTGCAAACGTTCATCCTTCGTGCGCGGTTGGTAACGATGGTTATTATAAAAGGGAAAGAAACGTGGTACCGAGTCGCCAACTGGAAATGCTTTAGAACCATGAAAGGAGGAAGCAACCTGATGGCACAGCAAAAAACAAAGCTTCGTTGGCTGCCTGCTATCGTTTGGGCCTGCTTCATCTTTTTCATGTCAGCTCATTCGGGAGGCGATCTGTCTTCAGGAATGTTTGGGTCGGTGCGCGAGACCCTGAAGGCCGCTATCGACAGTATGATTGGCTACCAAGACGATCCAGTTTCACCGCTTTGCCACTTTCTTGAATACTTGATATTAGGCCTGCTCGTGGCTTTTGCATTAAAGGGCCAGATGCGGTCGTCACATGCTTTTCTGTTGGCTGTTGCCCTTGCAAGTGTGTATGGGGTAACTGACGAAATTCACCAACTGTTTGTGCCGGGACGCTTCTGCGATCCGGCTGATTGGGCTACCGATACCTGTGGAGCAATTCTCGGTGCAGCTTTGGTGCTCGCGCGCAGTCGCAGTCGAGTGACGGCAAGATCAGACCACGCAACACCAGCAGGCTCAGATGATATGGAGCAGCTGCAATGAATACGTTTACACACATTCATTCCGATCCAGATGTTTATTCAATTCCCGTTCCGTTTCCTAACTATGCGACGTCGGAAACGAACTGCTATCTCATTCAACAGGACGGCGAAACGCTCGTTGTCGATGTGGGTGCCCCTAGTGCCGTAGGGCGCACCATGCTTGAAGGTGCGTTGCACGATTTAAAAGCCGATCCGCAGCACACGTCGTTTTTCCTCACGCATTTTCATATGGACCATGTGGGATTGCTCGACGAAGTGGCGAACCCGAGCCAGACGGTTTATCTGAGTCACGTTGATTTTGGACGGATGCAACGCAGCCTTTATGACCCCTGGGTTGACCAGCTGTATAAGCGCATGCTTTCAGAAGGCTGTCCAGCCCACTACCGTTCGATTATTGCTGAAACAAGACAGGCCGATCGCTTCGATGCGGATATCCATATGCTTTCGTTTGTCGGGGAAGGGGACTCTATCGCAGTGGGTTCTGCCACGTTTGACGTGTTTGAGGTTGGTGGTCATACGCCGGGCCATCTTGCTCTGCTGCACCGACCAAGTGGAATGCTGTTTAGCGGCGACCATGTGCTGTTTGTTATCTCGCCCGGCGTCGATTTACAGCCTGACCGAACCGATTCGATGGAAACCTATCTCCAAAGTTTAGAAAAGGTGCGAAATCTGCCGTATCGCCAGCTGTTACATTCACATGGGCCCTTGTGGAACAACGTAGAAGAGCGCATCGACTGGCTGGCTCATCATCATGTGCAGCGTGCGGCATCGGCCTTGTCGGTGATTGAGGCAACCCCGGGTTTGTCGGGTGAAGAGTTGACACGCTTGCTTTCTTGGAATGTGCCTCATAAAACCTGGGATGATATTGCGCCAGCTCAGCAGCGTTACATTTCAGGCGAGGGCATTGTGATTCTGGACTATCTTTGTGGCCTCGGCGACATTAAACGAACTGCCGATGACATGGGCATCAATCGCTATTATGCGCAGCGTGCTGGTGCTGATTCGCGCATAGCGGCACTCCTTGCACAGGCTTCGCAGCGGTTAGAGAATACAAAAGTGTAAAAGGCAAGCTGGTTGTCCTTCGGGCATGCGCCATGGGTTGCATAATATTAACTGAACAGGAATAATATATAGACACAAAAAGGAGGATTTAGAGAGAAAAAAATTGAATTTGCGGAGGTTTTCTATGAAGTATGAAGAAATTAAATTAAATATTTCAAATGATAAAATTAGCAATTACAAAATATTTAAAGGGATGAAGCTGTATTCTGAAATATTTAAATCCGAAAATGAAAAGAAGTTAATAAATAAAAGAGTATTTGTAACTCCAAAAGGAAACTATGTTTATTATGAAAGGACAGATATAAATTGGAACTATTGGTCAGATAGAACAAGATATGATTCGAGTTTTGAATTAAGTGATATCAAACATAATATAGTATTTGAAGTATCAACAGAATTGACTAAGTTTACAAAATATTTAGGAGAAGAAGTAGTCAAAAAAATTATGTTTAAAGAAAAAAATGGAGAAATAGTAGAAGTACTAGATATTTAGTACATCTTGAACTCCCTATTTATTAAATTAAGTAAATTTAGAATTTTGGGGGTATCCGTTTATGGAATGGTATAGTTATATAACCAAACAAGAAAAAAGAAATTTTCAAAATTTGTCGAAGTAAAACAATTAAATATAAACAATTATATAGCAACTTATGAAACAGTAAATCAAAAAGGTTTACTGTTTTTTGTTGTTCAATTTTCAAAAAATCGTCCATAAACATAAAAAGGTACTTGACAAAACGCTCTCTGGGCTGCAGGACACTATTCTGGGTCCTACTCCAGAGAGTTTTCTTATTTCGTATTCACTCGGTTATACACACTATTTCTCGTATCCCATTATGAATATCCACTATTTCATGTTGCCTCACAGTTACTCTCTCGCATCTACTTGCGCAAGTTAGCTCATGTACTGTTTTACTTGCTTTGTCAGTCAAAAATTGCTGTCCCGTTAAAAAGGTGCATTTTAGAACTGCAGCACAGAGGCCTTAGCTGGCTTTGCTATGATGAGAAACCGTGATACAGCTCGTCCAGACTGAAGTGTCGGGAAGTTTTGTACGAATTGCGACAAACAACCGGCAGCCGTGCAACTTTTAAAAGCGATAGTGCTGGAGGGCAATTCTTTTGCAGATCGATCTTGCATAATGCTTATGCAGCGAAGGTGTGTGTCATGACCGAACACGTAACTGAAAAGGATGTGCGTGCGATTGCCGAATACGCCCGCATTGGTCTAGCCGATGGGGAACTCCCTCAGATGACAGCTGACTTAAATGCGATCATTGACAGTCTTGCGCCCATTACTGAATACGATTTGGAAGGCGTTGAACCGACGTTTCATCCCATTGGTGATCTTTCAAATGTTATGCGCGACGATATCGAGCAGCCAAGTTTTACGCAAGAACAAGCGCTTGAAAATGCGCCAGCACAGCAAGAGGGAAGTTTTCTTATTCCTTCTATCTTGGGTGGAGGTGATGCCCGATGAAGGATTTCGCTTGCTGTTCTATCGCTACCATTCGCGAAGGCCTACGTGTGGGGGAATTTACTGCGCGCGAAGTTGCTGAACAGTCGATTGCCCGTATAGAGGCTATCGATCCGACAATTAATGCGTTTTTGGAAACAACGCCCGAAGCGGCTCTTGCGCAGGCTGATCAGGTTGATGCAGCTATAACTGCAGGCAACTTTGATACGCTAGGCTCCTTGGCCGGCGTGCCGGTAGCTTTCAAAGACAACATGAATCAAAAGGGCACCCACACCACGTGTGCTTCGCGGATGCTTGAAAACTATGTTTCACCTTATACAGCTACCTGTGTACAACAGGTGATTGACGCTGGCGCTCTGCCATTAGGCAAGCTCAACATGGATGAATTTGCGTTTGGCAGCACAACCGAATCGAGCGCTTTTGGCACGACCAAGAACCCTTGGAATACCGCACATGTGCCAGGAGGTAGTTCGGGTGGTAGCGCTGCGGCAGTAGCTGCGGGCATGGCAAGCCTGACATTAGGAAGCGATACGGGTGGGTCTATTCGCCAGCCGGGTAGTTTCTGTGGTGTCGTGGCTGTTAAGCCAACCTATGGAGTGGTATCGCGCTATGGGGTCGTGGCCTTTGGCAGCTCGCTTGACCAGGTGGGACCTTTCACGCGTACAGTTCACGATGCGGCCGTTGCGCTCAACGTGCTTTCTGGTCGCGACACGAAGGACTGCACAAGTCAGCAATGCACCATCGACTTCACAGAAGGGCTCGATCGGGGCATCGAAGGCATGACTATTGGTATCGTGCCGGCGTTCATGGAAGCAGAAGGCCTTTCGCATGAAGTGCGCAGCGCGGTTGAGTCTGCCGCTGAACAGCTGCGCAGTTTTGGTGCCCAGGTGGTAGAGGTTGATCTTCCTCATGCGGCGGCTGCTATCAGCGCTTACTACGTGTTGGGTCCCTGCGAGGCTTTTTCGAATCTTTCGCGTTTCGATAGTGTCCGTTATGGATACCGCGACCCGGGCCATACGGATCTGGGCAGCCAATATGAAGCGAGCCGAGAAAAAGGCTTCGGTCTTGAGGCACGCCGGCGCATCATGCTCGGAAGCTATCTTCTTTCAGCGGGGGTCTACGATACGTACTACTATCCCGCTCAGCAGATTCGCACCCTTATCACGCAGGATTACAAGCAGGCGTATGAGAAGGTTGACTGCATTCTCGCGCCTGTTGCACCGCGCACGGCATTTCGATTCGGTGAACTTTCTGATCCCACGAGCATGTATCTGTCCGATATGTTCACTATTTCTATTAATATCGCTGGCAATGGCGGCATGAATATGCCGGTTGGCCTGGGAAAAGAAAGTGGGCTGCCCGTTGGCGTGCAGCTGATAGCACCAGCGTTTCATGATGAAAACATGTTACGTGTAGCAGCAGCACTTGAAGTGGCCTATGGCTCTGCGCCGATCGCTCCCGATTTTGCTAACCAGAAAGCAGGTGCATAGGCCATGAAAAGTATGGAAGAAGTACTGCAAGACTGGGAAGCAGTTATCGGGCTGGAGGTTCACTGTGAACTAACGCGCCTGGAAACAAAAATGTTCTGCAGCTGTAAGCTGGAATTTGGCGCCGAGCCGAATACGCATACTTGTCCGGTGTGCTTAGGGCTTCCCGGAGCATTACCGGTTCCCAATAAAGCAGCCATTGAAAGTATTGTGCTTGCTGGTTTTGCGACGAACTGTGATATCGAAAAGCGCACGATGTTTTATCGCAAGGGGTATATGTACCCCGACATGGCGAAGAACTACCAAACCACGCAGGGTCCCAAGGCATTTTGTATGCGTGGATACCTCGACTTATCGGTTGATGGTCGGGGTGCTTCCGAACGCTGGGGCATCGAGGGCCTTGCTGAAGGCGATGAACAAGAAAATATTACCCGTACAGCCGATGGGTATCGTGCTCGAGTGGGTATCGAACGCATCCATATGGAAGAGGATGCCGGCAAAATGGTGCACTTGGGTGGCGTAGAGGGTCGTATCGAGGGTGCTACGCATTCTCTGGTTGACTACAATCGCGCTGGTACACCACTTATCGAACTCGTGACAAAGCCCGATCTGCGTACACCTGAAGAAGCGCGTCTGTTCATGCAGAAGCTGCGCCAGATATTCCTTGCTCTTGAAATATCCGATTGCAGCATGGAAGAGGGCAGTCTGCGCGCTGATGGCAACGTAAGCTTGCGGCGGCGTGGTACAACGCAGCTGGGTACAAAAACCGAGCTCAAGAATATCAATAGCTTCAAAAGTCTCCACGATGGCTTGGTGTATGAGATTCGCCGTCAAGCTGAAGTGCTTGAAGAGGGCGGCATCATCTATCAGGAAACGCGTCATTGGGACCCTACATCGAAGCGTACGATTGTCATGCGCGTGAAGGAAACAGCCGACGACTACCGCATGTTCCCTGATCCGGATTTGGCCCCATACGATCTGTCTGATGAATTTATCGAACGGGTACGGGCGAAGCTGCCTGAATTACCCGACCAAAAAGAGGAACGTTTCCGTACGTCTTATGGCTTAACGGCGTATGATGCGCGTCATCTGGTAGAACATCGGGCAACAGCAAACTTCTTTGAGGCGTGCATGCACATTGCCGATGCAGCACTTGCGAAGCCGGTGGCCAATCTGCTGATTAACGACCTTGCGGCGCGTGCGGGTTTCGAAGAAGGTTCTGATTTGGCAAACAGCCCCCTGACGCCAAAGCGCGCCGTCGAACTTGTTTCTCTTGTTGCTGATGACGCTATTTCATCCAAGCAGGGAAGAGAAGTGCTTGAAGCTGTGTTTGAACAGGATGCCGATCCAGCCGCTATTGTTGAAGAACGCGGCATGCGACAGGTGTCGGATACCGCTGCTATTGAAGCGGTTGTTGATGCGGTGCTGGCAGAAAACCCCGATAAGGTGGAAGCCTACCGGGGTGGCAAGACGGGGCTTATTGGCTTTTTTGTCGGGCAATGCATGAAGGCCATGCACGGTCAGGGTAATCCGAAGGTTATCAACCAACTGTTAGCAGAACGACTGAAGTAAATAGTTGATTGAAGTAACGGTTCTTTCAGGAAATCGGTTGCATTACTATTTCAGTCTGGGCATTCAGTCGGCGCCGAACTCGAAGGTTTCCGATTGCTTGCCAACTCTTCAGCTTTATAGGTTGCGCTTGCCGTAGGGCGAGGCCTTGACATAGCGGACTACTCTAGTCTTTCAGCAGCCAGCGCAGCGATTCGAAGTCCCATAAGGTCCCATGATCGAAAGAACCGTCGAGGGCGGGGTCGAAGAACGTGGATACGAGCGATGATGCTGCATCAAACGAGGTGTACTCCTTGGGAACGCTGCTTTTTTGGCGAACGCTGCGAAGCCTCCCGCCCAATCCCGGGGCACCTCGAAGCACTCCGGGACGGCCATACCGCGCTTAGAGCATTCGCACTGTATTGAGTGGGCAAGGCTATCGAGGGGAAGGCTGATGTTCGTGATATAGTACACGACGTCGACCAGGTCCTTCATCCTCGATGAGGGCCAACCGCCGGGCTGCCTTTCCATTATTGCGCACAGCTTGTCAGCCAGTTGGTCGACAAGCGGGTGGACGAGGTAGTCGCATGACTTGAGGCCGTCGACATGCACCCTGTTAGCAGGCGCAATTCACTCTGCGGGTTGTGTGATACTGCAGTCGAGCGACAGGTCGATGAGGATGGGATCCTTCTCCTCGTGGCCTAAGTAGGTCTGAAAACGCAGCTTGATCAGGCGTGAGTAGCCGTTCTCGTCCAAGGATTCCATCCATTTGTCAAGCCTGAACGTGAGGAAATTGCCCATGTCCTTGCCGACAAGCTTGACTATCGCCGTGAGCACGAACTCGGAGGAATCGCGCGCGACCGTTGCGAAACCGATGTCCCGCGTGGCGCGGCCGTCGGGGACGCGGGCGAGCAGGCCGCTGCCATCTTTGAGGACGAAGCGCCCGTCGGGCTGTCTCAAAAACGGAACTCAACTGGAACTCGGCGCTGAGTTCCAGTTTGGCACGTGAAAGCTCTAGAATAGCAGCAGGCTACTGAGGGGTGAACTCCTGGCCAGCGGAGCGCGAGTTATTGATGCACGCTTGAGTTCCGTATATTCATTTTCGTAACTGTATGGTTCCAAGGTTCATTGACTGCGGACCGGTTAGATTCGCCATGCCTTCGTAAGCGAGCGAGGTTGCCTCTGGGTGCAGACCGCCGCGATGACTGCTGACGGGGAACGGCATCTAGCCCACCGTGAGCTTGTAGCCGCTCGCTGTCGCCTCTATCTTCCAGGTCACGCCCGTGGCAGAGCCGAGCAGGGCGGCGTCGTGCGAGACGAGCATGAGCGCCCCGGGATACGCGGACAAGAGGCGCTCGAGGGCCTCCGTCGACCCGAGGTCGAGATGGTTGGTGGGCTCGTCCAAGATGACGAGCTCCGGCGATTCGAGGATCCCGAGGGCGAGCATGAGCTTGCGCATCTCCCCAGGGCTGACGGCATCCCCTTCGAGCATGCGGTCTGGGTTGGAGTTGAGCTGCGCCACAATGGAGAGGACGCGCCCGCGCCGCGCGGCCGAGAGCTTGCGTATCGTCCGCAGCACTTCTCTTTTCTGCGATTCGTCGGGTTCCTGGGGGATGTAGAGGAGCCTCGTCGCATCGGGAAGACCCTCCACGATCCTCTCGACCAGCGTCGTCTTGCCGGAGCCGTTGTCCCCGACGAGCCCGACGTGGTCCTTGTTCCCAATGTACAACGCAGGCATGCTCAAAGAGACATCGCCAAGGGGAAGGCTGCAGGGTCCCATCCTGAAGAGGACCTTGCGCCTGCTGTGCTCGGCGTCGAGCCACACGTCGGCGTCGTAGCGCTTCTCGACCCGTGTCGCCGCAAGCCTCGCCTTCGCGCCCTCCAGCCTGCCGGTCATGCACGACGAGAGCCTGCCCGCCTTCCCGTCCTTGCCGGTCATCACCGCCACGCGCACCTTCCGGCGCGCGTCCGCATCATGCTTGTTTATGCCCCTGAGGCTTCTCTTGCCGGCGGCACGAGAAGCCTCTTCGCGGCGGCGTTGCGCTTCGCTCTCCATACGGACCTTCTCCTTGCGGACCGCGTCTCGTGCATGAATGGCGCTTGCGCGTTCGAGGGCCACCTGCGCGGACGCCTGCGAGTATCCGCCGGGCCTCATGACGGCTGCGCCGTCCGCGACGAGCAGACACTGCGTGCAGAGCGCATCGAGAAGCTCCCGGTCGTGCGAGACAAGCAACCCGATGCCGTCGAACTTCGAGAGAGCTGCGGCTATGGCGCGCTTTGTCACGGCGTCGACGTGGTTGGTCGGCTCGTCCACGACGAGCACGTCGGGGGCAGCCCACAGGGCGCAGGCCACCTGCAGGCGCCTCTGCTGCCCTCCGGAGAGTGTGCCGTAACGCCAGGGCCAGTCGCCCTCGATGGCAAGCCCGCGGCGAAGCCTTACGGCCAAGCTGTCGTAGGCAACCGCGAAATCTTTCACATTGATTGGCGGTTCTTTCGCACTTTGAGCGCAGTAGGTGCAGAAGAGGGACGGTGTGACGGTGCCGGCGTCGGGCTGTAGTATCCCGCATGCGATAAGGGCAAGCGTCGTCTTGCCCCCGCCGTTGTTGCCGACAAGACCAGTCCATCCCTGCGGGAGTGTCGCGGTCACGCCACGCAGAGCAGGGTCTGCCGCTGACGGATAGGCATATTCGATATTGGTAAGGTTGAGCTGCATGTTGCCTCGGTTCTGCAGGAGGTCATGCGGGGGCAGCAGGCGATCATCGGTTTTAGGATATATGGCTTTGGAATAGCGTTTACGCACGCGATGCTGCACCCGTGGCATAGCCGCCAGCGATGTCGCTTGGTTTTCGGATAGGTGTGGGCATCGCTAGTTCTTCACGCGCCTCGTCCCTTCTCTTGCCGGCGCTTGCCAAAGGCCCCGGCGGGTTTCTCGGTGTGACTAGTATAGCCTGCCGGGCGCGTCGGCGTGAAGGGTTGTGGGATACACGCGTTTGAGTCATGCAGATTCTGGATGAACTCGTCAACCGAGCCCACGATGCCTCACGGTCAAACAGCCCGCTGACAAGCTTCGTCGCGACGTTTGCGCCGAGCATGCCGCCCTGAAAAGAATCAGGATTTCCCAGACGGGTACTGCCTGGACGGTTCGCGTGATAAGATACGGGGCCGGAGTCTGGCAAAAAACGTGTCCGAAGCCTATCTCGTAGCCGAAAAGATTTTCAAGGCAGGCAAAATTCTTCACGGTGTCCCTTCTCACCGTGGCTGGCGTCTTCACTTCGACGGGATTCAGGGTGTGCCCATCTTGGATGACGAGGTCGATTGCGCTTGTCAACATTAGGCAAACTCGCTCATGCCCTTCATGAGGCGGTATTGTGTATAAGATAGCCTTTCAGCAGCGGGAGGGCATTATCTCAGTGGTATCAAGAACGGTAAACTATGGGAATTAAATTCCCATAGTTCGCAGGCTGAAGGATACATAAAATCACTGATCGGACAGCTCAGAGAGTTCGCACTCTCTGGCTATGCAACTATTGAGCGGGAATGGCCGGGGCGGTGCAATAGATGTTAAAAGAAGCGACTAGTTGCTGCCAGATGTTAAAAGAATGCACTAAATGGATTACTCCCACTCAGTGGTCGCCGCTGGCTGCTTCGGCGCGCTCTTCAGGTGTATCGGGTTCCAAATGCACCGTGACATCAACAACTTGGGGAAACGCCTTTTTAATTGCCGTTTCTACCTGATTGCCGACCGCATGGGCGTCTTTAATGGATAAAGTTGGATCCAAAAGAATGTGCAGGTCAAGATACACTTCACCTTCGGTACCCCGCGTGCGTACTTGATGACACTGTCTCACATCCTGAATACTCTGCGCACAATCGACAATTGCGGCAGCGGGTATACGTGCTTCATCGGAAAGCGTGGCGTTTGCTTGCTTGAAAACTTCCCATGCGGAATGGAGTATTGCCACTGCAACAACAAGCGAGCAAATGGGGTCGGCCAAGGGAAATCCCAAGAGCACGAAGATAAGCCCGATGATAACTGAAAGAGAAACGAGTGCGTCAGCGGCGGTGTGCAATGCATCAGCTGAAAGGATTTCACTTTTTAGTGCGTGGCCACGTTTACGTTCGTAGAACGAAACACCAAGATTAATTGCCAGTGTGCCTATCATCACAATAAAGCTGCCCGCATTCACTTCAATGGTGTGAACTGGCTCGGTAAAGGCAGCGTAAGCATCGCTTGCTACGTTCCAAGCCGCAATAAGTAGCATCATTCCGATAACGACAGAGGCGTATGTTTCAAACTTGGCGTGGCCATAAGGGTGATCGGTATCGGCAGGGCGTGCGGCTATGAGCATGCCAGCGATACCAATCACGTTCGAAGCAGCATCAAATACCGACGCAATGCCATCGGCGCGCATCGATACCGACCCGGTGACTGACCCATAGAAAAATTTAGCTGCAGCAACAGCCAGATTCAGCAGCATGATAACAACAAGGACCCTGCGGATATGGCGTGCGCGGATGGCGGCATCTGTTTTAGGTGGTGCAGGATCAACAGTTTGGACCACGTTGCATACTCCTTGGATTTGGAAGATTCATAGACAATATAGCTGCGGTATAGGTGATAAAATTCCAGTTAACAGAGGTGAAAAGCCTCTGATAGCAAAGTTTTAACCTAAATCTAGGGGATTGTCCATCTCTTTCCCAAAGACTGCGGTATTGTTGAAATACACACAAGACTCCAACCAGGAAGGAGGGTGCCATATCAGTTGAGTATGCAATCGAGACAGCGGGTTTAGTCAAACAGTATGGAAGTAAATTCGTTATTAAGGAACTGTCTTAGCACCAGGTGTCCAGTTAACTCTTGCAGGGCTTATCGCAACGGGTATTTTTGTTGCGGTCAGTCTTATTTTTGATTTTTGCCCCGAAGAAAGATATTTAATCGTCTCTAGCTGACTGTGAGGTTACTTACTGATCTGCTAATTCGTTTAAAGATTTGGTTCGGTTCTGCTTGAACAGCTCTCTGCTTCCTATTTTCCATGCTTGAGAAATAAGCGAAATCGGGGTAACCCTTACTCTATTTGGAGTATTTTTCAGAATACTGCTCAAACGGGGGCTATGCGTTATACTGCGCTTCACAAGAACATACCAAACGGCGATGACGAAGACAGCGTCGCGGTCCCATGTGAAACCAGAGAAGAACCTCGTGGCTGTAAGGGTTCGGAAACATGCGCGGCGATTCACTTCAGAGCTATGCGGGGGAATGGCGTCGTATGTGATACGACAACGTTGTGGCAGCACAACAAACTTAGTAGTCCGCATCGGGTGCTCCCGTTACAGAGCAGATAAGTGGGCAGATTCCGCTGATAGCAGTTGTTTCTGTCAACCAGGGTGGTACCGCGAGAGTCCCTCTCGTCCTTGGAAAAGGATGAGAGGGACTCTTTATATTTGAAGGGAGAAAAGGCATGGCGATCGTTGATGAGCTTGCTACTTTGCAGGATAAGACGCTGGCAGAAATTGCGACAGCAAGCGATACAGCAGCGCTTGAGCAGGTACGTGTGGGGGTGCTGGGGCGTTCCGGTACGTTAACTGGTTACCTGCGTTCGATGGGGCAAATTCCCTCTTCCGAGCGTGCACAGGTGGGCAAGGCTGCCAATACGGTGCGTACCGTAATCGAAGAAGCGCTGACCAATCGCAAAGAAGAGCTTGGTCAAGCTGAATTGGCCGCGAAGATGGCAGCAGGCGCGGTTGATATTACCTTGCCTGGACGAGCTCAGCAGATAGGTACCCGTCATTTAATCAGCCGCATTACCGATGAAATAACCGAAGTCTTCCTTGGTCTGGGCTATTCAGTAGCAAGTGGAAATGAAATCGAAAACGACTACTACAACTTTGAGGCTCTGAATACACCACCCGATCATCCGGCGCGTGGTATGCAGGATACGTTCTATGTAGTTGATCGTTCAGGCGATACGGCAGCCGTACGTGGTGAATCCGACGTGCTGTTACGCACGCAGACTTCAGGGGTGCAAGCGCACGTGATGGAAGAATCAGAACCGCCTATCTATATTATTGCGCCCGGAACGGTGTATCGCCGTGATGTGGCTGATCCAAGCCATTTACCCCAATTCAATCAGATAGAAGGTCTGGTTGTCGATCGTGGTATTACTTTTGGTGATTTGAAAGGTACGATTGATTATTTCTGCAAGCAGATATTTGGCGACGATCGCAAAACACGTCTCAGGCCACATTATTTCCCCTTTACCGAACCATCTGCTGAAGCGGATGTGAGCTGCGGTATTTGCGGTGGTAAAGGATGCCGTTTCTGCAAAGGAACAGGTTGGGTAGAGGTGCTTGGCTGCGGCATGGTCGACCCGAATGTGTTTGGTTACGCCGGTATTGATCCCGAAGAGTATTCAGGATTTGCGTTCGGTATGGGCGTCGAGCGTATTGCTGCTCTGAAGTACAACGTGCCTGATTTGCGCATGCTCCTTGAGGGTGATATGCGCTTCTTGCGCCAGTTCTAGTATTCGGCGGATCATCACAGAAAGAAGAATGACATGAAGGTTTCTCTGAAATGGCTTTCTACCTATGTCGCAGTACCCGATAACACGAAAGAGTTTTGCGATCGTTTGGATTTAACCGGCACGGGTGTAGAAGGGGTTGACGAAACAGGCGCCGCATTTTCAGGCGTTTATACCGGTCAGGTAGTTGAAAAGATTCCCCATCCCAATTCGGATCATATGTTTATCACCCAGGTCAACGTGGGTCTGCGTAATGTGGATGCCGATGGCAACCCCGAACCGCTTCAGATTGTGTGTGGTGCGCAGAACTTCTACAAGGGCGATAAGATTCCCGTTGCCCTGGTAGGTGCAAAGTTACCAGGTGATATTACCATCAAAAAAAGTAAGTTGCGTGGCCAAGTCAGCATGGGTATGAATTGCTCGGCGCGTGAACTTGGCTTGGGCGAAGATGTCGACGGGCTGTATATTCTTCCGGAGAACACCCCGCTTGGCTTGGATCTCGCTCAGTATCTTGGCTTGTCCGATCGTATTCTCGATTTGGAAATTACTCCCAATCGACCTGATTGCCTTTCGATGGAAGGTATGGCGCGTGAAGTGGGCGCTATGTATCGTATTCCCGTTACCGATGTCCGCGAAGGACGCACGCTCAAAGAAGGCGGTCAAGCCACTGCCGATATGGTTGAGGTATCCATTGATGAAGCGTCGCTTTGTCCGCGCTATACCGCACGGGTGATACGCAATGTAAAGGTGGGTCCAAGTCCGCAATGGCTTGCTGAACGTATTGCTGCGGCAGGCGCTCGACCTATCAATAATGTGGTTGACGCAACCAACTATGTGCTGTTTTTGCTGGGTCAGCCGCTCCATGCATTTGACTTCAATAAGGTTGCGGATGCCAGCGGCAAGGCGCACATTCGGGTGCGCGCGGCAGCGGAGGGCGAAAAGCTCACGACGCTTGACGGCGAAGAGCGTACTCTGACCAGTGATATGACGGTAATAGCAACGCCTGATCGTGCAGTGGCATTAGCTGGGGTAATGGGCGGCCTTGATACCGAAGTAGTTGATACTACCTGCGATATTCTGCTTGAGGCAGCTACCTTTAGCCCTGCCCATACAAGCCGCACGAGCCGCAATCTGGGGCTTATCAGCGAAAGCAGCATGCGCTATGAGCGGCGTGTTGACGACGTCGATATCGATAAACGCGCTGATTTTGCGGCATCTCTTATTGCAGAGCTTACCGGAGGTACGGTCTGCCGGGGATTGGTAGATGTGTGGCTCGAAAAGACCGAGCCGGTGCAGCTAACGTTTCGCACGAAGCGCTTCTGTTCAATGATGGGCGTTGAAGTGTCCATCGAAGAGGTCTCAGATATTTTGCGGCGTCTTGGTTGCACGGTTGAAGCTGCTGAGACGGAAACTTCTGGGGAAGAGGGCACACTGTCGGTGGTTGCCCCCACATTCCGCCCCGATTTGGAACGCGAGATTGACCTCTATGAAGAAGTTTTGCGTCTCCATGGTATGGAAAACGTGCCGCCCACCTTGCCGGGCGGTCGTGGGCGTGTGGGCAAGCGGTCGTGGTCAGAGCAGGTGGTTGCAACCCTGCATCACACCCTGTCAGCGAGTGGACTCAACGAAACCATGACCTATTCGTTTGCAAGCCCCGATGATCTTGCACGACTGCGTATGAATACGGTTATTGATGGCGAACCAGTCGAGCTTATCAACCCAATTAACGCCGACCAGTCGGTGATGCGTCAGAGTATTGTTCCGGGCTTGCTGCACAGCGTTGCATACAACCAGAATCACGGGGTGGCAAATATTCAGCTCTACGAGATTGGCAATGTATTCGCAGCACACGAAGGGCGTAAGTTGCCACGGCAGCGTGTAAAGTTGGCGGGCGTTTTAGCAGGGTCGCTTCACGAGACCGGCTGGAATCGCCATGCGGTTGAGCTTAATTTCTTTGATGGTAAAGGTGTGCTTGAAAATATTGCACGTGAGTTGGCAATCCCGAAGATTCGTTTTCGCGCTCTTGACGAGCAGGCAGCTTCCTTTTTGCAGACAGGTCGGGCAGCCGAAATGCTTTCAGCTGGCACTGTTATTGGCTGGGTAGGAGAAATTCATCCACTGGCTGCACAGGCGTTTGAAACGCAGGCCCCCATTGTGGCGTTTGAACTCGATGTTGATGCATTGGTAAAGTCGGCGCGCATCGAGCGTGAAACATACGAGGTACCGGAATTTCCGCCGGTTTCGCTGGACGTAGCGTTTGTTGTTGATGAAGACGTAACGAACGAACGTCTTGAGCAGTGCATGCGTAGCGCTGGTGGCAAGCTTCTGAGCAATATTCGTCTGTTTGATGTGTATCGCGATGAAGAACGCATCGGCGCCGGTAAAAAGTCGATGGCCTATGCACTTGAGTATCAATCGCTTGACCATACACTTACAAGCGAAGAAGTCGAGAAGGCTCATAGTCGTCTGGTGAAGAAAGTTGGTAACGCTACCGGAGCTGAAGTACGTGGATAGGGTGCAGGGCGAAGTGGTTGTTTCTGCACCATATGAAGCAACCGCTTCGATAGATATCGTGTTGCTACAACCAGCGTATAAACCTTCGGAGTGCTGAGTATGAAGATGGTGGAAGTAGCGGCAGCCATTATCGAGTGCGATGGAAAGATACTCGCAACTCAGCGTGGCTATGGTACTTTTAAGGATGGATGGGAATTCCCTGGTGGAAAGCTTGAACCGGGAGAATTACCCATTGAAGCTCTTGTGCGGGAAATTCGCGAAGAGCTGGATGCAACTATCGATGTTGAGCGCTCTGTTTGCGTGATCGATTACCCATATGATGACTTCTGTCTGCATATGCATTGCTATCTATGTCACTTAAAGGATGGTTCATTTACCTTGCTTGAGCATGAGGCATCCCGCTGGTTGGGGGCGCGGGAGCTTTTCTCAGTCGAATGGCTTCCTGCTGATATCCAGGTGATTGAAGAGATTCGTCGCCAGGGGATCGCACGATAAGATAGCGGGTCTACGTAGTAAGACGGTAGATCGGCGCGGTACAATGCCCTACATGAACACGAGCACCGAACATATTTTCATGGCGTCAGACGAAGCACAAACTGAGCATTTAGCAGCTGCGTTGGCACCCTTGCTGCAACCTGGGGATGTCGTGCTGCTCGATGGGGGCTTAGGCGCAGGTAAAACACGTTTTGTGCAGGCGATTGCGCGGGCACTTGGTGTGTCTCAGCCAGTAACGAGCCCTACCTTTAACATCCAGTCGATTTATGACGATGGTCGTCTTCCTCTTCACCATTTCGATCTGTATCGGCTGGAAGATCCGGCCAATCTGGACGATGTGGGGTATTGGGAAGCGCTTGAAGGTGAGGGTGCTAGCTTTGTGGAATGGGCTTGCAAATTTCCTGATGACCTGCCCGATGACTATCTTGCGCTTGACATCGCTGTAGTCGATAACGTCTCGCGTCGCATAACAACTCGTGCGGTGGGCATGCGTTCGACGACGCTGCTTGAAGATTGGTCGAATGCGCTCACCTGATCGCAGAGGTGTTTGCGGTATGCCGTACAATAGGCGCGCAATACAATAAGGAAGCGGTTTCATGGATTTTTCTGCTGAACGGCCACGGGCTGTTCTTGCTTTTGATACAGCCAATGAAGTAATTGCTCTTGGCTTAGGTGTTTTGGACGACACAACACAGACGGTGCGCTGCGTGGCTTCGAAACGTATTCCTGCGCATCGGTCATCAAATACTCGTTTGCTTCCTGAAATCGATGCGCTGCTTACAGCAGAAAAGATGGAACGTGCCGATATTGCGACGGTTTGTTGTGGACGCGGACCAGGATCGTTTACTGGAGTGCGCATCTGTATTGCTACGGCGAAAGGCATAGCTCAGGCGCTTGGGGTGCCGCTTATTGGTGTATCGACGCTTGATGCGATTGCATGGCAGATGCACGAGGCAGGTATCCGCGGTCAGGCGCTGGTGTTGGCCGATGCCATGCGCAAAGAAGTCTATCCGGTTCGGTTTACTCTTGACGATGCTGGTGTGCATCGTTTGGAACTGGATACGGTCGTGAAGGCCCAAGAGGAAGCGCGACGGCTTGCTGAAGCGGCTGTATTACTGGTGGACTCAGCGGACTTATCCGCTGAAGCGGCAGCATCGTCAGTACGTTCGGCGGATCTGTTTAGTGCTTCCGTCGAGGCGGCAACACTGTCAGCAACCGTGTCCGATTCATCTGCTGAAGAGGTCGTATCACCAGCAAGCCCAACAGATTCCTCTGCACGGGGTGCTCAGTTAATTATTGCTGGTGATGCGCTTTCTAAATACGCCGATTTATTTGCCCCGTGTGGGACCTTTGCCCCCGAAGAGGTATGGACGTGCGCAGGTTCTGGCTTACTCGCAGCACTTCAGGCAGCTTGGCGCCGTGGCGATGCCAATCCGTTTGATGTCCGTCGTCATGATCCGGCATTTTTGCTTCCGGTGTATACAAGACTTTCCGACGCTGAAGAAAACGAGCGTATGCGCGATGTCGCCAAGGCACAGATTCCGCGCAACTTGCACACGGGCGTTCAGTCGGCATCTGTTCCATCGCATGCAGCGGTGGGCGAAGACAGGGACATAGATAAAGGCGTACAGAGTGTGTCTTTTCGTCCAGCAACTATAGCGGACGTGCCGACTCTTGCTGAACTTGATAGTCAGTTGATGCCGGATGATACATGGAGCGAATCATCAATACGTGACGATGTAGCGCGTCGCGATCGTACCTGGTGGGTGGCGTGCGATGAGACGAGCAATGCCTTAGTTGCCTATGCGGGTGGCTGGGTAGTCGAAGGGCAACTACAGATACTGAAGATAGCGTGTGAACCAGCATATCGGCGCCGAGGTATTGCGCGTGAACTTTTGGCGCATCTCGCAAGTGATGCGCGCGATTTGGGGGCTTGCGAGTGCACGCTTGAGGTACGCGCTTCAAACGAGGTTGCTCAGTCGTTTTATCAGACGGTAGGGCTTGCTGAAGTGGGGCGACGGGTTCACTATTATCGCGATCGTGAAGATGCGCTTATCATGACGGGGCCACTGCCACTGTCTGTGCATGATGTGGCAGGAATGGATTTGCTTATCGGTCAGGTGTCACCTGCGGACAGTTCCCATCCACTTATCTTGGCGATCGAGTCGTCATGTGACGAAACGGCGGCGGCTATTGTCGATGGGCACGGGCGCATTATCGCCGATGTGGTAGCAAGCCAGATCGACTTTCACGCGCGATTTGGCGGCGTGGTTCCTGAAATTGCGAGTCGCAAGCATGTTGAGGCAATCTGTGGCGTTGTGCAAGCATGCCTTGATGAAGCAGCGGAACATCTTGGCACGGCAAACCTTTCATGGAACAGCCTTGATGCTGTGGCTGTTACGTACGCACCCGGTTTGGTGGGCGCACTCGTTGTGGGTGTGGCGTACGCCAAGGCTGCCGCCTGGGCGGCCGGCATTCCCTTTATAAAAGTGAATCATCTAGAAGGTCATCTATACGCGAACAAACTGGCGCGCAGTGACATCAAACCGCCGCTGGTGGTATCGCTTGTTTCGGGTGGGCATACCATGCTTGTTCACGTGCGCGACTGGGGTGACTATTGCGTTATGGGATCAACCATTGACGATGCGGTGGGCGAAGCATTCGATAAGGTAGCTAAGGCACTCGGCCTTGGGTATCCGGGTGGTCCGGTGATCTCGCGATTAGCGCAGCAGGGCAATCCAGCTGCTATTCACTTTCCCCGTGCCATGATGCATTCAGGTGATTTGCGTTTCTCGCTTTCGGGGTTAAAGACTGCTGTTGTTACCTACATTCACAACCAACAGCAGCAAAAGGCCGATCTGAATGTGCCTGACATTGCGGCAAGCTTTCAAGCGGCGGTTATCGATGTGCAGGTCGCAAAGGCTACAGCAGCTCTTGACGAAACGGGAGCGAAGGAATTCTGCCTTGGTGGGGGTGTAGCTGCCAATCCGGCTTTGCGTGCGGCGTATGAGAGCGCTTGTGCGCAGCGTGGTGTGCGCCTGACCATGCCGCCAGCACGTGCCTGCACGGACAATGCGGCGATGATAGCGCTTGTGGCACTCGACCGGTACCAGGCGGGCAAGACAAGCGGTCTTGATACCGATGCTGCAGCCCATAGCAATCTTGAGGAGCCATACTAAAATGACGTTGGAAGAAGAGCATCCGCAGCAGAGTGCGCTTACTGAACAAAAAGCAACTATTGATACAGCTACGGGCAAGGCGGCACCTGCTGCTCTTTCGGAAGAGCGAGTGCTTTCCATCTTTAGTGAAATCGCCGATCAATACGAACAGTTCAATCATGCTTCAAGCTTTGGACAAGATCGCAAATGGCTTGAACGCTTGGCCGATTTGGCACCTATTAATTCAACCTCGCGCGTTCTCGATGTGGCGGGTGGCACGGGCGAGGTAACGTTTACGCTGTGTCGGCGTTACCATCCGGCTTCAATTCTTTTAACAGACTACACGCCCGGCATGTTAGAAGTGGCAAAAAAGCGCATTACAGCTGGTGATGCACGGAGTGTCGACGTATCGTGTCAGGTGGTTGATGCCCAGGATATGCCCTTTGCGGATGCGTCGTTCGATGTGGTTACTATGGCGTACGGTATTCGCAATATGCCTGATCGCCTGCGTGCACTGCGTGAAATTCATCGGGTGCTGGTACCAGGTGGTACCGTAGTTATCTTGGAGTTCAGTCAGCCTACACGACCGATAGAGCGGGCGTTTTACCGGGCGTATCTTAAGTGGGGCATTCCCGCTTGGGGGCAGCATTTCACCGGTAAACGAGATGATTTCGTCTATCTTGCACAGTCTATCAAGGCGTTTCCCGATTGCGAAACGTTCGCTGACATGCTGCACGGTGCTGGGTTTTCCCAGGTAACGTACGAACGCGTTGCCTTCGGTGCCGCGGCGCTTCATACGGCGGTAAAGTAAAACCCGCGCGAAGCCCGTTTGCTTTCAAGACCTGCGAGGGGCCTTTCTCGTCTTCAGACGTTCAAGTGACTTTTAACCTTCAAGAAGTTTTTACGTCTACGGTCCTGTAATTCTCCGAGTATCTTTTTAGGGAAGGCCTCATCCGTTCCCTCGATGCATTTCTAGGTAATGCTATGATTGCGCCACGCATATTCAGGAGGATGCCATGCTGTTGTGTGCCGAATACGTTTTACCCATTACGTCAGACCCTATTGAAAAGGGTGCCGTATTGGTGCGCGATGGCAAGATTTGCGATCTTGGTCCGGCGGCCCAATTGCGTAGCCGCTACGAAGATGAAGAAGTGCGCGATTTTGCTCAAGCAGCGCTTATGCCAGGCTTAATCAACGTGCACACCCATATGGAATATTCGGTGATGCGTGGTATGGCTCCCGACGAACCATATGCAACATGGCTTGCGGCCGTGTCCGATATAGAAGAGTCTCTGACGGAACTTGATTTATATTATTCGGCCATTATTGGGGGCCTTGAGGCAATATCATCGGGTATTACGCTGCTTGGCGATACCAGTACGACCGATGCGGCGGCACGCGCCCTACATGAATTGGGCTTGCGCGGCGTTGTATATCGCGAAACGGGTGCGATGGATAAGCACCAGATTGCCAGCGCCATGGATGCTGCTATAGAAGATATAGAACGGTGGCGCAGCCTTGTTGATGGCGATCGCATTACTATTGGCATTGCGCCGTCTGCCTTACACGAATGTCATCCGTCCATATTCCGCCTGATTTCTGACTATGCAGGTGATTCTGTGCCGGTAGCGATGCATCTGGCCGGCAGCCGTGAAGAATACGATTTTGTTAAAAGCGGCAGCAGCGCCTTTTCGCTTGCTAAAATGGAGCGGCATGGTTGTATCGAGTTCCCGCCCTGGCTTCCGACAGGCGTCACGCCAGTCAATTACGCGCTTAACTGGGGTGCCTTTGAGGCGGGTAACGTGCTTGCTATTCATTGTGTACATGTTGACGATGATGATATTCTCAAACTGCGTGATAGAGATGTTGCAGTGGCTTTTTGTCCCCGATGTAATTCTCAGCTGGGCATGGGTGTGGCACCTATTGGAGAATATTTGCGCGCTGGATTGCGTGTAGGTTTGGGAACCGATAGCCCCGCAGCGACTGATTCAACCGATATGTTTAGTGAAATGCGCATTGGCTTGATGGTGCAGCGTGCCGTGAGCACTCAGGATTTCTTGCCCGCTCATACTATGCTCGAAATGGCAACCATTGGCGGGGCGCGCGCTTTGCGCCTTGATGATAAACTCGGGTCGCTTGAGGTGGGCAAACTGGCCGATATTACCGCGGTTGATCTTTCTGGATCTCATCAGACACCCACCGACAACCCAATGTCGGCGGTGGTCAATACGGCGGGTAATTCCGATGTGGTTATGACCATGGTCGGTGGTACTATTCTTTACGAACAGGGGAAATGGAACATCGATGTGGAGTTCGCAAAAAGCATCGCTCAGGTTATGAAAGTACGGGGGAAGTTGCGTCATTAAGAACTACGACGCATGCATACCTCATCCAAAGGAAGAAGCATGGCTAACAAGCAGAAAAAAATGTCAGCAAAGCAGCGTGAGGCACGGTTAGCAGCGGCCGAAGAACGCGAGCGTCGTGCACGTGAAAAGAAGGAACGCTCCGAGCGTCTGAAGCGTATCGGTATTATCGTTGTTTGCATCATTCTTGTTCTTGCCCTCGGGGTACCGACCGTTGCACTGAGCTTCCTTACTGCGGGAGCATAGGTCTTATTCCATTCTGCTAAAACGTTTCCTTCATGTCCTTGGCGCGAAGCGCATCACAGGTGTGCATGATGCGGTAAAATCTGCGTTTACAATGCGTTCCAGCAGAACACATCAGTGAAGGAAGGCTATCTTGTTTGGTATTGGAGCAAATGAGCTCATACTCATACTGCTGTTTGGCTTCTTGATATTTGGGCCTGACAAGCTGCCAGCTATGGCGAAAACCATTGGACGAGCGATTGCTAAGTTTCGCGCTGCACAAAGCGAGATGTCCAATGTTATCAAAAATGAAGTGTACGACCCTGATGCGGAGGACCCCTTCAAGAACCCGCTTGATGCATTGTCTCGACTAGAAAACGATGCCAAGCAGGAAGATAAGGGCGAAAGTTTTACCGAGCGTAAAGCGCGCTACGACAAGCAACGGGCTGCTCGTAAGGCAGCTGAAGCGCGCAAGGCTGAAGCTGAAGCGAAGAAGAAAGTTTCTGAAGCAAAGGATTCTGGGGCTGCTACCGCAGCCGCTTCGGCAACTGCGGCGGTAGGCGCAACAGCTGCTGAAAAGAGCACTACAGCCAAAGCAGCATCTGATACTCAAGAAGATGCGGCTGCAGCGTCGGTATCATCTGATTCAACTGCCAAGTCCGCGAAGTCGCCTGCAAAAGCAGCATCAAGCCAGGCTACTCAAGAGAAACCAGTTTCATCTGAGCGCACAACACCGCATGCACATGCTGGTGGCGCCAAACCTGATCGCAGCACGCTTTCTGTCGACGAGCTGTACGGCGCAAAGCCAACGGCAAAAACGCCCACGCGCAAGCCGACAAGCAGCAGTAAATCAGCCACATCAAAATCAGCCGTATCGAAGCCAGCTAATAGTCGCAAAACTGCTACAGCCAAATCGACAGCGTCTCAGTCTGCAACATCTAAGACGACAGTTTCCAAGCCAGCGGCATCAAAACCAACGGCGTCCAAGTCTGCGGCATCTCCTAAACCAACGGCGTCCAAGTCGGCTTCATCGAAAGCAGCATCCAAGCCAGCTGCCCCTCGGGTAACTGAGGCTGCCGACACCGATGTCCCTTCAGAAGAGAAGGGAGCTTAAGATGCCTATCGGTCCTGCTCGTATGCCCCTTTTTGACCATTTGGGCGAACTGCGTATGCGCCTTGTTCGCATCGTCGTATGCCTGCTTATTGCTGTCTGTGTCTTCTACATGGCCACGCCGACCCTCGCACAATTTTTGCTGCATCCAGTTGCTGAATATATGCCGGTGGATGCTAATGGCAACGTGGTGCTTAACGTCTTTGGTGCATTTGATGCCTTTGCCGTGCGTTTTATGATTTCATTCTGGGCGTCCATTGTGGCCTGTATGCCCGTTATCATCTGGCAAGTGCTTGCGTTCTTTTTGCCGGCTCTCAAGCCCAACGAGCGCAAATGGTTTCTGCCTACGTTTGCTGTGGCGTGTGTGTTGTTTATCTTCGGCACGGTGTTCTGCTACAACATCATTCTCGACCCGGCATTTCAATGGCTTACCGATCAGGCCAGCGGTTTTGCGGTGGTTATGCCTGAAGCGCAGAAGTGGATCGACATTATTATCAAATTCGAAATCGGTTTCGGTTTTGCCTTTGAGCTGCCCTTGATTGTGTTTTACCTCACCGTATTTGAAATTGTGCCGTATGCTCGCCTGCGCGGACTGTGGCGTGAAGTCTACATTGGTCTCTTGGTAATTTCGGCGTTTATCACACCCGACGCCTCGCCGGTAACAATGGTGCTCATGTTTGCGGCGATGATTTCGCTTTACGAGATCAGTATGTTTGCCGCACGCATGGTGCTGGGTGGTAAGATCAAAAAGCAGAAAGAAGAAGCCGCCCG
>NC_013170.1:900000-1027500 GCF_000023845.1 Cryptobacterium curtum DSM 15641 | reverse complement strand
TGGAATACTGCCCTCATCGCGCCGGCGTCCTAACGCAGGCCCCTTTAACGGGTCGTGCGGACCGTGTCAGGTAGGCAGTTTGACTGGGGCGGTCACCTCCTAAAGAGTAACGGAGGTGCGCGTAAGGTCCGCTCAGGATGGTTGGCAATCATCCTTTTGAGTGCAAGAGCATAAGCGGGCTTGACTGCGAGGCCTACAAGCCGAGCAGGTGGGAAACCAGGTTCTAGTGATCCGGCGGCACAGCGTGGAATGGCCGTCGCTCAACGGATAAAAGGTACTCCGGGGATAACAGGCTGATCTTGCCCAAGAGTCCACATCGACGGCAAGGTTTGGCACCTCGATGTCGGCTCATCGCATCCTGGGGCTGGAGTCGGTCCCAAGGGTATGGCTGTTCGCCATTTAAAGCGGTACGCGAGCTGGGTTCAGAACGTCGTGAGACAGTTCGGTCCCTATCCTCCGCGGGCGCAAGAGGATTGAGGAGATCTGCCCCTAGTACGAGAGGACCGGGGTGGACGGACCTCCGGTGCAGCGGTTGTCGACCAACGGCACTGCCGCGTAGCCGCGTCCGGAACGGATAACCGCTGAAAGCATCTAAGCGGGAAGCCGTCTCCAAGATGAGTCCTCTTTTTGGTAAGGGCACTGGTAGACTACCAGTTTGATAGGCCGCAGCTGTACGCACAGCAATGTGTTTTTAGGCAAGCGGTACTAATAGCCCGAGCTCTTCATCATATTCCATATGACAATTGCGCTTGTATACATCAAGAATCGAGACGCTATGCGGCCCTCAGGGTGCATGACAAGTCCCATAGAAGAACACTCGGATTAAGGCGCCGGCGCGCCTTAAAGAGACCTTACTCTTGAGCGCCCGGCACGAGCGCGGCCATGGAGGCGGGGATCACCCGGTCCCATCCCGAACCCGGCAGTTAAGCCCGCCCTCGCCGAAAGTACTACGGAGGTAAGTCCGTGGGAGGATAGGGCGCCGCGCTCGTGTCGTGCACTGAAGAGGTGGGTGCTTATAGGATGTCTACGAGACTCGCTTAGCGGGTCTTTTGTGTTTAGAACGGCTGCGGCAGTTCTCTCCTGTAAACACTATCCGTGCCTCTCTAGCAGGAACAGGGTATATTGCTCTGCCTTTTGTGTTTCTATCTTCAGCAGTTATGAAGGTCTGCCCAACCTGTCCTGTATCCGAGCGCTAGTAAACTTGTCTTTTGCATTTCTGTTCTCAGCAAGTTAGGGTTGTACTTTCGATACGCTGTTAGACCTCGGTATGACAGGCATCGCGCAATGCTTCAAACAACGGTAAGCAGTTGGGCAGGTATTCGGGATGCCACTGCACACCGATATAGAAGGTGCGATCAGGATCTTCAAGTCCTTCGTAGACACCGTCAGAGGCAATAGCATTAACAAACAGTCCCGAAGCAGGGTGTTCGATGGCCTGATGATGCATCGAATTGGTATTAATTACCCAATCGATATCGTCAATGTGACGCGCCTGAGGGCCAAACAAAATATCAAACAGGCGCGTTTCTGGCTGTATATGCACCGTTTGTACGGCGACATTGTAGGGCTTGTTTTGCTGATGTGTACTCGAATGAGAGCGATGATGCGTACTGACATCGCTGATGAGCGTGCCACCGAGACTGACATTCATAACCTGACAACCGCGGCAAATACCCAGAGTGGGAAGATCCATCTGGTGCGCGCGGCGCGCGAGCTGCAGTTCGCAGAGATCGCGGTCGCGATTGAAATCCATGTATTCGATATCGTCTTCAATCAATCGCCCGTAATGACACGGATGTACATCGCCACCACCGATAAGTACGAGCCCATCAAGGCGTGCGATCTGGGCTTCAAGATCAACAAAGTCGGCAGTATTCTTAAGCAGTACTGGTGTCATATTGCAGCGTTTAAGCACGTCAAGATATACCCGTTCCGAATCGGTTAGGTCGGAAAATGACGTGGTATGAGTGGTAACACCAACAAATATCATGTGTTAGAGCTCCAGGTAACGCTGGAGATCTTCCCATTGCAGTAGGGCCTGTCGGTACCCTTGCTGGTACAGATCAAATAGCTTGTCGGGATTGTTTTCCATGGAATTGACGGTTACTGGTTGGGGTGGCTGAATAACAAAGACACGACCCGCTTCGTGCATACGCGCAAGACGTCGATAGGTGAGGTTGTATTCAAAAGGCCGCATTGTTAAGCGTTCAACATAGAGCGGATAATTCGCATAGAGTGTGCTTGCTAATGCTCCTAACTTAAAGGGTTTCTTTACATAGGTTGCATCCTGGGTCAGTACAATAACGTGTTTTTTTGCGCCCTGCAGCATACTGAAGAGATAGGGGACGCTGTCGCATGTACCGCCATCAAGAAGCTTCTTGCCATCTACTTCAACAATATGTGACACAAAGGGCATGCTTGCGCTTGCGATGAGGTACTGCTCATCTGTTGGGCGGTAGCCTGAAGAGAAGGTATGGTAGTCCGCGTCACCGTATTCCAGGTTGCTTGCGACCGAAGTCAGTTGCATCGGTGAATTATTAAAAGCTTCAAAGTCAAACGGATCAAGACGGTGGGGGATTTCATCAAACATGAAGTCGAGACCCATCGCATTGCCGGTCAGAGCAAAGTTTCGCATTGAAAGATAATGCCAATCGGTGCAGTAATTTATGTTGAGGTAGGCACTTCGTCCGATATCACCTGCGACATAATTAAGACCACACAGCGCTCCCGCTGATGTTCCAATCGTATGCTGTGCAAGTAACCCTCGCTCGAGAAACAGGTCGGTGACACCTGCGGTAAACAGGCTGCGCATAGCACCACCCTCAAGGATAAGGTCAAATGGTTCGACACCATGGTTGACCCATGCAGGGGTTTTCTTGGTTTGTGGTGTAGATGTAGCGTCGTCTACTGCATCAATGGTGTGCGTATCTGTCATGAAACTCCTTTATCACCCTCAGTATACCCTGCGTATTGTTGTGCGCATGCCTTCTACAGGAAATCCTAGCTGGTGTAAAAGGTGTTCAATACGCAGCTATATACAGCTATGTGCACCGTAATTCAGCTGCTATTCGAAGACCACTGTGCGTTCAAGCGGTGGTGGTATGAAATTCAGGGACTTTTAATTACTTGCAAAACGATTGTGTACAATTGAATATGACAAATTGATGACGAAAGAAGATTATCAGTGCGCAATGTGCTCAGAGGCGCTAGAGTGTCAAGGGTACAAGATAGAGTACGTATTGAAGAGTACTCAGAAAAAAAGGAGGCATCATGGCTCAGCAGATCTCTTCTCAGGAATTTGAGGAAAAAGTTCTGAAATCTGACAAGCCGGTTTTAGTTGATTTCTTTGCGACGTGGTGTGGCCCCTGTAAGATGATGTCGCCCGTTATCGATGAGGTTGCAACCGACATGGAGGGCAAAGCTGCTGTTTACAAGCTCGATGTAGATGAAAGCTCTGACATTGCGCAGCGCTATGGGGTCATGAGCATTCCCACGCTTATTGTTTTTGAAAACGGTGAAGTGAAGAATCAAACGCTCGGCGCACAGCCAAAGCAAGCCGTACTTGATCTTTTTAATTAACGGAATAAATAGCCCATTGCATATGATGGGCGCATGCTACGGGGGAGTTGTCTGGTTAAGGGCGGCGCCCCCGTCGTGTATATGTACCGTTTGTGATGCATGAACGGTTGTGTAAATAACTATGTGTGCTTGCTAACGGTCATGTGAACAACTGCGTGCGTGTGGAAACAGCTATAGGTGAGTGATTCGACGCGGGCAAGTCGAGAACAGACAACAAGAATAGACATGCGGTTTTACCGCATGAAGTTATCGCTCACACAAAGTGAATGCGTAATGCAAGGATAACGTGCCTTAAACAGGTTCAATTAACAAGAGTAAAGGAAGACAGCATGGAGACATTTGATATTGCTGTTATCGGGGCAGGTCCTGCTGGTATGACCGCGGCGCTCTACAGTGCGCGCGCAGGCCTCTCGGTTGTGATGTTTGAAGAAATGATGCCGGGCGGTCAGCTGGCTCAGACTGATAAAATTGAAAATTACCCCGGTTTCCCTGGTGGTATTGGTGGCTTTGAGTTATCTATGGCCATGAAAGAGCAGGATGACGGTTTCGGAGTGGTGTATCGCAACGAAGCGGTCAGTGCTGTTGACTTTACGGGTGATGTGAAAACGCTGACGACAGCGAACGGTCAGGTATCTGCCAAAGCAGTCATTATTGCTACCGGTGCTCGCAGCCGCAAGCTTGGTATTGCGGGTGAAGCGGAGCTGGCTGGACATGGTGTATCGTATTGCGCCACCTGCGACGGTAATTTCTTCCGCGGTCAGGATGTCGTAGTGGTTGGCGGCGGCAACACCGCAGCAGCCGATGCGGTCTATTTATCGCGTATCTGTAATACGGTTCATCTGGTTCATCGTCGAGGCGAAATGCGCGCGACTGCTGCTGATCGTCATCGGGTTGCTCAGGCCGACAACGTGGTATTTCATGGCAACAAGGTTGTTGATGAACTACAGCAGCAAGACGGTGCGGTTGTTGGCGTGGTGATTCGCGATGTCAACACGGGTGAAACACAGACAATCCCGACCCGTGCGGTGTTCGTGGCCATCGGTAAACTTCCGAATACAGAAGCCTTTGTGGGGCAGGTGCCACTGACCGATGCCGGCTATATTCGCACTGAAGAGAACGGGGCAACGGAAGTTGCTGGTGTCTATGCGGCGGGCGATGTGCGCGAAAAGCTTCTGAGGCAGGTTGCTACTGCTATTTCTGATGGTGCAATTGCCGCGGAGGCCGCCGCAGAGAGCTGCTCGGCGTGATAGAATAGCGAACCACTTGAAATGAGCGCCGCGTCTATTCGCGGCGCTTTGTCTGGTAAGCCAATGAAGCATGCTGCGATGGGGTAAAAGCATATGTTGGAAAAGGAAAAGCTCGAAAAGATTATTGAAGCGTATCGCGATTTACAGACGCGTATGAGCGATCCAGCGGTTATTTCAGATCAAAAAGAATATAACCGCTTGGCGAAAGAGTATGCCCACCAAGGTCCACTTGCGACGGCAGCGCGTACGTATGTGCAGGATATCGACGATCTCGCCGAAGCTAAAGAAATGATTTCCGATGCTGATATGCGGGAGTTTGCCCAGGAAGAGATTACGCGTATTGAAAACGAGCTTCCCGGTTTGGAAGATGACATCAAGTTCATGCTTATCCCAGCTGATCCAGCAGATGATAAAGACATCATCGTGGAAATTCGTGCCGGTGCTGGTGGTGACGAGGCGGCGCTGTTTGCAGGCGATCTCTTTAAGATGTATTCGCATTTTGCCGATGTCAAAGGCTGGAAAATCGAAGTGCTGAACGCGTCTGCTTCAGAAGCGGGCGGCTATAAGGAAATTCAGTTCAAGGTGAAGGGCGACAAAGTTTATTCCGAAATGAAATTTGAAAGTGGCGTACATCGCGTGCAGCGGGTGCCAAAAACGGAAAGCCAGGGTCGTATTCATACCTCGACGGCAACGGTTGCTGTGCTTCCAGAAGCTGATGAAGTAGAAGTTGACGTGAAGCAGGAAGACCTGCGTATCGACGTGTATCGTGCTGGTGGTCCGGGCGGGCAATGCGTTAATACGACCGACTCAGCGGTACGTATTACTCATTTGCCAACCGGTTTGGTTGTGCAATCACAGGATCAAAAAAGCCAGCTGCAGAACAAGATTGCGGCGATGGCGGTACTGCGCGCCCGCCTGTATGAAAAGATGCTGGAAGAACAGCGTGCGGCTGAAGGTGCCGAACGACGCGCTCAAATCGGTACGGGCGATCGCAGCGAAAAAATTCGCACCTACAACGGCCCGCAGGATCGCGTGACTGACCATCGCATTGGGTATAACGGTACCTACAATGGCATTCTGATGAATGCTGGCGGCGCTGGTCTTGAAGATTTAATTACTGCGCTGCAGGCTGCCGATCGCGCTCAGAAGCTTGAGCAGGCTGTTTAGTCTTACGCGTAAGTGATCTTCAGGGTATAACGAACATGACAGCAGAAGAGGTAGGCACGCAAGCGGGCGAGCCGTGGACCGTGCGGAAAATCCTAAGCTGGATTGAAAGATATCTTTCTGATCGGGGAGATACAAATCCCCGTCTTGCAGCTCAGTGGCTTGTGTCTGAAGCGCTTGGCTGCAGTCGCATAGCGCTCTATGCCGATATTGACCGGCCACTGTCAGCTGAGGAACGCACTATTTTGCGTGAGTATACCCGCCGTCGTGCGGCGGGGGAGCCACTGCAATACATTACCGGATCAGTTGATTTTCGCTTTATTACCATAAAGGTACGTCCCGGTGTGCTGATACCACGTCCGGAAACTGAAGTACTGATGAGCGAAGCACTATCAGAGCTCAAGCCGCGCATTGATGAATGGCGCTCGTTCGAGCGCGAAAGCCTTTTACGGCGTGAACTACAGGCGCAGATGACAGCAGCTGGTGCTTCTACTACTGTTGCCGATAATGCCTTGAAGCAGGCTTTGGAAGAACGAGGTAATTCTACCTATAACAGCGAAGCGGTTATAGGAGCTAACACCAACAAAAACGAAGCAGAAGACAACCCGCTTACCCTGCCAGTAGCACCTCTGCCACTGCGGTTTGTGGATGCCTGCACCGGCACGGGTTGCATTGCTGCTTCTCTTGCGCGTGAGGTTCCCTCATCTTCAATAATTGCCACTGATATTTCTGCGGAAGCGTGCGCTCTTGCCGCTGAAAATGCTGCTGATCTTTCCGTATCTGATCGGGTTGACGTCGTGTCTTGCAACGTGCTTGACGGTGTTGATCCGAACTGGCAGGGTACAGTTGATCTTGTTATTTCGAACCCTCCGTATATTCCCACGGATGTTCTTCAATCGATTGATCAAGAGGTAACTGCTTTCGAGCCGCGTTTGGCGCTTGATGGCGGGGAGGATGGACTTGATGTATTTCGGCGCCTGCTCGATCAAGCACCTGCTTTGTTGGTCCCGGGTGGCGTTCTTGCGGTTGAATTACATGAGGACTGTCTTTCGCAGGCACGCAGCCTTGCCGCTGCTGCTGGGTTTGATGACATTCGTATTGCGCAGGACCTTGCTGGCCGCCCGCGTGTCCTTATCGCCCACAAACCCCTTTCGACCATATCTCCGGTGTAATTTGCTGGATAATCCCCTCCGAGGTGATGTGAATGTACGATTTTAATGTCCTTGACGAACAACTTGCCGAAGCGATGTTGTTTCTTCGCCAGAGGCTGCATGGTCGCAGTCCGCAGATTGGGCTTGTACTGGGCAGTGGCTTGAATCCGCTGGCCGATAAGATTGCAGATGCGGTACATATCGACTTTACTGAGGTGCCGCATATGAAGACGGTAACGGCGGCAGGGCATGTTGGCCGTTTCGTCTGTGGTGAACTTGGTGGTCAGACCGTGCTTGCTATGCAGGGTCGTCTGCACGCCTATGAGGGCTATACAGCCCAAGATGTAGCGTTCCCCATTTGGCTCATGCATCGGTTAGGCATTGAGACCGTTATCACAACTAATGCAGCCGGGGCTCTGAATAAATCATTTGCTCCGGGTGACTTCTGCGCGATAAGCGATCACATTAATTTTACGGGGCGCAACCCCATTGTTGGTATTGATCCATCTGAATTGGCAGAGCGCTGCTTTTCCATGACGGCTGCGTATGATGCTACGTTGCGCGCGACGGCTCATACTGTTGCGAGTGAGAAAAGTATCACTCTTCATGAGGGCGTTTACCTGGGGGTTTTGGGCCCGAGTTTCGAAACACCGGCAGAGATTCGGATGTTTCGTTCGTGGGGTGCCGATACGGTTGCCATGAGTGTGGTTGAAGAAGTCATCGCTGCGCGCCATGTTGGCATGCGCGTGCTCGGCCTTTCCCTTATTACCAATTGTGCAGCTGGCCTCGGCGAAACAGATACCTGCGATGCCAATGCAGCAAATGGTGAAGCGGTGCTTGCGACTGCGTCGGCGTATCAAGATGATTTTGCCGCGCTTGTTATTGGCATTCTTGAAAAGCTTTCCTAAAACAGCGCACGTTATAGTAGTGTCTAGTCAACAGTAATGTGCAACTAAAACCATCTCGACAAGCTTGTCATCGGGTTATAGTAGTGCGCAGTTAATAATAGTGTGCAACTGATAGGAGCGTTCAGTTGGCGCGAGAGCCACGAGCTCACAGCTGACGCTTGCACAGTAAACAGCATGAGGGGAACGGGTATGGATCAGTACAAGCAGGAATTCATTGAATTCATGGTTGAATCGGGTGTGCTTAAATTCGGTTCATTTACGCTCAAAAGTGGTCGTGTTTCACCGTTTTTCATGAATGCTGGCGCCTATGTGACGGGTGACCAACTTCATCGCTTGGGCTGCTATTATGCGCGCGCTATTCATGAGCGCTTTGGTGATGAATTCGACGTTGTTTTTGGCCCGGCCTATAAAGGCATTCCTTTGGCTGTTGTCACAGCGATGGCTTACCACGAACTGTATGGTAAAGAAGTGCGCTATTGCAGCAATCGCAAGGAAGCGAAGGATCATGGTGAAGGGGGCAACCTGCTTGGTGCCGCCCTTGTCGATGGTGACCGCGTGATTATGGTGGAAGACGTTACTACGTCAGGCAAAAGTATCGATGAGACCTATCCCCTTATTACAGCAGCCGCAGATGTTGATGTGCGGGGCCTGATGGTGTCGCTGAATCGAATGGAAGTTGGTCGGGGTGGCGTCAAGGCTGCTATCGATGAAGTGTCAGAGCGCTACGGATTTCCTACTGCTGCCATTGTTTCGATGGCTGAGGTCACTGCCTGGCTGCATAATCGCCCCTGTCAGGGACGGGTAGTCATTGACGACAAGATGAAAGCAGCTATTGACGCATATTACGACACGTATGGTGCCCGCGCGTAATACGTATAACCTGCGTGTATACGGTGTGATACATAAACGTATTCGGTGCCGTACACAGCGCGATATGTAAATATATGCGCACATGGCGTAGCGTATAAGGATACGGCTGCCGCCAGCGCTATCGTGCATAACACTATCTTATCAAATGCTATCGCACTCCAATGTACGCAAGTGAATGCTTTGTGTGTGCTTTCGTTTGCTCTGTCGCGGCGCTTTGCTGAGGGTCTATACTGCACAAAAATTGAAGAGTGCATGCGTTGAAGAGGATCAGTAAGGGCCATCCATCTTTTCAGCAAACAGGCGGTACTGCGAGCCTGTGGTGGACGTTCTGAAATCCCTTGGAGCAGTTCGATCGAACGCGCACGACTGAGTAGGGATGACCTTTCTGCTCGGCGGGCGCCAGTAAGCCGAGCCGGTGGCAGCCGATAGTGTCGTCGAGGGATATCTATACCCTCGGTTTCCCTGATGTCTGAAACCCGCAGCGGCTTGCTCCGGGTTTTTTCTTTTGGCGCACCTCTTCGGCAAGTAAGGGAGAAGGGAAGTGCCGATGAGAAGCGATGCGATTAAGAAGGGTCTCGCACGCGCCCCGCACCGCAGCCTGTTAAAGGCCGACGGCTTTACCGACGAAGAACTCGCTCGTCCGCTTATTGCGGTGGTATCTTCGCGCAACGAAATTATTCCTGGGCATTTGCATCTGCAAACGATTGCTGATGCTGTTTCAGCTGGTATTCGCATGGCAGGTGGAACACCAGCTCAAGTCAATACGATTGGCATTTGCGATGGCATCGCGATGAACCATGAAGGCATGCGCTATTCGCTTGCGAGTCGTGAAGTGATAGCTGATTCAGTTGAATGTGTGGTGCAGGGGCATCGCTTCGACGGCATGGTGCTGATACCAAGCTGCGATAAGGTGGTTCCTGGTATGTTGATAGCTGCTTGTCGCCTTAATATTCCCACCGTCGTGGTCACCGGAGGCCCTATGTTGGCTGGTCGTGATCAGGATGGCAGCGAGACTGATCTCAACACGTTGTTTGACGCAGTTGGTGCTGTGACGGCCGGCACGATGAGTGAAGATAAGTGTAAGTGGTATGAGGATAGCGCTTGTCCCACCTGCGGAAGCTGCTCGGGCATGTTTACAGCTAACTCTATCGGTTGTTTGTGCGAGGCATTGGGTATCGCACTACCAGGTAATGGCACGATTCCTGCGGTATATAGCGAGCGGGTTCGCTTAGCCAAGCACGCCGGCATGAAAGTTATGGATCTTGTTGCCAACAATATATGCGCACTCGACATTATCAATGAACATGCGCTGCATAATGGTATGGCGCTTGACATGGCTTTTGGCGGTTCAACAAATACGATGCTGCACTTAACGGCTATCTCCCATGCAGCCGGTTGCCCCGTTTCGATGGATGACTGGGATGCCATTTGTCAGCACACGCCGAATATCACGCGCATTGCACCAGCTGGTCCGCTGCACATCGAAGACCTTAATGCGCAGGGTGGCGTGGCGGCCGTCATCGGTGAGCTGGGGCGCGCTGGCTTGCTTGATGAGGCAGCACTGACCTGCCATGGTACGATGCGCGAATGGATAGACGCCTGTCCGACGCCTGATGGCGAGGTTGTTCACACTATTGAAAACGCCTATAGCGCGCAGGGTGGTTTGCGCGTGCTGCGGGGCAATCTTGCTCCTCATGCCTGTGTGGTTAAGCAAAGTGCTGTTTCTGCTGCCATGCGACAGCATGCTGGTCCTGCGCAGGTATTTGACAGTGAAGAAGCAGCCTGTGAAGCGATATTTGCCGGCAAAATCGTTCCCGGTGCTGTTGTAGTTATTCGTTATGAAGGGCCATCAGGTGGTCCTGGTATGCGCGAAATGTTAACGCCGACCAGTGCGATTTTCGGTATGGGGCTGGCTGATTCAGTTGCGCTTATTACCGATGGGCGTTTTTCCGGCGCTACAAAGGGACCGTGCATTGGCCATGTGAGTCCTGAAGCGGCAGCGGGGGGTCCGATTGCCTTTGTGCATGACGGCGATGTTATTCGGATCGATCTTGATGCCGGCACAATTGAGCTCGATGTGCCTGCCGATGAACTGGCGCGTCGTCGGGCTGCTTGGCAGGCTCCCAAACCGAAATACACCACGGGAGTTCTTGCCCGTTATGCCAAGTTGGTTTCGAGTGCTGATAAGGGGGCGTATTTCGGATGAGTGGAACCGCTCAAAATTCTTGCCACGTTATAGAACGGCCAGGAAGCGCTAGCGAACATGAAGGCAGTTTATTAACCGGTGCCCAGGCTGTTATTGCTTCGCTTGAGGCTGAAGGCGTTGATGTTCTGTTTGGGTATCCCGGTGGCCAAGCTATTAAGATGTATGATGCCCTCTACGATTCAAAGCGTCTTCATCATGTGCTTGCTCGTCATGAACAGGGCGCAACACATATGGCTGATGGTTATGCGCGTGCAACTGGGCGCGTTGGCGTGGTGTTGGTGACCAGCGGTCCTGGTGCGACAAATACGGTTACCGGCATTGCAACAGCGTATATGGATAGCGTGCCGTTGGTGGTTATTTGTGCGCAGGTGCCCCGCACGATTATTGGTACCGATGCATTCCAAGAATCAGACATTGTTGGCATCACGATGCCTATTGTGAAACATAGCTATTTGCTTCAGCGGGTCGATGATTTACCGCAAACGTTTTGCGATGCGTTTCATATTGCGGCGACCGGTCGTCCCGGACCTGTGCTTATTGACATTCCGAGCGACCTGTTAGCAGCACAGATTGAATTTCATTATCCGCAGAGTAGCAATTTACCGTCCTACAAGCCAACTATGAAGCCTAATGCTAAACAGGTGCGTCAAGCAGCAGATCTTATTGCGGGGGCATCACGGCCACTGTTGTATGCCGGTGGTGGTATCACTTCGTCAGGAGCAACCTCTGAACTGGTTGAACTTGCCGAATTAATGCGCATACCGGTGGTCACTACTCTTATCGGCAAAGACGCCTTCCCTAACGACCATCCACTCGACTTAGGCATGGTAGGTATGCATGGCTCGCGATTTGCCAACTATGCAATGACTCACTGCGACACGCTCATTGCCGTTGGTGCACGTTTTTCTGATCGCGTGACGGGAAAGATACAGGCGTTTGCGCCGCATGCGCAGGTGATTCATATTGATATCGACCCTGCTGAAATCGGTAAACGCCGTATGGCCGATATCCCTCTGGTAAGTGATGCAAAGCCGGCTTTGGCGGGTATTATTGCCACGTTGCGTAAGCGTCAAGCCACGGTGCAAAGCGATGCCTGGTTGAAAAAGATTGATGATTGGCGCACGCGACATCCCTATGCGCATCCAGGGATTACATCACCTTCGGGTTCCATTGCGCCAGAAGGTGCCATGGCAGCACTTTCTGAGGTACTTGATCGACAATCCTCAATTGTTGTTACCGATGTCGGCCAGCATCAGATGTGGGCTGCTCAGTACATCGATCGTGATCGTCCGCGTACCTTTCTTTCAAGTGGCGGAGCCGGTACCATGGGCTATGGGCTGCCTGCGGCCCTTGGGGCGCAGATGGGCAACGCGAGCGCGCAGGTAGTTTGCATTACGGGCGATGGAAGCTTCCAGATGTGCATTCAGGAAATGGCGACAGCCGCAGCTCAAGGGTTTGCCGTGAAGGTAATTATTTTTGACAACGATGCTCTGGGAATGGTTCATCAGTGGCAAGATTTGTTCTACCATCGCCGATTTAGCAGCACGCTTCTTTCGTCTAATCCCGATTTTGTAAAGGTTGCCGAAGCATATGGCTGGCAGGGTGAGCGGGTGAGCGATTCCAAGCAGGTGGTTGCGGCGTATAAACGCTTGCTCGCTGCTCACGGTCCAGCGTTACTTGATGTGCGTATACCAATTGACGAAAAGGTATTCCCAATGGTTGCGCCCGGTGCTGCTATTGATGATGTTATTGGGGCCGTTTCACTGGGTGATATTTCCCAGCAGATCGACGAAGATACTGATCGTGCTTCTGCTTCTGCTCGCACACAAAGTTCGCCGCGGGGTGAAAGGAGGTCTTCTCATGAGTAGGATGAGTAGGCATATCCTTTCTATTCTGGTTGAAAATAAACCGGGTGTGCTCAGTCGCGTAACGGGTCTTATTTCGCGCCGCGGGTTCAATATTGAATCACTGGCGGTCGCGCCGACTGAAGACGTGAATATGTCGCGTCTAACGGCTGTTGTGTGCGCCGATGAAGTTTTGTTTGAGCAGGTTACTAAGCAGCTTCATAAACTAGTAAGCGTCTACAAGATTAACGAAATAGCTGATGATGCCGCAATCGTCCGCGAGCTCGTACTTATTAAGGTTGTCGCCCCACCAGAAAAGCGCAGCGAAGTTATCGAGATCGCCAACGTGTTTCGCGCAAAGATTGTCGATGTTGCCAATCAGTCGCTTACCATCGAGGCAACGGGGGATGAAAGTAAGCTTTCGGGCCTTGAAAATCTCCTGCGTGCCTATGGCATTAAGGAAATCACCCGTACCGGGAAAATAGCCGTCTCGCGCGGGGAGCCAGGAAAATAGTCGTCTTGCGTGGGGAACCGAGAAAATAGCTGCCTTATGTGGGGAACCGAAGAAAATAGCCGCCCCGCGCGGAAAGCTCGATTAATCGTTTCATTCGTTTGATATCAGCCACGAGAAAAGGAGTCTTACCATGGCTGTCACCATCTTGCACGAAGAGGATGCAAATCCAGCAATCATTCAAGGAAAGAAAATTGCCATTATTGGGTATGGTTCACAAGGGCATGCTCATGCGCTTAATCTGCATGATTCAGGTTGCGATGTACGTGTTGGCCTGCGCCGTGATTCATCTTCTTGGAAGATCGCAGAAGAGGCTGGTTTGAAAGTTATGACCACTGCTGAAGCGGCTCGCGAAGCCAATGTGATTATGATTTTGACACCTGATGAAAGTCAGCGTGCGGTGTACGCTCAAGATATTGTCCCGCATCTGCAACCAGGCGATACGCTTGCCTTTGCACATGGATTCAACATCCATTTTGGATACATCGTGCCGCCCAAGGATGTTAACGTCATCATGGTGGCGCCAAAAGGCCCTGGTCATATTGTGCGTCGCCAATTTACTGAAGGATCCGGCGTTCCTGATCTTATCTGCGTGCAGCAAGACTTTACCGAGGATGCCTGGGATATTGCCTTATCGTATGCGTGGGGGCTCGGCGGCACGCGCGCGGGGGTTATTAAGAGTACCTTTAAAGACGAAACTGAAGAGGATCTCTTTGGCGAACAGGCGGTGCTCTGCGGCGGGGTTACTCACCTGATCGAAGCAGGATACGAAGTGCTGACTGAGGCTGGCTATCCGGGTGAGTTGGCGTATTTTGAGGTGTACCATGAAATGAAAATGATTGTGGACCTCATGTACGAAAACGGTATGCATGGTATGCGTAGCTCCATTTCCAATACAGCTGAATATGGTGACTATTACGCTGGTCCGCGGATTATTACCGAAGACACCAAGGCAGCGATGCGTACCATTCTTGCCCGCATTCAAGATGGATCGTTTGCGAAAGAGTTTATCGACGATTGCGATCGTGGACATGAAGTGCTGCTGAGCAAGCGTGCTGAATATGCGAACCACGAAATCGAACAGGTTGGCGAAGAAATTCGCAACATGTTTAGCTGGATCAAACGATAGCGTAGGAGATACGGTGACACGCAAGATAGACATTCTTGATACGACACTGCGTGATGGCGAACAATCGCCTGGCGCTTCTATGAATACGGAAGAAAAGCTTTCCGTTACTCGTCAACTCGTGCGCTTAAACGTTGATGCAATTGAGGCAGGATTTCCCGTTTCGTCGCCCGGAGACTTCGAAAGCGTTCAACGCATTGCTGAAGCGGTTGGCGATAGCGCGGTGGTTGTTGCTCTTACGCGCGCGGTTGAAAAAGACATTGATGCTGCTGCCGCTGCTCTTGCTACGGCAGCTCGCCCGCGCATTCATACGGGGTTGGGTGTATCACCGAGTCACTTGCGTGATAAGCTGCGTATTTCCGAAGATGAATGTGTCGAGCGAGCCGTGCATTGCGTTCGCTATGCGCGCAATCTATGCGATGACGTTCAATTTTATGCTGAGGATGCGGGGCGTGCTGATTATGCGTTTCTCGCACGGGTGATTCAGGCCGTGATATTCGCGGGTGCGACTGTGGTGAACATTCCTGATACTACAGGGTATTCGCTACCTGATGAATTCGGTCGGCGCATTCAGTACTTGAAAGAGCATGTTGATGGCATTGATACCGTCACACTTTCGGTGCATTGCCACAACGATTTAGGCATGGCGACAGCGCTTTCTTTGGCAGGTGTTGCCGCTGGTGCAACGCAGGTTGAATGCACCATTAACGGTCTTGGTGAGCGTGCGGGTAATACGGCCATGGAAGAAGTGGTTATGGGAATCCGCATGCACGAAGACGAACTGGGTGCGCATACCGACATCAACACCCGAGAATTCACGCGCGCTTCGCATTTGGTGTCATCTATCACGGGTATGGGCGTGCAGGCGAATAAGGCTATCGTCGGTGCGAATGCATTTGCGCATTCATCAGGCATTCACCAAGATGGCGTTCTCAAAAAGCGCGACACCTATGAAATTATCAGCCCGGAAGAAGTCGGTGCCGATAAAAGCCGGATTGTGCTTTCAGCCCGCAGTGGGCATGCTGCTTTGAAGCATCGTCTTGAGCATTTAGGGTATACGTTTGATCCGCCGGCGCTTGATGCACTGTATGAGCGGTTTCTTGAGGTGGCCGATCGTAAGAAAGAAGTCTACGACGAAGACCTTGAAAGCCTTGTGGCCGATCAGGCGCGTGTGACTGATGCTATCTATACGCTTGAGGCAGTGCAGGTAAGCTGCGGTTTTCCTCTCACACCAACAGCTACGTTGACACTGCGCGACGATCAGGGGGCCACACAAACGGTATGCGCTTTTGGTACGGGTCCTATTGATGCGGCGTTTAAAGCGGTCGATGAGATTATGAATGTGCAGGGTGAGCTGCAGGAATTTAGTGTCAATGCGGTTACACATGGTATTGACGCACTTGGCGAAGTGACAGTGCGGGTGCGCTGTGCCGAAGGAGATGTCTTTATCGGACGCGCTTCGGATGGCGATATCATCGTGTCATCCACCAAAGCCTACCTGCATGCTTTGAACCGCATGATATCTCGTGACCGGGCACGTAAGGCAAAACGCGCCTGATTTTGATTTCAGGAACGCATTCATGAGGGCCTGCTTAATGCGAGCCAGACAGTGTTAGAGTACCCGCCCTCGTTGCTGGCGGGTGATCTCTTCGGCAAGCGAGTCGTGGATGATGTTGTCGAATGCCCCTATCTCGGCAGCAAGCGGGGTGGTGTGCCCTTCGCGCACGCGGCGGGTGAAATAGGCAAGTGCGGCGCCGGTATAAAAGTCGGCAAGAAAACGCTGATTGGCTTCCTTCAGATAGCGATTGCTCAGAATAAACTTGATATCGTCTAACAGGGCAGGGGAATACAAATTAAACAGGTAGTTTGGTAGCCCGTCGGGGGAGTTGTCGGCGAACATACAAGCGTAGTAGTGTGCGCGGTGGCACAGACAGGCATCAAGTGCCTGGAAGAAGGGGCGTCCGTCTATGGTGCGGACGCCCGATTTGATACAGGTGTAATACGCAAGCGAATCAAAACCCAGTGGGTCGTGACGCTTATAGATCAGGCAATCTTTCTCGATGTGCGCTTCTAATTGCTGGGCGATATCCCAGCGGAATATCCAGGCGATAAGATGATTGCGGCTGGGAAAATGGTAGTAGAACGTCTTACGGTTTTTTTCGCAAGCCGCCACAATGGCAGAGATCGGCACCTTGTCCGTGTTGTTTGTTTCGACTAGGTTGATGAATGTTTCTGCGATGAGCAACTTCGTATCGAGTGTCGACATTGCATACTTCTTTCGACTCGCCCATTCGGTTTGTTCAATGTACCAGTTTGTTTTTAATGCACTTGTTTGAACTCAGTAATGCGGCGCGATGCTGGGTATCTACGGTCATTTGAGCTTTGGTGTCTATCTTATCTCCTCTGGTAGCTTTGACTCTTGTATATCTTATCGTCTTCGGTAGTTCCCGCATGAGGGTATAGTGCATACATTTCTCGTGCGATGCATCCAAGTTGAACCCATTCTATTCTCTGAATCTATCAATGACGCCCGATTGCATTCCTTTTTCCCTTATGCACATCGCTGAACAGGTGCTTTACAAATCATACGGACAGATTTAGAAAAATGACCATCCGATGTGTATTCCACCATCGTATTCTATGTCCATCGGCTGCTGAGCGTCTCGGGGGCGTTCCCCGTCAGATCGAGGAGGAAACATGGATTTCAATCTGACCGATGAGCAAGAACTTCTTCTAGAAAGTGTCGACGAATTCTGCGAACGCTACTTCACTGATGAAGCTATTGCTGAAATGTACGAGACGGGTACTATGCCCGATGAAATTGCTGAAGCGTATCGCGATGCTGGTTTCGGGCTTATGGGTATCCCCGAAGAGTTCGGCGGGATTCCTGCCGACCGTCAGACGATCGGCTTGATGATCGAGCGTCTGTATGAAAAAAGCGGCTGCATGCACATTCTGTATCAGAATTCACTTTCGATGTTTGACATTATGGAATTCGGTACTGATGAGCAGAAACAGATGTGCATGGATCATTACATGGAAACCGGTTGGCCCATTTCGTCGCTTTCTATTTCAGAGCCTGGTGCTGGTTCCGACAATCGTTCGATGACCTGTGTAACGAAGAAACAGGCCGACGGAACGTATCTCTTGTCTGGTCAGAAGACCTGGGTGACCATGGGTGCGGTTTTGCCCTACACCATCGTTGTTGCCAAAGATGAAGATCCCAGCCACGACAACGGGGATATGAGCTTGTGGCTCGTCAAGATGGACACCCCGGGTGTTTCGACGGCGGCGCTACATAAGATCGGGCAGCAGTGCATTCCCTTCTGCGAAGTGTACTTCGACGATGTGGTGCTGACTGAAGATATGCGTATGGGTGAGGCTGGCAAGGGCTTCATGATGCTGATGAAGAACTTCGAAGTCGAACGTGCTTATATTGTTGCGGAACAGCTGGGGTTGGCTCAAGCGGCACTGTCTGATGCGGCTCAGTATGCTAACCAGCGCATTGCTTTTGGAAAGCCGATCTTCAAGCAGGAAATGATTCAAGAGCTGTTAACCGACATGGAAATCAAGGTTCAGACCACTCGCCAGTTCCTGTATAAGGTGCTGTGGATGATGGATAACGGTGAACCAGTTCAGCTTGAGAGTGCTCTTCTGAAGCGCTACGGCTGCAAAGAGTGCTTTGAAGTAACGGATATGGCACTGCAGATATATGCGGGTCTCGGGTATACCACCGAGGTGCGTATTGGACGCCTGTGGGCTGACACGCGTGGCAACATGTTTGGTGGCGGCACGCACGAGATTATGGCCTATATCGGCGGACGCCAAGTGGCGAAAAAGTACGCTCTGTAGGTTTGTGTGAGGGTGCGTTCTGATAGCGATCTTGCGCGTTGCTGAGCTGTCAGGATGCCCCTTGAGCACTGCTGTGTGATAGGCAGTGCACTGCGATACGGTATCTGGGCAAATTTGAAAACTGCCGCTTTAGTTATTTAAAGGGGCACCGTATTGTGAAAGTGCGTTATTCACCTGGAAATACCTCGTTTTCTCAAGGTGTTTGGCGCAATGGCAAACGACATACTGCGGCTGGAGCGTGCATAGTGCTTACCGTTTGTGTGGATGAATGAATTGAATGTTCGAGAAAGGATCCTCTATGAACATCCTCGTGGCATGCAAGATTGTTCCCGATGACCAGGACGTCAAGACCGGTTCGGACGGATCACTTGACTTTTCCCGCGCGCATCAGGTTGTCTCTACCTACGACCTGAATGCAATTGAAGCGGCAGCGCTTCTGGCCGAAGCAAATCCAGGTTCTACCGTGAAAGCTATTTCGGTTGGATCTGCAAAGGCGGATGACTCCAAGACCAAGAAAAATATTTTGGCTCGCGGTGTCGATGAGCTGTTCCTTGTTGCCGACGATGCTGTTGCTGGCCTGGATGCGTTTGGTACGGCAGCCGAACTTGCACGTCTTGCTGGGCAGGCAGGCGACTGGGACGTCATTATCACCGGCGATGGATCGGCTGACTTGTACGCCAAGCAAACCGGCGCGCAGCTTGCTGCAGCCCTTAATGTTCCCTTTGTTTCGGGGGTCGTTTCCGCTGAATTAGCTAGTAACACCCTTTCCGCAAAGCGTCTTCTAGAAACCGAAATGGAATCAGTTGAGATTCCGCTGCCGGCTGTTATATCAGTTGCTCCTGAGTTTGCTGAGCCACGCATTGCGGGCATGAAAGACATTCTGGCAGCCGGCAAGAAGCCGATGAATGTCGAAGGGGCTGCAGCGGCGTCTGCGGCCGTAGTCGAAGAAGTTTCGGTGGCTGCCCCTGCCGAAGTTGATCGCAAGCGGGAAATTTTCACTGACGTTGATGAATTCATCGCCGCCGTCAAGGCTGCGCTGTAAGAAGGGTAGGGAAAGAACATGGCTAAGGCATTTGTTATTGCTGAAACGAAAGCAGCTGCCGCTGAGTTAACGTGCGGTGCTCGTACGCTGGCCGAAGAAGTTGTTATTGTTTCGGTGGGGGATGTTCCTACTGGTGTGGCTGATACAGCGTTTCATATCGAGATTCCAGCTGGCAATGTGGCTGATGACGCCTATGTCACCGTCAATCGTCTCTTTGATGAATCAGGTGCAACTATTGTGTTGGCGGAACCGAGCTTGCACGTCCTGTCGTTGGTGGGACGCCTTGCAGCCCATTTGGGTGCGGCTACCATTACGGGCGTGAGCGCTTTCGAGGACCTTACTGCAACAAGTATGTACTTTGGTGGTACGGGCGTACGCAAGGCACGCGCGACAGGTGAGGTGTCGCTCTTTACGGTTGGCGCAGGTGTGTTTGATGGCTCAGCCGCCACTGGTACCGACAGTGTTGAAGAAGTTGCTTTTGAAGCACCTGATCACGCGGTGGTAAAAACCGGCACTGAAGCTTTGCCAGAAAGCGATGTAAACCTTGCGGGCGCAGAGGCAATCGTGGCCTGCGGTCGTGGATTCGCCGACGAAGCTGATCTTGCGCTTGCGCGCGATCTCGCAGCTAAGCTGGGTGCTGAAGTGGGCTGCACGCGTCCTTTGGCTGAAGGTGTCGACTGGTTCCCGCGCGAGGCATACGTGGGTGTATCGGGTGCGGTGGTATCACCGAAGACCTATGTCGCTGTTGGTATTTCAGGGCAGATGCAGCACATGGTTGGTTGCAACGGTTCTGAAACCATTATTGCCGTAAATAAAGACAAGAATGCACCCATATTCAAGCAGTGTGATTACGGCTTTGCCGGTGACTTAAAAACTGTCTTGCCAGCTCTTACTGCTGCTCTGTAACGAATAGATACCGTAAAGCGAAACAGTACAAGCCGCCTGTGAAGCGGGAGAAGCAAGGACATCTGAGGAAAAACGGGGCATCTATTAGCAACTGATCATCTGCCGGCAACTAACCATTTGCTGGCATGCAGGCCACCCCTTGGCGACTGACAGTTGATTGGATGCCCCGCACGGGATAAGAGAGAAAGGAATCGGCATGGCAGACACCGATTTCGACGTAATCGTGGTCGGCTCCGGCTGTGCCGGTGCCATAGCAGCGTATGTCGCTGCCAAAAAAGGTAAGTCCGTCTTAGTGGTGGAGCGCGGCGAATATGCTGGCGCTAAGAATATGACTGGCGGGCGCATCTATGCTCATTCACTGCGAAGCGTCTTTAACGACTATTCAGACGGGGAAATCACGATTGATGATATTCCCTTCGAGCGTAAGATCACGCACGAGCGTATGGCATTGATGGATCCGGCAGCGAACATGACTATTGACTTCACGAGTCCTGAACTCGCGGCGGCTGGCTCTGATTCATACAGTGGGTTGCGCGGCCCGTTTGATCAATGGCTTGCTGAAACCGCTGAGGCTGCTGGTGCTGAATATATTTGCGGCATCGCCGTCGAAGAGTTGCTCAAGGATGATGCCGGCCGCATTATCGGCATTAAAGCAGGCGATGACGAAATTACGGCCCAGGTTACTATTGTGGCCGAAGGGGTGAATAATCTTCTTGCCGAACGTAATCTTGGTGCTCCGCGCCCCGCTGATCATGAAATCGCTGTGGGCATTAAAGAAACCTTCGAGCTTCCTGCTGCCACCATTGAGGATCGATTCCTGGTTCCCGAAGGCGAAGGTGCCGCCATGCTGTTTGTGGGCGACTGCACACATGGCAGTGTTGGCGGTGGTTTTCTTTACACCAACAACGAGTCGATAAGCTTAGGTCTGGTGGCAACCATTAAAAATATGGCAGCGTCTGACACGACCATTTATCAGGCACTTGACGACTTTAAACGCCATCCCGCTGTTGCGCCTATTCTCAAAGGGGCTGAGCTTGTTGAGCATTCGGGTCACATGGTATCCGAAGGTGGCTACAACATGATTCCTGATTATCTCTTCGATGGGTGTCTTATCGCAGGTGATGCGGCGATGCTCTGCATGAATCTGGGTTATCAGGTGCGTGGCATGGACTTTGCGGTGGCAAGCGGCCGATTTGCTGCTGAAGCTGCTGTTGAAGCTCTTGACGCAGGTGACGTCAGCAAAGAAAGTCTTGCTGGATATCGCAGCCGTATGGAAAACAGCTTTGTGCTCAAAGATCTGGAAACATTTAAGGCATGGCCGACCACGATGGAAAACTGGCCTGAGATGTTTACCGATTATCCCGTGATGATACGTGAAGCTCTGAATGCGCTCTTTGTAGTAAACGGGAAACCCCAGGTGCATTTAAAGGCGCGCATGATGCCGATTGTCAAACAACGCGGCCTGTTCAAGCTGTTCAAACAAGTGAGGGGAGCTCTGAAGGCGCTATGAGCATGAAACTACCTGAGATTACCGTTAATGTTGACGAGCTAATCGCCTTAAATCACTACAATGTCGATGAAGAAAATGCGCATATTGTATTGGCAGGCGACGATATCGATAACGTTGATGATGAAGAGTTTGCTAAGCTGGTACGCGTGTGTCCTGCGGCTTTGTATAAGGTAGACGACGAGGGTCACAAGTCATTTGATTATGCTGGCTGTCTTGAGTGTGGCACGTGCCGCATCGTGGCAGAAGCGACAATATTGGCCAAGTGGGATAATCCCGGTCCAACTATGGGGGTTCAGTACCGCTTTGGCTAGGATGCCCGCGTGGCTTGGAGGTAGTGGACATGGATTTCTCGCTCAGCAATGAACAGAGGAGCCTTGTCAATTCATTTAAACGTTTTGCCACTGAATACCTTACGGTAGAAAACATTAGACAGTGGCAGCATGACGAGGGTCTACCAGACAAGGTGCGCCGCGCGTTTGTCGAAGAATACTATCGTCATCCACAGCTGGCTGGTTTTGAAGATCGAAGCGGGTCTCTGCTTGCACAAGCTTTGATCAACGAAGAAATGTGTCGTGTCGCCGGGGCGTCGCTGCCCTTTGCGAGCGATATTATGCACGTGCGTATCTTGCAGGAATTTGCCGCTGCTTCGGATAAAGCACGTCCGTTGATTGAGGAATACCGTACCTCTGGCAAGCTGGCTTTTTCCCTTGCGGTTACCGAGCCGGCAGCGGGCAGCGATACGATGGGTATGAAGACAAAAGTGACGAGGCGCAGCAACCGTCTATTTCTTGATGGTCGAAAAACGTTTGTCGAGAATGGGGAATATGCGCCACAGATTATGGTGGCGGCCCTTGACGAGACTAACACGCAAGCAACCGAGCGTCCGCACCTTTCTTTTTGGCTGGTTCCTCTTGATACAAACGGGATTGAAGCCTATCCCATCGACAAGATTGGCCAGAAGATATTACCCTTCGCTGACCTTTCATTTTCGCAGGTTGAACTTGATCCTTCCTGGCGGCTTGACGATACGGGAATGGCTGGCTTCCCGCGCTTATTTCACGTGTTTGAAATTAGCAGAACACTCGTGTGTGCTCAGTCGTTAGGAATGGCTCAGGCGGCACTTGAAGATGCCGTGCATCATGCACAGCAGCGTGAGGCATTTGGCCAGGCTATTGGTGATTTTCAACAGATTGAACAGTTGTTAGTTGATATGGAAATCAACGTACGGGCAATGCGTGCGCTTGTCTATGAAGCGGCCTGGGCATTCGATGCGTCGTGTTCGGATAAGCGTCTCGCCGTTGCCCTTATGAAGCGTTTTGTTCCTCAAGCGGCGTGCGACGTTGCGAGTAGAGCGATGCAGATACTGGGTGGACGAGGATATACCACCTATGAACGGGCAAGTTGGATTTGGCAGGACTGCCGCGGCAACCAGATTGCTGATGGAACCGACCAGATTATGGTGCGTATTGCTTCTCCACTTTTAAAAGAAAAGTATCAGTAGAACCCACGCCATTTTATGGCACACAGTACCTTTGTTGTTGTGAATGGTGCGCGAATAAGCATGCACAGTGCGCTGATTGGCACATCGATAGACACGTACGGTGCTTTAAGTGAGCGCATTTACAGCATCTATAGGTGGTTCTGTCTTCTTACATTCCAAAATGAAATATAAATGCGGATATGACCCCCTTTTAATCAATTGGCTTTCATATTCTGCAGGCCATATTATGAATGAGGTTCGATATATCCTTTTTGCGAGCCATAACGGGTCGGCAGTCGATGAATCTTGATGAATCGAGTAGGTCTGCCTCTTATGTTGTGGCTTATGTATGGGAGAGGACAGACGAACCTGCGTAATACGTAGGACTCAATGCGATGAGGAGAGATGCAATGAGTGCAGCGAAACAGGCGAAGAAGTACCTGTTTGCCATCGCCACCGTGTATATGTGCTATCTGACGCACGGCGTGCAGGCAATCATCTTCAGCCAGAATCAGGTTGACTTCTATACGCAGTGGGGATTTACTGATCCGAAGTTGGGTGCCGCAGCGGTATCAACCGCCATTGTTTGGACGGGCGTCGGTAAATTTATCTCCGTGTGGATTGGCGGCGAGATTTCCGACCGTATTGGGCGTAAACTCCCCGCTGTTCTTGGTGGCGTTCTGTATGTGATTTCGTTCGTTATTATGCTGGTTACCGATAATGCAACGGTAGCTGCTGTTGCTGGTTTCCTGTCTGGTTTAGCGACATCAGGTTTCTGGGATGGTGCACTGTATCCTGCTATCGCCGAAGCTAATCCGCGTCAAGCTGGAGCGACGACAATTGGTATCAAAGCAGTTATTTCGGTATCGGGTATTGTGTATCCGTTGTTCGCTGCTCTCAATGCAAATCACGTTCTCGATAAGGCAACAAACACCGTTGTTACCACTGCCAATACGGGCGATTGGCATATCAATGTGTGGGTTGCCATTATCCTGTCAGTTATCGCCACCGTTTGCGCCATTTTTACACCGTTTGTGTATGACGATCAACGCAAGACTAAGGTCGACTCTGATTCTGATAAAGCAGCTGCTAAAAACGCTGCAGAGGCTGAAATTCAGGCGGCCCGTGATGCAATGCTGAAGAAGCCCAATGGTCTTACTCAGTTCGTTACGCTGTTCTATGGCTTTGTCATCATGTTTATTATGTACGGCGCTCAGCAGTACTCCAAGGCCTTTGGTCAGGCACATTTAGGGCTTGACCCTGTTGCGGCTGCGGGTCTGACGTCCATCTACACAGCTGGCTCTATCATTGCAGTGTTGTTCTGGGCTTTCATGATGGGCAAGCTCCGGTGGAATCCAGTTAAGGTTATTCTTATCGACTCTATTATTGCTGTAGCTGGTCTGGGTGTTGTTCTGCTGGCACTTCCTCTGGGTGTTGGTGCTGGCGCCGTGTATGTGGGCATTGCTCTTCTGGGCTTTGGTGCTGCTGGTGGCATGCTGCAGACCGGTGTTACACAACGTCAGCTTATCTGCCCAGGGCCGCGTGGTCGTAATGTTGGTATGTATTACACCTTCATGGGTGCGGCATCGGTATTCTTGCCTGGCATTGTTGGTGCCATGACTTCAGCTACGGGTGAAGCAAGCGCAGTATGGATCATGATGGTCTTGCTGTTGGTCGCCGCTATTCTGTCTGTCTTGATGGCACTCTATCTGATCAGCCAGTTCAAGAGTATGTTCGGATACAGCGCACTTGAGAAGGTACGCGATTAGCTGCAGTGAATTGTAACGAGAGCTTGTGCTGCGTGCACTGATGGGCTCAACTTCTTTTTCGATGTTTTGGTCTTTAAGCTTATAAGCTGCCTTTTAGCAGGTGCGTGCAAACAAAACATAGGGGAATTTCTTAACCCACATCTATGTGCACAAGGGGTGGTCGATGTACTCGGCCGCCCCTTTGTGTCCAATCTAATGCCGCAATGATTCAATAGATATGATTCACTCGATGTGCACGAGCGCTTCGAACTCGACACAGCCAGGTTAGTGTTCAGCTAGTACTCGGTGATTCACTAGCCATGGGAACGTAGACGCTCGGCAACCGTCACGTGCCTCGCATTTATCTAATGTTGCAGCGATCCAATAGGGGGCTCAATGTGGCCATATTCGCGTGCCACATCGATAAAATGCTGAACAGCGGGTGTCTTATAGCTTCCCTTTTTGTAAATTAGATAAATGGTATGAAAGTCTTCGGGCACATCGTCGAGCGGAATGGTTACCAAGTCGGGGAAGATGTTAAATCCTAAGGTAGCCAGTGCCAGTCCAACAGCTGAGGCATTCGCATCAACCATTGAGGCAAGGGTAATCTCATCGTCGTATTGTTCGGTCGGCAGTAGTCCTTCATGGCCAATCACGGTTTTTACTTCCATACCCAATGGCGTATTAAAGTGATACGTAATCAAATGCTCACCGTGCAAACTGGAAAGTGGAATGCTCTTGTGCTTTGCCAAGCGGTGATTTCGATGCACCATGACGCGCAGACTTTGAGTTGTCACTGGGATAAAGTTTAAGCTTTCGCGGTTGGGCTTGTAGGCGCCAAAAATAAGATCATACGTGTCGTCTTCCAGGCCTTCTATAAGGGCATTGGTAAGTCCCTGTGCGACGTGAATGACCGGTTTGGTGCCAAAACGCTGGCGATATTCCTTAATGATGCTAGGCAGAAACGCGTCTTCAATGGTGTAGACCGTACCAATTGAAACTGTGCCCGTGTATTCGCCTGCCTCGTCTTGTGCGAGCTGTTTGCCTTTGTCGATTGCTGCAAGTGCCTGCTTTGCATACTCGTTGAACTCGCGTCCGTACTTGGTCAGGCGTACATTGCGCCCATCGCGCACAAAGAGAGGGACACCCAGTTCGTCTTCGAGTCGCGAGATAGAATTCGAAAGGGTTGGCTGTGTGATGTAGAGCTGTTCAGCTGCTTTGGTGTAATGCTGGAGTTCCGCCAATTTACAGAAGTACTGAAGCTGAGACAGGTTCATGGGTGCTCCTTTGACGACCGAGCGAAGCGTATCTGCGCGATGCGATTTTCTCTGAGAAAGAACACGTGTAGACGTGAAACTCTTCGTGGGTTTAGCTTAGCAGATATCAGCCATTTAGGACTGCTGTCAATCTGTAACGGGTCAGTGAATCCATGAAGGGAAAAGGGATTTGCGGCTTGATGTATCTAAGAAATCGTTCGGAGGCTCACTTCGGGTTTGCAAATAATAGGACAGGCAAGGCACCTACCATATGTATGGAGAGTGCCTTGCCTTCTAGCGGCTGTCTTCGAGTAACCGTATTGCTGTCGGCTGCTACGATCAATTACATTACTGCTCGCTGCTGCTAATCGCGTGCTGCTAGCTGCCATCAACCAAATTGCTGCCAGCTACTGTTGCGTAGCACGTTTTACTTTCCCTGCAGAACGGCAAGATCAACCGCACCGCAAACTGATCCATCAGATTCGGCTGCCTTGATTTCATCGTCGCTATAGCCCAGTTCACGCATAACGTCTTCGGTTGAAGATCCCAGTTTTCCGGTGGGTGCAAGCGCAGCTGTTTCGCTTACCTCAAACTGAACTGGTGCGGTTGGGCACCACTTGCCACCGCTCGGGTAAGGAACCTGTGCGATATATTCATTAACGAGTGCGTTCTGGTCTTCATATACATCAGCAGGTACCTGAGCAGGTTCGCAGGGCATATCGTTTTCGGTAAACATAGTCAGCAGTTCGCTGCGGGTGAATTGAGCGAATCCGTCATCAAGGATGCGAACAACCTCTGGCGAGAGTCCCTTGGCATTTACCGATTCAATGCTTGCGAGGTCAGTGCGGTCGAGCAGATCTTCACGGCCGATAAGCTTGAGTACCCGAGGCCAGTCGCGGTCATATTCAGGCAAGCACAGCACAACCCATTGGTCGTCGCTGGACTTAAACACGTTGTTTAAGGGGTTGTTTACTTCGAGGCGACTCTTGGGGTAGGGGTTGCCATACTGGGCTGATACCATACCGGTTGACAGGGCATAGATGGCCGCGTGTTGCAGCGCGCAGGTTACATAGTCACCTTCGCCAGATTTCTCGCGGGCGATATAGGCGGCCAAGAGTCCTGCAGCCAAAAACATCGAAGCTTGAAAGTCACCATAGCCATTGGTGGGGATCATGGGGAAACTGTCTTTGTCAACCGTTGTGCCAAATACGCCGCCGCGACCCATATAGCAGGTTACGTCGAAGCCAGCATTATCCTTTTCAGGACCCTTCTTGCCATATCCCAGGCCATGACCCATGATGAGGCGTGGATACTTCGCATGGAGGCTTTCCCAGTCAAGCCCCATTTTTGCCAGGCTCTTTGCGCGGTTATTGGTGATAAAGATATCAGCATCGGCAAGAAGCTTATTCATAACCTCGAGACCCTTTTCGCTTTTCAGATTCAAACTGATAAAGCGCTTATGCATATTGGCCATGTCGAAGCCAAGATTTTCCTCGTCTGAAGAAGGCATACCGAATACGGCTGCCTGATTAACGCGGCCCGGATCGCCCTTTGCTGCTTCAACTTTGATAACGTCGGCACCCCATTCGCCGAGCACCCGTCCGGTGGTGGGGGTTGCAAGAAATGTCGTGAGATCGATGACCTTTACACCTTCAAGAGGCTTTGACATAATTTCTCCCTTTCTCGAGAGGTTGTGGTCCACTTAGTTGCTTTACTTTGTATGGCCCTGTTTCAGGCATATCTGAAGCGATTGTGCGTACCACGGATTTGATTTCATCGCACAACCAGATGGCTTGCCCGCTATCGATATTGCAGGATTAACGCTCAGTGCAAAAAGGGAGCCGGCCTGTGTGCCAGCTCCCTTTTTCGGCAGTGCGATGTCAAGCTGGTGTTAAACCGCTTTAGAAGTTGTAAACAACCTTGCCGTCTTTGTTCTGGCATTCGCGAGCAATCGTGATGCGCTGAACGTTCGGGGCGCCTTCTTCAAGCCACATAGCGCGGCAGTCGCGATACAGACGCTCGGTAGGACCATACGGGCTATCCTCGAAGTAGCCATCGCCACCGAAGATTTCAAGCATTTCGTCAGAGACACGCTTGACGGTATCAATGGAGAACAGCTTGCAGATAGCAGCCTTCTCGGTGATGTAGTCATTCTTCGGGTCAATGTCGTAATCGCGTGCGAAATCGTAAATTGCGGTACGCAGTACGTGAATCATCATCTGCATATCGGCAATCTTAGCCTTGATCATCTGGCGCGTAGCAATCGGCTTGCCAAACGTGATGCGGTCGTTAGCACGCTTCAGTGAAAGTTCAAGCATGCGCTGTGCCATGCCAAGGTTACTCATAGCAATATGGACGCGCGATACGGACAGGCTGTGGATAGCTACTTCCATACCCTGGCCTTCTTTGCCCAGCAGGTATTTCGGCTCAAGCTTAACGTTGGTGAAGCGCAGACCTGCATGACCAGCGCCACGGCAGCCCATCATGTGGGGCATTTCAACAATTTCAAAGCCAGGAGCATCGTTTGGTACGAGGAAAGCAGAAAGACGGTCGTCCTTTTCCTTGGTTGGGTCGCTCACAGCGATAACATAGGTGTAGTCAGAGCAGTCGGTGTGACTGATAAGCCACTTTTCGCCGTTCAAAATCCATGAGCCATCAGGCTGCTTTTCAGCGGTGGTGTGAATGTCAGCACCCGTGCCGCCGGTCTGCTCGGTAATGGCAAAGTTGCAATAAACGGACTTATCCTGGAACAGAGGCATCAGTTCGTCTTTGACTTCTTGTTGACCGTAGTCGTCAAGGATACGCCAGTTCATGTCAGCAGCATGATGCAGATGCATGCGCATGCCGCCAGGACCACGAGAGAATTCTTCCTGGACGCGCAGGATTTCAAGTTCGTTGAGATCCCATCCACCATACTGAGAGGGAAGATAGAAGCGATACAGATCGTTCTTCTTAGCCAGCTCGTAGAATTCTTCGGGGAACTTGTTGGTCACCTCGATTTCCTTCTGCATCTCGTCGAAGGGGCCTTCGACGAGCTCTCGGATCTGCTTGAGATACGCCTCAAACTGCTCGTCAGTAATCTTCGCGTTCGGGTTCATATGATCCTCCTCAATGACCGTAATTGATCTACGCGATTGTTTGCAGCGGGCATGTGCCCTTGCTTGCTTCTATTGTGGGAGGAAGAGCCGCTGAATTCCAATTGATAGCGAAGACGTATTTTTCAGGAACTCATTGATATTGGGAATACCCCAATATTAAAACGGAGATTCGAGGAAAGAGGGCAGTTTCATACAGGCGGCTGCATATGCTGCTGTGCTGAAAGGCACCTGCCTGTTCATCTACTTACATGTTTATCTATCTATCTATCTATCTATCAACTTACTTACTTACTTACTTACTTACTTACTTACTTTACTGGGTTACTTTATGGGAGTTACTTCACCGGGTGGCGAATTACCGTTATCAATTTTTTGAGCACAAATATGCTCTTATGCGATTTCAAACCACCGGTACGTATGGTCGGTACAGTTTCTGGTCGTTGGTGCTTATCGCTTTGAACGACGCATCCCTTCGTTGCGCGCACCTGATCCACTGGCAAGCATGCGATCAAACGGCATGTGTACGAGCCCTAATCCCATGATAAAGCAATAGGCACACATACCAAATTTGCAGCGGAACATGCATTCTTCGCACGGATCACTATCGCAATAGCAGTAAGCATCCTCATCGGCGAAAGCAAAGGTGAGGGGCGAATACTTCTTTTCGTGAACATATTTGAGCTGGCTACCGGTGAAGGTTTTAATAAGCACCCATTGAAGTTGATAGCGTGCTGTATCGCGGATGTCCCATTTGATCTTTACGCAGTTATTATTGAAACCTCCGCGGAACTGGAAATCGAGCTCAATTCCGTCAGGCAGGTTGTCATGCTCGATAAACGGTATTGGCTCAAGGTGTTTGCCACAGTGAGGGCAAAGAGGAGCTGCAACGTTTTGAAACGGCAGCTCGGCTACGAGCGACCGACCGGTGCCCAAAAAGGTCAGCGGCGATCCGTCAGTAATACCCTGATAGACATGTCCGCATTCGGGGCAGTGAAAGAGGGGAATATCTGCTTCAGTGACACGCGGCTTCCATGTGGCATGGGTGCGCGTTGCACTGAACTCTTGCTTCACCATTGTTTCAGTTCCCCCTGCTATCGGTAGTGTGTGAGGACGCGCCCAAACGACGTAGCAATTCCTCGATAAGCTTGTATCTCTGTATCTTACCGGTGGGAGTCAAGGGGAGCGCATCGATCGTTTCAATGCGCTCAGGCCAAATACGTTTGGGAACTTCTTGCGTGGCAAGCCAGCTAGTAACATCGGCAACGGTGGGGGTCTGTGTACCAGTTGGCACGACGAAGGTGCAGATGCGTTCACCGAGCCGTTCATCGGGACAGCCTATTGTTGCGTGTGCGCCAATACCAGGGCAGCCATTAAGATGCTCATCCACTTCGGTGGCGGATATATTTTCACCGCCGCGAATGATAATTTCTTTTTTGCGGCCATTGATACGAATGCGACCTGCGCTGTCGATCGTACAAAGGTCGCCGCTGTAAAACCAGCCATCCGCATCGAGCACGCGTGCTGTACGTTCGGGCTCGTTGAGGTATCCAACAAACACCTGCGGCCCGCGTGAGCATTCTTCACCTTGCACGCCAAGCGCAACCTCTCTGCGGTGTTCATCAACGACTTTTACTTCGATCCCTTCATACGGAATGCCCGAAAAAGCGCCATTCCATTCCAGGCACTTGTCGAGGGGGACATACGTATGAGGAATGCTTTCGGTGGATCCATACGACTCACAAAGAAGGATATGGTGTTCCCAGGCATGCTGTATTAAGTCGGAGGGAACGGGGGCGCCTCCGCAGAGGAAAAATCGCAGAGTGGGTACTTCAGTTTTGCTTGAATCGAGATGGTTCAGCAGATCAAAAATAAACGGGGTTGCCCCATGAGACCAGGTGCATTTCTCACGTCTGATAAGTTCAGCCGCTGTATCAGGTCGATAGTGCTGCTGCAACACTACACTGCCCCCGGCGAGCATGGTTGCAATCAAGCCATGAAAGAAACCCGTTGCGTGATTAAGGGGGCTTGGCATCCAGACGATATCGTTGCTCGTCAGGTTGAGAACCGACAGGTAAGACCGTTCAGCAAATAGGATGTTATTGTGCGTGAGCAAGGCGCGTTTGGGCGTTCCTGTTGACCCTGACGTTGCTAGAATACAGGCCACATCATCTGCGGCGGCGGGGCAGGACGCTTGAAGTGTTTCACCGTTTTCAAGCACCTGTGAAAGCGACCAATCGGCTGGTAGACTAGGACGTTCTTTGTCGATAAACAGAGCACCGCGAAGATGGGGCACTTCATGGGCAATAGCGTGAAATTCAAGCTCGTAGTTGCGTTTGTGATAGTAGGTCGGTCCAATATAAACAACGCTGTTGGTAAAGTTTAATGCTTGGGAGAGACTGTCGTGTCCGCCCCGTACATCGACGGGATACATGACCGCGCCTACTTTTAAACAGGCGACATAGACAATGGCGAACTCAGCCCACTTCGGCATCTGGAAGGTGACAACATCACCGTTTTTGACACCCTGCTGAGAAAGCCACAACGAAAGGCGCTCGGCTGCGTCATCAACCTGGCCATACGTGTAGGAACTGGTCTCATCTTTTATATACGTACTATGGGGAGATTGCTCGACGCGATGCGCCCATTCATCGCATAAGGTGGTGTTGCGCCACCAGCCTTGTGCGTAATACAGCCGCTTGCGATCCTCATCGATGTCGAGCCCACTGATCAACGGCATCCTCCCTTGCATACCGTCCTGTGTGACTGTTTTCTTTTGTCTCCAGCTGTTTCAAACGTAACAAAACAGGATCAACAGACGAAAAGAGCACCGTCGCTTTCAAACTCACTGAAAGTGTAGCGTGGGGGGAGGCCTTTGAGGTATTTGCTCTCACACAGTAAAATGGCGCGATTCATTGGAATATCTGATATATAGCGATATATAGTGCGTTGGAAAATCGTGAAAAGGGTCTTGCGGGCTTGATGGTCTTCGGTATAATTACCTTCGCTGTTTAACGCATGGGGTGTTAGCTCAGTTGGTTAGAGCGCCGGCCTGTCACGTCGGAGGTCGCGAGTTCAAGTCTCGTACATCCCGCCATTCGTATGTAAAAGCCTCCTTTCGGAGGCTTTTTGATAGATCCCTTTTATAAGAGGCTGCTTTAAAACATTAGCTAATTTTGCAGATCCAGCCGTCTGGTCCTTCGACGGTACCATCTTGAATACCACAAAGCGTTTCACGAAGTTTGCGCATAACAGGCCCCGAGGTAGTGGCGCCATCGGTGAAGGTAATGTCAATGCCTTCAGCTTTAATGTGGCCGACGGGAGAAATAACCGCTGCGGTGCCACACAGTCCACATTCTACAAAGTCACCTGCTTCAATTTCGGCAAATCGCACTGGACGCTCAACCACGTTCATGCCGAGCATATCGCTTGCAACATGTGCCAGTGAACGACGAGTGATAGAGGGTAGAATAGAATCGGTGTGACTCTGTGGAATCACGAGGGTGCCTGTCTTGTCGACAAGCAGCACGTTAGCGCCACCTGTTTCCTCTACATACGTGCGGCTTTGAGAGTCGAGGTAGAGATTTTCAGCATAGCCATGCCGATGGGCTTCTTCATAGGGGTACAGGCTCATGGCATAGTTCAACCCCGCCTTGATGTTGCCGGTACCATGGGGTGCGGCACGATCATAGTCGGATACGGTAATAGTGATCGCTTCATCGCCACCTTTGAAGTAGGGGCCAACGGGCGTTACGAGGATGCGGAATTGGTATTCGTCAGCCGGTTTAACGCCGATGACCTCGCCAGAAGCAAACATATAGGGCCGAACATAGAGCGTGGCACCAGATCCGAACGGGGGAACCCACGCTGCGTTAGCTGCTACCACTTGTTTTACCGCATCGATAAAACGCTCTTCCGGAAAGGGTGGCATAACAAGACGCCGCGCTGAGTCAGCCATGCGCGCCGCGTTGAGGTCAGGACGGAAGCATACGATATCTCCTGTGGCGGTCGTGTAGGCCTTAAGCCCCTCGAAGATTTCTTGACAGTAGTGCAGGATGCCGGCGCATTCGGATAAAGTAACGGTGTGATCGCTGGTAAGACCACCTTCTTCCCAGGCGCCGTTGCGGTAATTACAAACGTAACTGTAATCACAGGGCTGATAGCCAAATCCTAAGTTTGCCCAGTCCAGATCTTTCTTTTCCATTTTAGTTGGCTCCTTGGCGTTCGGTTACTTTTTGTGCACTATAGAACAAGAGAATGCCCCTGCTTTCTGCTGATGCCATTTTTTGCAAAGATAACGACTTCACGTCATCGGAAATACGTTCGTCGTACGCAGGGGCGAAAGGGCTACAATGAAGCGCCATATATACGTGCGGTACAGATACACGTGAGATATACGTGAGGCATATACGGGAAATAGAAATATATCGAAAAGAGGGGTGAATACGGTGTCTGATATTTTGGTACACGAACCGGGTGAGGACGATGTTCTCAACAACAGCAATATCTCTGACGAATTAGCCGATGTCACTGAAATTCAGGCTGAGCCCAAAGTGATTGAGGGCGCATTCCGCCGCGCTGAACTTCCTCTGCCTCGTGAAGTGCGTAAAGCACCGGGTATTAAGCTGTACAACCATTTAGTGCGTTCGTTTGTCTTTTCAACCGATTTGGTTGTTATCCGCAACTGTGATGCCGATGCTGTGTTGGCGGTGTACCCCTTTACCTGCCAGCCAGCTATTACACAGGCATTACTGACTGTTTCGGAACGCCCGGTGGTTACCGGTGTGGCAGGGGCGACAACAACGGGTGTGCGCTCGGTACTGCTGGCTGCTCAAAGCGAAATGCAGGGTGCCAGTGGTGTTGCGGTCAATATCGCAACAAAACCGGTTGTTATCCGCAATATTGCACGCAGCGTTGATATTCCGGTGGTTCTTACGGTGTCTGAGTTAACGTCTCGCACGCAACTGCAGATTGCAGCGGGAGCGCGCATTATTAATATATCGGCAGGTCGCGAGACACCGCGTGTTGTTGAAGCAGCGCGTCGTGCCTACCCGCACATGCCCATTATTGCTTCAGGGGGTGGCACGCCTGAAAGCATTATGAGCACAATCAATGCTGGTGCTGATGCGGTTTCTTGGACACCGCCCAGCCTACAGGAAATCGAGCGTCAAGCGATGCGTACGAATCGCGCCCGAGCGGAAGGTACGCCTGCTGCAACGCCGCTTGGTCGCCTGCTGCGGCGCTAATAAAGTCCCATCGACAATACTTATATACTGCGTGAGGAAGGCGCGTGTGAGGAAGACGTTGAGCTTTCGCCACTGCGCACCAGATCGATCAGTTCTTGCTGAGAGTGAATATCGAGTTTTAAGTACACATGCTTGATGTGGCTTTTTACCGTATTAACACTGACAACATAATGATCTTTGATGAAGCGCGCGTTACGTCCTTGCGCCATCATGGCAAGTATTTCGGTTTCGCGTTTTGTGAGTCCATGTGCTGTGGCAATCGTAGCACAGCGCTGCGCAAGGGCATCGTCGCTGGCGGATTGTCCATCTACTTGTTGAGCAGGACTATGCGAGAGGCTGTGCACTCCATTGATGGTGTCGCTGAAACTAAACGAGCGAAACCCAATCCAAAGAAACGCGACGAAGATAAACAGGGCTGCGCCAATAAAGCCCAGTGTCTCTTGTGGTGAGATAGCAAACCCAGCGCCAACAGCATGCCCACTCATTGCGCCAAGCGCCACCCCAATGGCATGAGCAGCTCTTGAAGCGGAGAGAACGGGGATAAGGGCAAGCTGGTTACGCAGCCCAATGGCGACAGCCGTTGTCCAAATAAGGGCGCGAAAACATTCACCACCGGCTGAAAACAGTGCATTAGAGGCAGTGGGGGATGTATTTTGCAGCCAAGGAAGGAATGCAAGTCCGGCAATAACCAGCAGAATAGCCAGCGAGAAAAGGTCGTCTTCGCGCTGCGCGCGTGTTGAAAAGGCAAAACCTATCGCGGCTATTGCCAGGATAATACCAGTCAGTATGGTGGTGGCGGGCACGCGGTCGGATTGATTGAGCGCCAGAGAAAAGCCGAAGGCGAGTCCAAAGAATAGCGAGCAGGTGAGAACGCCGTTTAAGGGCTTAAGAAACGCTTGTGGTTCTGTCATGTTCAACAGGGTAGGAGCTTCGCTTTGAGCGATGGATTCAAGCAGGATACGCGCTTGGCGCCAACAGGCGATGACAATGACGACCATGCAGAGCCCTCGTATGAGGATGCCAGCACCCATTGGTGGCAGCGGCAAGAATTCACAGCAGATATTGCCAAGTGCGGTACCGCACAGACAAACGGTCATGATACTGGCAGGTTTTTTGAGTGCGCAGAGCTCGCAGGCAATTAAGAGATTGCAGGCAGCGCGCGCGAGCGCATTGAAGAGCATGGCGATGGCACAAAAGACAATTTCACCTGTTGGGGCTGCCAAGAAAAGAATGAGCGTCGACGATACAAGACTACCCAAGCAGACAAGCAGCACCCCATCCGGCTTAAGCCAACGGGGAGCGCGCCAGGCGAGGAGTGCAGCAACAAGCATGGCAAGACCCGAAGCAAGGGTGCTTGCTTCGCGCAGCCATGGTGCAACAAGGGCAAAGCGGGAAAAGATACAGCCGTTTAATAACCAGGTGCCAACAACGTCAAGTGCTAATACCCCCAGAGCAACAGCGAAAATGGCAGGTTGAATCGGTTGCTGCGCTTGCGACAGCTGGTTTTCCTGATTCTGTTTGAGTATCTGTGGTTTCAATACCGCCATATCATCCCCTTTAGGCTCCCTCAAAGCTATTGTAAGAGAGACAGTGGATTTTTTCCTGTTCGATACGTTTTCTTGTTAGACAATTTTTCGCGCGATAATCCGTCAACTTAAAAAGAGGGCGGGGAAGGTACGGATGGTTCTCTTTCTTTCTGAACTTGTTGCTGTTAGATTGCCACACATACCGATACACGTCATTTAACAGGTATAACTAGCAAAATCACCCTAGTAGGGTGTGCGGATTTTAGGGCAAAACATCATGGTGGGGTGGTGCCAGGCGGCCTCGCATGCGACACCATGTGTATATCCGATTTCTTGGATATACGACATGAGGGGAGAATATCATGGAGGCAATGAATTCAGGGATTTCACGGCGCGCGTTTCTCGGCGGTGTATCAGCTGCTGGGGCGCTTGCAGCACTTGGTTTAGCAGGCTGTGCCCAACCGAAATCGGTCACTGAAAAACAGGCTGTTGCCACTTCGTCAAAAGGGGCGGGTAGCGCGCAGGTGAGCATGGATGTCTATGAAATTCCTGCGTGGGCAGGTACCGATCCAGATGTCGGAACCATTGCAAGCACGAAAGAAACCGACCTTCTTATTATTGGTGCGGGAAACGGTGGTATGGCTGCTGCCGCTTATGCATCTGATCAAGGGGTTGACTTTATCATTTGCGAAAAAGGTGCCGAAGTAGGAGCGACGCGCCATTGGTTTGCCGCCGTTGATACCCCGCCGTTCACCAGCCAAGGGATTACGGTTGACAAGGCACGTCTGCGCGGTGAAATAGCCCGTTATTCGTCAGGAACATGCTGCATGCCGCTTATCAACATGTGGATCAATGAAAGTGCCGACATGTTTGAATTCGTCAATGGCATCATGACGGCATCAGGGGCACAGGTCATTGCCGATGAATACGAAATGCCAGGCGGCATGGGTTCGACTTCGTTCTATACTCCGCCTTTTGAACATCATTATGCTGATGCCAACGGCGACCGTAAGGGCATTGAAGAGCGCAATAAGCTCTTCGAAAAGCATATTCAGCAGGCTGGCCACGAGGTGTCGTACAATCATCGGCTCGTTAAGCTTCTGGGGAGCGCCAAAGACGGTATTACGGGTGCTGTGTTCGAAACATCTGACGGATATGTGCAAATTGATGCGCGCAAGGGTGTTTTACTGACGACGGGCGGCTATGCGGCTAATCCCGAAATGGTTACCGCGCTTTCTCCCATTACCGCCAAGAGCGTTACGGCACTCGGCTATAACCAAAACAATGAAGGTGAAGGTATTCAGGCAGCAGTGCGTGCTGGAGCCGTGAAGGATCTCACGAGCGCTACGATGATTTTCGATCGCGGGCTGGTGGCTCCCGGTACCGAGGCTGGCTATACTGCAGATAGTATTGCAGCTGGTAAACCAGTATTTCCTGGTAATGGACAGTTTAATCCGGGTACACAACCGTTTTTGAAAATGAATCTGCGGGGTGAACGATTCGCCGACGAATCAGCCGATTACGACTATTTACCGCATGCCGCAGCACAACAGCCCGGTGGCGTGTATGTTTCGGTGTGGGATGGCAACTTTGGCGACGACGTTCAGCGTTTCCATACCCTGGGTTGCTCGGCAGGCACACGTATGGGTGTGCTGGCCTTTAAGAAGAATGATGGGAGCTACGATTTAGATGGCTTCTTCGAAAAGTATCTTTCTGACGGGCGCCTACAAAAGGCTGACACCCTCGAAGAGCTTGCTGATAAGCTTGGCTATAAGGATGAAGCGAAGAAAACATTTCTCGCAACCATCGCTCGCTACAACGAACTCTACGATGCGCAAGATGACACCGATTTCGGCAAGGAAGCATATCGCCTGTCTGCCATTCGCCAAGCGCCATTTTATGGTGCAACACTTGGTGGAACGTTGTTGACCACGATTGATGGTATTCGCATTGACGAGCATTGCCGTGCACTTGATGCTGATGCAAACCCCATCAAGGGTCTGTACTGTGCTGGTGATTGTTCGGGTTCGGTATTTAGTGGCAATTATCCCGATCAACTGCATGGGTTTGCCTGTGGCCGCACGATGACGGAAGCGCTTCATGTCGTGAAGGAGATCGTTGCGCTCTAGATGCGCGAGAGTCGGTATCGAGCTATAAGGCTATAAACGGCTACAAGGCTACAAGGTGATTGCTCGAACAGCAGCACTCGACTGCCTGCTTCATAACATGAACGGAATTGGTGTTTGAGGGGCATCGCCCAATACAGAGGTATCGTACCTGTGCGCGCCGCCGAGGAAACAGCCCTGTTTAAAGGGAGCTGTATAAACCCTCGGTGGCGCGCTGCGTTCGTTTGCTATACTCCATTTGTTCCGATTGAATAGGAAGAACACGGGTGAGTATGCCAGATATGATGGTTGAGCGCGCATCGACGACCGAACAGTCCGATGCATCTGAGATATCTGAGGTATCGAGTGTGTCCCCTAAAACGGCGGATAGTGCGTTGGCATCTGCGCGGAGGCATGTGCTTCCGCTGCCCATAAGTCCAAAAGGGTCACTATTTGTTATGCTTGCCGCTTCATTTGTGACCTGCTCGGCACAGAGCATGCTTTCGGCGGCACTTCCGTATATCATGTCCGACTTTAACGTTGATACGACACTCGCTCAGCTTTTAACCACCGGCTATTTCTATGTGCTCGGTATCCTCAGTGTGCTGACAGCATTCCTTATCAATTCGTTTGATACCCGTAAGTTGTTTCTTGCGGCGATGTGCTTCTTTGTGATGGGGTCAGGCATTGCTATTTTTGCGCCGAACTATCCTGTGCTTCTTGCTGCGCGCTTCCTGCAAGCTGGCGGCAATGGCATTATGATCCCGCTGATTCAGAATGTTGCCGTAGAGGTGTATCCGAAAGAACGTCACGGTTTTGCATTAGGCCTGGTTGGTATGGTTATTGGTTTTGCGCCAGTGCTTGGTCCGGTGCTTTCTGGTGCCATCGTGCAGTTCTGGGGATGGCGAGCGGTTTTTGATATCTTGGGTGGCCTTGGCGCAATGGCATTGATTGTTTCTGTGTTCACCGTGCATAATTTTGGCGAGCATCATCACGAGGTGCTCGATATTCGGTCATGTCTGCTGTTTATTCCGGGCCTTATCATCTTTATGGTTGGGGTTACCTGTACTGAACAGCAGGGTCTGTATCAGTGGTTTAGTTATTCGCTTGATCTGTTGGGTGCATTTCTGATTGTTGCCTTCTGTTATCGGCAGGCTCATATGGAACAGCCCCTGTTGCGTTTGTCTCTTTTCCGCGGGAAGCATGTCATCTTGGGAGTGGGGCTTACTGCGCTTGCGCAAATTGCCATGGTGGTCGGCACTGTTCAATTGCCGTTGTATATGCAGGAACTCCATGGAGTTAGTGCGCTTAATGCGGGACTTATTTTGCTACCAGGATCATTGCTGATGGCATTTGCCAGTCCGGTCGTTGGTGGATTTTACGACCGTCATGGCATGCGCGTAAGTGCAACAATTGGGCTTTCCTGTCTTGCGGCTGGATCTCTTGGTTTTACTATCTTTGACGGTGAAACTCCTCTGGTAGTGGTGGCACTCGTATATGGTGTTCGTATGATTGGCTTAGCCTTCTTAATGATGCCGATGACCGCCTATGCTCTTGAGAAGCTTAAAGGTGGTGATGTGGCACATGGTACCGCTATTGTTAATTCTTTTCGCCAGATCGGCGGGGCGCTTGGATCAAGCGTGCTCGTTGCCATGATGTCGGCAGCCACTATGCAGCTTGATCCAGGGGCACCTACTGCTTCAGAAGGGCTTTCAGTTGTGGGGCTTAATGCCAGCTTTGGTATCCAGGTTGCCTTAGCAATCTTTACCCTGGCTATCGTGCTTATGGTGGTAAAGCCTTTGAAGCGCCGAGATAATAAGTAAGAATGGGATGTAGTAGAGCAAGGCACGCATGAGCAGTTGCTTGCGCTTGGCGGCTTTTATGTAAAGCTGTACAATTCTCGATTCGAAGCACAGGAAGAAGACGGGCTGGAAGCATAAGGACATGAGTCATTCTGCGCATGATGCGCCGTCTCAACCGGACAGTCCGGTTCAGTTGGCAGTCTACGATTTTGATGGTACGAGTATCACGGGTAATTCTCCCGTTATGCTGGTGCGGTATCTTCTGCGTAATCGTCGCCTTCGCTTAACCGCAGGTTTGCGTATTGGTCTGTGGGCATTGCGCTATAAACTGCGTTTACCGCAAAACGAAAGCTGGGTGCGCTCTCAGGTTTTTAAGGCGTTTGCCGGTGAACCGAAGGCCGAAGTCGATGCCTACCTTTCTCACTTTTACGACGAAGAAGTGGCATCCTGTTTCCGTGAGCAAGCCGAACAGAGTATGCGTGCTCATACACAAGCAGGTCGTACGGTGGTTGTCGTTTCAGCAAGTTGGGAGCCTATTGTTAAGCGAGCTCAGCAAAATCATTCGTTTGATTTACAGACATCGACGCGCATGCATGTCGATGCAGCAGGACGCTACACTCGCCAAGTCGAAGGTTTACCAGTGGAGGGCGCTGAAAAAGTCGCTGCGCTTACCCGGCTTGCTGATAAAACATTTGGCCCCGGAGGTTGGGTTGTTACGCATGCTTATGGCGACCATCATTCCGATTTACCGCTCTTGCGCATGGCCGATCATCCCTATGCGGTAACGCCCGATAATCCGCTCGAGCGTGAGGCAAAGCGGCAGGGCTGGCCCATTCTTGACTGGAATTCCTGATACAAGAAGCCCAAACTGTTGTCAGGAAGGTGACGATTGTATCGGCTCTTTCATTTTGTCGCTTGTTCTTGGGCAAGAGCAGCTACCATAAATTCGAACACTATCGGTGAACACGAACAACACCACTACTATTGAGGCCTACGACGTAAAGGAGGGTGGACGCTATGTTCGGTTTCAACTTGAACTTTGGTGGATCTGCCGGCCGCCGTGCCCGTAGTTCTGCGCCCTCAAGCTCGGAGGCATATCTTACCCAGGCTGAACGTGCCCGCGAAGCGGGTGATGGGTCTTTAGCTGCTCATTTGTATCTTGCTGCTTTTGAAAAAGCACAGGAAGATTCTGAATCTCCTTCTCGCCGCGTGGTTGAAGGTTTACGCCAAGCGTGGATTACGGCCTGCGAATCAAATGAGCGCTCTCTTGCTGAACATATTTTTGAAAAGCTTCAGCCGTACTCTACTGCCGATGAACAGCGTAATCGCGCGCGTCAGCTTCAGCGGATGGCACTCGACCGTCTTGAAGAATTTGGCTTTACACCTGAAGCAGCCCAAGGCATGGCAGATTTACTTGCCGACGATCTGATTGATGCCGATTCAATCATGCAAATAGGGGATATGACGCTGGCGGTTGGAGGGCTCACGCCTTCTTCGAGTGCAGCGAAAGAATCCCACGCCACGTTAGAGCACGCAGCAGCTGAGACAGACGATGAGTCAGCCAGTAGCGCAAGTAGTGCAAGTGGCGCATCTGCCATGGACGAAGCTCATACCGTGAAGGATACTTCTCACAGGCAGAAACAGGCATCTGATACATCTAATGCTGTGCGTAAGAAGATTCCTTTGCCATCTGCGAAGAAGACATCTGCGGTACAGTCAGACGAGCCTCAAAAAGAATCAGATACCGATGGGGCAGGTGATAGCGAAGAGCGCATTACTTTTGCAGACCTCATCGGGTATGACAAGGCAATTGCACAGATGCGTCGCCGCGGGATTGGTCTTTCTGACGATGAAGCATTTGGTCAACTGGTTGATTTGCTTGACAGTCGTCACGGTGTGTCAGGTATTCCGCAGATTGATACCATCCTCGTGCGCGCTGCTGCCCGCGAAGATGCTAACCAATTTATGCTTGCACTGGCGGGTGAGTTGGCTGGCCCGCTCGTACGCATGTCGATGGATATGACGCCACAAGGTATGCCGGTTCTTTCCGTTATGGCTTCACCTGAATTTCGCCTGCGTCCACATTTCGGCCATGCCTCGTTCGAGGGTCCGGGCGTACTCATGCTTGAGGATGTTGACGACTGGGGTGTTCCCGATCTTCCTTCCGATATTGATCCATCCATCACTTCAATGCAGCTCACGCGCGGGGCGCGCGAAGTTATCAATTTCATACGTCAGGCGGTAGAAAATCCCGCTGTTGCGGTGATTGCTACGGCATCGGATATAACGCCACTTGATGGCTTTTTCGCAAGCCTCCTCGATCCGATCGACGAAGTATCTATCGGGCTGCCAACTCGCACCGAACGCGCTGCTATTTGGCAACACATCTGCACGTTGCACCCATCGCTTCGTCCTATCGATCGGGAAGATTTGGTGACATATTCATCGCACCTGACACGCATTGAAATCTATGAGGCAGCGCGTCAGTCGGTGGAGGAAGCATTTCGTGCGGGTGTGCGCGAGCGTCGGTTTGTGCCGGTGACGCGTGCGAATGTGTTTGAGAAACTCGCCTCGTACCACCCGGTTGAATCCGATGAATATCGCCGGCTTGAAAATGCGGTTATCGATAGTATGCAAGGGGAGTTCGAACGCCTTGACGACCTTCTCGATGAAGAAGGAGGCCGATAAGGTGGAACTGACCCGCCGTTGCGACTATGCCTGCCGTATTCTGCGCAGTGCTTACCGCCACCGAGACCGTTTTGTGTCGGTTGCTGAAATCTCTGAGGAAGAAGAGATTCCCTATGCCTTTGCCCGCACCATTCAGCATGATCTTGTGCAAGCGGGGTATGTACGTACGGTACGGGGCGCACATGGTGGATTGCAGCTTGCGATTGATCTTTCGCAGGTAACGGTGCTTGATGTATTGCATGCATTGCAGGGTGAGGTAACGGTGTCGGCTTGTGCGGCTGATCCGCAGTCATGTTCAAAAAGCGAGGGTTGCCGTTTCAACCAGCTCTGGCAAGTTGCCGATAAAATGCTCAACACGCTGTTCGATTCGGTAACGCTTTCCGATATGTTTGAGTCAACAAGTTCAAATATCCCTGCTTCAACCATTGAGGCGGCGGATGAGGCGGTACGTACGAGTCTTGATGAGCTTCTCGATGGACGCGCTCCCACGTCGTGCGCGGTTACTTGCAACTAAGCAGCTATAGGTAGAAGCACGATGACTCAAAAGCGCGTTTCGTCTGCAGCATCATCTAACGCATACGTTCAGGGAAGCACTATTGTTGGTGATGGTGCTTGTACCGAGTTTAATCATGGCGTACCGACAGAAGAACGGCTTGAAGCATTTCGTCGCGCTGTATGGGAAGCTGGCCTTGCATATGCGCGTGATAATTTGCCCTGGCGTGGCATCGACGACGCATATGCGGTCTATGTATCCGAGGTTATGTTGCAGCAGACGCAGGTTTCTCGTGTTGAAAAGTTCTGGCCGCGTTTTATGGAAGCCTTTCCGACAATTGACGATCTGGCACATGCCGAAACCGCACAGGTGCTCGAACTGTGGCAAGGCCTTGGCTATAACCGTCGCGCTCTCGCGCTTATGCGAGCAGCTTGTGCGTGTGTCGAGCGGTTTGACTCGACGATGCCCGATACGCTTGATGATCTGCTATCACTTCCGGGTATTGGACCCGCAACGGCTGGTGGCATTCTGGCATTTGCGTTTCAGAAGCCAGCGGTGTATGTGGAAACGAATGTGCGCGCGGTTTTTATTCACGAGTTTTTTGCTCATCACACTGAAGCGGTACACGATCGCGAGCTTATTCCGCTTGTCGAGCAAACATGCAGCCATGACAACCCACGGGGATGGTATTATGCCCTGCTCGATTGGGGTGCGCATATCAAGCAGACGGAGAAAAATCCTACCCGGCGCTCAGCTCATTATGCACGGCAGAACACTTTTGAGGGGTCGCATCGTCAAAAGCGCGCCTTTATCTTACGTACGGTGCTTGCTCATTCAGGAATATCGTTCACAGAAGTTGGTGCGTTACTGAATACGGAAGAAAATCGGATGGGTCGACCGTCTGTCGATCAAACGACGCTGAACCGCCTTGTTGACGAGCTAGCTGCTGAAGGATTTTTTCAGCGCGTGGACGATGCCTTACAGGTGTAACACGGCTCGATAGCATATTCACGATGCTGCCGTCCTCTGTTGGTGCTACTGCTTATCACCTGACTAATGTACTGTGTACTTCCAAGCCGGGCTGTTTATTATTTGCTGACCCGCTGTGTCTCTAGCTCTGTGGGTATTTGAGCTGAAAGTATATAGACACTTATGAGAGTAGGGGATAGGTCCCGAGTACTTTTACTTCGCGCAGTTTAAGTCGCAGGCAATTAAGCGCTGTTTGCACACGTGGGTCGCTTTCGCGGCCAAGGATATCCACGAAGAACATGTAATCGCCGAGCCCTTGTTTAGTTGGGCGCGATTGAATCATCGATAAATCGATACCAGCATAGGCAAACTCGGAGAGAATCATATTGAGTGAGCCCTTTTTGTTGTCCTGCAAGAACAGCGCGAGCGATGTTTTCCAAACACCATCATGCGAAAAGGTGGGCTGCTTGCTACGACTGATGAGAGCAAATGAGGTGGCGTTACGAACACGATCACCAATTTCACGTGCATAGACCTGTGTGCCGTATAGTTTTGCTGCGTACTCATCAGCGATAGCAGCCATGTGGGGGTCGGTTGCAGCAAGCCGGGCTGCTTCAGCGGTTGACGACACGGTGATTGTTTCGCAGCCACGGAGTTGTTCGGATAGGAACCGGCGACATTGAGCAAGTCCCTGTGGGTGGGATGCTACGCGCTGCACGTCTGCAAGATCTGCTGTTGGCGCGATAAGCAAGCAGTGATGAATGTCGAGAACCGTTTGCCCAACGATACGCGATGTGCCGCCAAAAGCGAAGAGATCAAGAGTACTGGTAACCGAGCCTTCAAGTGAATTCTCAACGGCGACGACACCATAATCGGTCTGTTCGCGTTCAACAGCATCAAATACTTCAGCAAAGCTTGGGCAGGCTATAAAATCGAAGTTATCTGTTGTGCTTTCCTTTCCCATATGGCAGGCAAACACACGAGCAGCTTCATCGCAATTTGTTCCAGCGGGTCCTAAATACGCGATCGTTGTCTTCTCCATGCGTGAGTGCTCCTTGCTTGCCCGGGAATATCGAAGTGCCTGGTATTCCTGCGGACACTCCGTGATAGGTTTATTGCTTACCAGTGGAATACTACCAGTGGAATAGCCGCAAGGATACACAATCTCTTTGCGAAGGGGGACGGCTTTAAACAAATTACGAAGAGGCTAAATAAATACTGGTAACTGGTACTTTCTAGTAAGGCTTCCCTTCCTTTTCAAGATTATGTGACAGACTCTTATTAGGAATCAGTCCGCGTTATAATCGCCTCATCGAGAAGCAAGCAGACGAAAGGGGCATCCCGATGGAACTAAAGGGCAGTCAGACTGAAAAGAACCTGCAGACCGCTTTTGCAGGCGAATCACAGGCACATACGAAGTATCAGTACTATGCGAGCCAGGCCAAGAAAGATGGCTATGTGCAAATCCAGAATATCTTTTTGGAGACTTCACAGAACGAAAAAGAACATGCCAAGCTGTGGTTTAAGGCACTGCATGACGGTAGCATCCCTGATACTCTGACCAACCTTGCTGACGCAGCTGCCGGTGAATACTACGAGTGGGACGACATGTATGCCGACTTCGCTAAAACAGCACGCGAAGAGGGCTTCAACAACCTCGCTGAGCTGTTTGATGGCGTAGGTGCTATCGAAAAAGAACATGAGGCTCGCTATCGCAAGCTGATCGATCGCATTAACGCTGGTGAAGTATTCAAGCGCGGCGATGTCGTTGTCTGGAAGTGCAACAACTGTGGTCATATCCACATCGGCAAAGAAGCTCCGAAGGTTTGCCCCGTATGCAACCATCCTCAGTCATTCTTTGAGATTCGCGCCGAAAACTTCTAGGATCAAATCTACCTATTCTTTGCAGTAGACGTTATTTAAGCGTTCTGCGGCAAAGGTGAGGCAAAGGACAAAAGTGTGTCTGATAAAGGGATGTCAACGCAGGTTGACATCCCTTTTTATGCCTAGGGGTGGATTTTAGGGGTCGATTTGTTTGACTTTTTAGGGTCTCCATAGTCTTAACTGACAATAAATGCGCTCAAATAATCGAATCTGCGGGTTTTCCCCGATCCCTGTGATACGGAAGTAACAACAAGGCTTATACTAACCATACGAGCGCTCAAGGCAGACGAGAGCGCTGTGCTTCAGGGTCGTAAACACATGAGCATGCAGTTCTATGAGTGTTACTTTTTAACGTATAAGTAACATTTTGGTACCGTTTGTTGCGTGTGGGTATCTATCGACCGGGAGACAGCGCGAAACATATGCACAAGGCGCTACCGTTTTCCATGCAGGCAGGAGAAGACACCAAGGAGGTGCGCACATGGAAAGAGAGGCCACCCAGACGGGTTTTGAGGCACTGCTCGAAGCGCGTGGAGTTTCGCGTCGCAGTTTCCTGAAGCTCTGTGGGGCTGTGGTCGCTGCGGCTGGTGCAAGTCAGCTGACGATACCCCAGGTAGCCGATGCTCTCGAGAAATCTGTCATCGGCGCAAAAGAAGGAAAGCTTTATCCGGTTATCTGGATAGAGGGCGCTTCATGCACGGGTTGTACCGAAGCTTTTGCACAGGTTGAAACCCCTGATCCAGCAACTATTGTTCTCGAAATGATCTCACTGAATTACAGCGAGACCCTTTCAGCTGCTGCGGGCTATTCCATGGAAGAAGCTAAAGAGCAGACCATCGAGGCCGGTAATTACATTCTCATTTACGAGGGTGCGGTACTCGAAAAGTGGGGCGGTGAAGCACTGCGCGTGGCGGGCAAGCCCGGTACCGAACATCTGCTTGAGGCAGCCCCGTCGGCTAATGCGGTTGTTGCCCTTGGTTCGTGCGCTGTTAACGGCGGATGGATGGGAGCTAACCCCAATTCAGCTGGTGCAGTAGGCGTTGAAAAGTTCCTCAAGGAATCTGGTATCAACGTTCCGGTTGTGAACATACCTGGTTGTCCCGCAAATCCGGAATGGCTGGTAGCGGTTCTTGTCGATGTCGTCATGATGAATAAGCTGCCGGCGCTTGATTATGAAAACAAACCGGCTCTTATCTTCGACGAAACTATTCACGACAACTGTGAGCGTCGCGGACACTTTGAGAACGGCGAGTTTGTCTATCAGTTTGGCTCGGAAGAAGAAGCCAAAAACTATTGCCTCTATGCCATGGGTTGTCGTGGCCCTCAGACAAAGGCCAACTGCGGTATCGTGCGCTACAACAACCGACGCAGCTGGTGTGTTGAAGCGGGTGCTCCGTGTATTGGTTGCTGCGAAGCGGCACCCATGGATCCTGGTCATAACTGGGTTGAGGTCAATACGCCCTTTATGAAGCGCCATCGCGATCTGCGTATTGGCGATTGGACGTTCCAGACCGAAGCGGTTTGCTTGGGCTTAACAGCTATCGTTGCTGCTGGCATTGCCGTTCATGGCTTTGGCATTAAGGCCTCAGGTCGCATGAAAGGCAAGTTCCGCTTTGAAGAAAAGCGTGCCTGGGATGCTAAGCACCCCGATCGGTCGGTGGGCGATTACGTTGAAGATAAGGTAATCATTAAGTCTGACGGGACCACCGAGACCGTATCTGCTGCCGATTTCGAAAAGAAGCAGGCTGACGATCTGCAGGTCATCAAAGAAAAGCTCAGTAAGAAGGGGGGCAGCGAGTAAATGGCACGTACCGTAATCGATCCGATCACCCGTATCGAGGGTCATCTGCGCGTCGAGATGGAAGTCAACGACGGCATGGTTACTGACGCGTGGGTATCCGGTGGCTGCTTCCGCGGCATGGAATTGGTGGTGCGCGACCGCACACCCGAAGATGCTGCCATGATTGTGCAGCGCATCTGTGGTGTCTGCCCGGTTTCGCATGCACATTCTGCTTCTATTGCTGGCGAGAAAGCCTATGGCATCACTATTTCAAACAACGCACGCATCATCCGCAACCTGGTTGAAGCAGCGCAGTTCATGCATAGCAATATTCTCTGGTTCTATAACCTGGCGGCGCTGGATTATGTGAACCCGCTCAACGCGCTGACGGCAAATGTTGCTGATGCGTACGATCTTGCTCAGGCAGCGGGCACATCGACCATGAGTGATCTCGGCGCAGTGAAGAAAAAACTGCAGACGTTTGCCGCCAATAAGCAGCTGTCTATTTTCAGTGGCAACTGGTTTGATGCTGAAAATAACGATGGCTACCAACTGACGCCAGAGCTCGATCTTATTTGTACGGCTCATTATCTTGAAGCGTTGCGCATGCAGGCGAAGGCGAGCGAGATTGCTGGTTTGCTCGGCGGCAAAATGCCTCACATTATGACAAGCACCGTCGGTGGCACCATGTTTGTGCCGACCGAAGAAAAGCTTGACGATCTGTGGGCGCTGGTCAACGAACTATATGATTGGGTTGAAGCGACGATGCTTCCCGACACCCTGGCTATTGCACCGTACTATGCTGATGCATTCGAATTTGGCCGTGGTTGTGGTCGCTATATCGCATGGGGCGTATTTGACGATACGAGCTTCGATATGACGAAGCGCTATCTGCCCGCCGGTGTCTTAAACGATGGATTCGCACTCGAAGAGGTCAACGAGGACGCCATTAGCGAATATGTTGGCCATTCCTGGTACGAGGGCTCGTCCGACTTGAATCCGCGCGAAGGCGAAACAAAGGCCGAATTTACCTCGTATGACGTTGCTGATCGCTATAGCTGGGTTAAGGCTCCTACCTACAACGGTAAAGCCATGGAAGCCACGTCGATGTCTCGTATGCTTGTTGCCTACAAGCGCGGCGTGCCGTTTATTGTCGAGCATGTTGACGCTCTGCTTGAAGCATTGGGTGCACCGGGCCGTATCGACATTGTGCCGTCTACGATGGGCCGCACGGGCGTTCGCCAGATCGAAACGCTCTATATTGCTGGCCTTATGAAAGATTGGGTCCGCGAGCTTATTGAAGCTATCAAAGGTGGCGACACTGAGTACTTCCGTCCACCGACTCGCACAACTGGTGAAGGATCTGCTTTCTGGGAGGCACCGCGTGGTGCTCTGTATCACACCGAAAAGGTCAAGGACGGCAAGATTACCGACTACCAGATTATTATTCCAAGTACGTGGAACCTTGCGCCAATTAATGGACATGGTGAACATGGTCCACTTGAACAGGCGCTTATTGGTGTACCCGTTACCGATCTCGAGAAGCCTATCAATGCCCTGCGCACCGTTCATAGTTTTGATCCATGTACAGCGTGCTCGGTGCATATTACGGAGCCGGCAACCGGTAAGAAGTTCCAGACGGTCACGAATCCTTGGGGAGTGAGGTAACATGGCTCATCTAGCCCATTACCGCGAGGCACATCCACTGCCTCTGGTGATCACTCATTATGTGAACCTATCCTGCATGGCATTGCTGATTCTGACGGGTTTCATGATTCATTTTCCGTATGCACCTGCCAATATGGGCATTTGTCGCGGCGTGCATATCTTCTGCGGTATCGTACTGTTGGTAAACTGCATTGTGCGTATTGTGCTTGCATTTGTAGTGGAATCAGCACCCGCCGAAGGTACGCGTCAGATGCAGAAAGATATCCGCTCATGGATTCCGCAACCGGATAATCGTCATCAGCTTATCGAATGGGTAAAGTTCTACCTGTTCATCAAGAAGGACCATCCGCTCTCAGGCAAATTCAATCCATTGCAGAAAATTGCCTATGGCGCTATTCCGTTTCTGATTATCTTAATGGCTTATACGGGATTTTGCCTGTGGGTACCCACCTCGTCGCTGCCGTTTTTCCAGGCAGGTACCGACCTTGTGGGCGGCATCATGAGTATGCGTATTATCCATTACATCATGATGTTCGTGTTCATCCTGTTCACGATGATCCATGTGTACATGTCGGTTATCGAAGGCGGAAAGCACCTGCTTGCCCTTATGTTTGCACGTAAGCAGCATGGCGGTATGACCTACGACATCCATACCCATGATGTAGCGGGAGAAGACTACAACGTACGGTAAGACTTTTCGTGATCTGCCAGGATACGCAACCTACTGATCTGGTAAAGCGAATCACTCGTACCGGATGGCAGGACGATATTGTTGTGGTATTAGCAAGCTGAATCGCTCCTGCAGTGCTGCAAAATGAATGAGCGTTACCTGTACTAGTAAGGCAAAAGCGAAGGTTCAACTCCGAAAGCGATAAGGACCTAACTTCGGTTTTCCGAGGTTAGGTCCTTTGCTTATGCGGTATTCTGGTCTTCTAAATGAAAGGGGTTCCATGCGTATTGCCGTGTTTTGCGTGGGCAATAAGCTCATGCTCGATGACGGGCTTGGTCCAGCTGTCTATGAAGAGCTACAAGCTTACGACTTTGCGGGAGCGGTGGATCTCTTCGATGTTGGCTGCATGAGCCTTGATTTGGTGAATAAAGTTGCCACCTATGACTTCATTATCACGGTTGATGCGCTTGAAGGAACCGGGGAAGCGCCAGGAACCATATTGCGTTTTTCGCCTGATGACGCGGCGCGTCGTGGCTTTGGGAGCCAATCGTTGCATGATTTGCGCTTAAGCGACTTATTCGATGCCGCAGCGCTTCTTGGATATCACGCCCAGGGAGTATGCTTAGGCATGCAGATAGAAAATGCCAACCCGATCGACTTGACCATAGGGCTTACCCCTGCCATAGCTGCTAAATTACCTGATCTTGTCGATGCGGTGCTAGCAGAACTGGTGGCTGCTGGTGTTGAGGTGTGCTTGGCAGCGACGGGGGAGCGCGTCGCTGTCGGATATCATCATTTAATGGGCTGATCAGGAAACAATTTGCTTGTTAGCAGTGTTCTCGCGCTTGCTTTTTAGAGCAGCTTTTCAATGGCTGCTTCAACATCTTCCATCTTGGCAGTGGGCTCGAAGCGCTCGATAAGGTTACCTTCGCGATCGAACAGGAATTTGGTGAAGTTCCACTTGATGTAGGCGGCATCACCAAATTCTTTGTCAACCGACTTAGCCACCTGGTTCATCATGAGTGCCTTTGGGCCACGACCAAAGCCAACAAAGGGCTTTTCAGTCGCCATTTCCTTGAAGAGCGGAAAGGCGTTCTCGCCATTGACATCGATCTTTTTGAACTGGGGAAATTCCGTTCCAAATTTCATCGTACAGAATTGATGGATCTCTTCATCGCTGCCAGGTGCTTGCTCGCGGAACTGGTTGCATGGAAAGTCGAGGATTTCAAACCCTTTTGTGCGATGGTTTGCATATATTTTCTCGAGGTCTTCGTATTGCGGGGTAAATCCACACCCGGTCGCAGTGTTAACCACTAGAAGAACATCCCCCTTATACGCACTCAGGGGTGCTTCGCTGCCATCAAGGTTGGTTGCGGTGTAATCATAGACGCGCATGACGTCATCCTTTCTTTTTAAGCTTCTCGTTCGTTGATAGAATAATTGCACACAATCTAATATAGTTCAATTAGTTCACAGAACATCCTTGCTTGCACTGGGGCAAAGATCGGCAATAAAGCAGTCGGCGCAGCGCGGTCGCCGGGCGATACAGAATTCACGGCCAAAATGAACCCACTGATGATTGATGTAGAGCCAATCTTTTTGTGGGTATGTCTTCAGCAGTGCTGCTTCAGTTTTTGCGGGCGTATCAGCTGATGGACCAGCAAATTTTAACTTATGCGCAATGCGGAACACATGGGTGTCTACGGCGATGCCTTGTGGGTTTTTAAATGCTTCACACATAACAACGTTGGCCGTCTTGCGACCTACACCGGGTAGCGTCTGCAATGCGTCAATATCGTTGGGTACTTCACCACCGAAATCAGTCATAAGAACTTGTGAGAGATGTACAAGATGCGTTGCTTTTGCTCGAAAAAAGCCGAGTGAATGGATGATAGTTGCAACATCAGTGACGTTTGCCTGAGCAAGAGCTGCTGGGGTAGGGTATGCTGCAAAAAGCGACGGGGTAACTTTATTGACAGCAGCATCGGTACATTGAGCAGAGAGCACAACAGCAACAAGCAACCGAAAGGGATCGCATTCGTAATCAAGCGAGCAGGCACCCGCACCGTAGTGGTCAAACATACGCTTTTCTATTTCAGCTGCGCGTTCACGTTTTGCTGCCATTGTTTCCCGTGGCATAAATGCTCCTTCATCGTGCTTTGAAAACGATCATACCTGTCTTTCGTGGAGCGCACGTGCATGCTGGCTGTCTTGTCGCAGAGTTGTTGCCGCACTTGATACAATAGGCGCGCTTTAAAACACGTATCGCCGCGCTATGCGGCTTTTCGTGTTTGGGCCGCTAGCGGTATTGTGGGCTTGCGCTGCGCGTGCTGTTTGAAGCCCTGTATTACAGCGGATTGCTTTTGCTGGCCTTTTCTGCAATGGGTGGCTATTGTGCGGTTTGGCCACTGCAGATTGCTATTGTTGTCTGGGCTTTTGCGACTACGGTGGTGGTCTTTGCTGAGTGGCTTCACGTGTGGCTGAGCGGACGTTAAGAAACTCTGTTTTCGCTTGCGCAGACGAGAGTAAATAAGAAAGGAATGTAACAGGCAATGTTGATAGATGCCCTCACATATCCTCTTAATGCCTGCAAAGACGTGCATACCTTCTGGGGTAAGCTCGATAGCGGTGCAGATGCGACAATGGGGCTTGCTGCTTCGGCGCGTCCATTTTTTACTGCAGCTCGCTTTGCGCGTACACCGCAGCCAACATTGGTCATTGTCGCTGGTGAAGAAAGCGCCGCAGATTTTGCCCGCACGCTTTCTGCCTATGTAGGTGACAATCGGGTCCTGCGTTTTTTTGAGCGAAAGGACTATCCCACGGCATCAACACCCGTTGATGTTCATGCGGTAGCGTGCCGCTTGCAAGCACTTCATGCGCTTGTTGAAAGCCGAGAATGCATTGTCGTTGCGAGTTCTCGTGCGCTGATGCGCCTGATGGGTCCAGTGCGGAGCCGTTTTTATCTTCCGTTGACTTTTACGGCAGGTATGGATGTGCAAAGTGGATCGGGTGAGCGAACGATCGCGTCGTTTGAAGCCGCTACAGAAGAGCTCGTGGCCTGTGGTTATCTCAACACTGGTGAGCTTTCGGGGCCAGGAACCTTTTGTGTGGGCGGAGGCACGATAGATGTCTGGCCCGGTAATCTTTCCTATCCCGTGCGCATCGACTTTTTCGGTGATGAAGTCGACGAAATACGACGCATTGTGCCAGCTACGGGACAGACGATTGCTCGCATCGACAAAGTGGATATATATCCCTTACGCGAGTACATGCCTGATCGTGCCGCCCTTGATCGAGCACGCCGGATTCTTTTTGATCCTGATACCACCGATCCAGTTTTGCGTGAGTCGCTTGAAGCGCTTGAGGGGGGTGTATACAACGAAGCGGCTGATGCCCTGCTTCCGTATTTGTATGCGCACCTGGCAACATTGGGGGATTTTCTTCCTTCCGATGCATTGAGTGTGTTAGTGGAACCGCGGTCGTTAATTGATGACGCTCTCCATGCTGCTGAAGCACTGTCTTCTCTTCCTGTTGAACACACCAGGTTTGTTGAGGATCTTATTTGTCCACCAGCGAAACTTGATTTTGGAAAAAACCAGCGTTGCACCTACCAGTCGATTATGCGCGTAGCTTCTTCGGTTGATGCTGAAATACCCGTAAAGCGTACGGAAGTAGCGGGAGATCCCGAAAAACTTTTTGGACGGTTGATCAGTTTAACTCAAGCGGATTTTACCGTTGTGTTTAGTGCTCCTTCATATCGTGCCCGTGAGGACATGAAGCTTGCTTTTGTGGAGCGGGGTTTGTCGATTGTCGACCTTGCGAATGCTGATGCAGATACCGTTCCTGCGCGTCTGCGTCGGGGGGTCGTCAACGTGGTGGAAGCAGATATTCCGCTCGGTTTGATTATTCCAAAGGCAAAAATTGCGCTGATAAGCCTGTCTGACACGCAAGGGGCTACGGCTATTCGTCATCATCGACGGGTGGATATCACCGAGATTACGTTCCCCTTTAATCCAGGTGATTATGTGGTTCATGCCGCTCATGGTATCGCGTTTTTCCGCGATGTTGTACGTCAAGAAGTGGGCGGGTCGCTGCGTGATTATCTACTGTTGGAATATGCCGAAGGCGACAAGCTTTATGTGCCGGTTGAGCAGCTTGATCGGGTAACGCGTTACGTTGGTCCTGAAGGATCTTCTCCGCGCTTGACACGCTTGAATACAAGCGACTGGTCGCGTGCCATGGGGTGCGCGCGTAAGGCAAGCAAGAAGCTTGCGTTCGACCTGGTAGATGTGTATACGCGCCGGTCGGCTGTTTCAGGGTTTCAGTATTCTGCCGACACACCCTGGATGCGGCAGATGGAAGAAGATTTTCCGTATCAGGAAACCCCCGATCAGCTGGCGGCAATCGCCGATGTGAAAGCAGATATGCGCTCGGCTCGACCGATGGATCGACTTATTTGCGGTGATGTCGGATTTGGGAAAACCGAAGTGGCGCTTCGAGCCGCTTTTAAGGCGACACAGGATGGCAAGCAGGTTATGGTGCTGTGTCCGACAACTATCTTGGCGCAGCAGCATTACACAACATTTAAAGACCGCTTTGAAGAGTATGGCGTTACGGTGGAAGTGCTCAGTCGATTTCGCTTTTCGTCTGAACAAGCTGCGGCGCTTTCTGGTTTTGCGCAGGGCACTGTTGATGTGCTGGTGGGTACCCATCGCCTGCTCTCGCGTGATGTAAACCCGCACGATCTGGGGCTTGTTATCATCGACGAAGAGCAACGCTTCGGGGTAGGGCATAAAGAACAATTGAAGAACCTGCGCGAGTCGATCGATGTACTGACCTTGTCTGCCACACCGATACCACGAACGATGCAGATGTCCCTATCGGGCGTGCGTGATATGAGCTTGATTATGACACCCCCCGACGATCGCAAGCCGATTAAGGTGCATGTGGGTGAATGGGATCCTGATGTGGTGTCCGATGCGATTCGGCGAGAATTAGCGCGCAACGGCCAGGTGTACTACGTGTCAAACCGGGTGCGTACTATTGATGATGCGGTAGCGCGCGTTGGTCAGGCAGCGGGCGAAGCGCGCATTGGTGTTGCGCATGGTCAGATGAGTAAAGAACAGCTCGAACAGGTTATGGAAGAATTTGCGGCGGGCGAAATCGATGTGCTTGTTGCGACAACCATTATTGAAAGTGGCATCGATAATCCCCACACGAATACGCTTATTATTGAGGATTCACAGCGCCTTGGATTGGCACAGATGTACCAGTTAAAAGGACGTGTTGGTCGCAGTTCATTGCAAGCGTACGCCTACTTTATGTTCCCCGAAAATGTTCCGTTAACTGAAGAAGCGACGGCGCGCCTTGAAGCTGTGGGTGAATACCAAGAACTAGGCAGCGGGATGAAAGTCGCCATGCGCGACCTTGAAATTCGCGGTGCTGGCAGCATGTTGGGAGCTGAGCAGAGTGGCAACATGAGCGCCGTGGGTTTCGATTTGTTTGCGCAGATGCTCACCGAAGCTGTGCGGGCGACACGTGAGGGGCGTGCCGATACGCTTCATGACCTTCCGCCAGCTCTTTCGGATATCACCGTTAACGTACCTGATCATACCTATATTCCTGAAGAATACGTGCCCGATGCCGATGCGCGTGTGCTCGCTTATCGACGGGTCGCTTCAGCTGATACACCAGAGGTAGTCGATGGGATTGCCGACGAGCTTTGCGCGCGTTATGGAGCAGCACCACGTGCGGCGCAGAATTTCTTTGCGAAAGCACGCATTAAGGCACGCGCGCATCAGATGGGGGTAACAGCGGTCAGTATCGTGGCAGGTAAACTCAATATTGAGCCGATTGCACAGCCGCCCGCATCGCTGGGGACAGACATTCGCCGTGCTCGTGGGCGGTATATTGTGCAGTCAAAAAAACTGCAGATACCTCTGACCTACTTTTCATATGACGACGAACATCCGCTTATTGAAGCGATCGATGCCTTTATAGCTACGTTACGTGCCAATTAATCCGACTGCTCGATGCCTTCAAGCCACACGCGACCGGTAACGGGCACAAGTGACACTGCCGCTTCAGGGCAGCTATCAACACAGATGCCGCAGCCAATACAAAGTGTTGCATCAACGACAGGGGTGCCATCACCATCAGCATTACCAGTACCATCAGAACTACTATCGCTATCGTCCTGCGCAAACCTGCGCGCTCCAGTGGGGCAGAGACGGACACATTCGCCCGATCCACGGCAGAGCGTTGTATCCGTAACGGAAAGGGCAATCTCTATGTTGTCGGCTATATCTTCTTGGCGGCTTATTGCTTCAAGAAGCATCTTGCGCCGGGGCATCATCAGGTGCCGTATAAAACCTTCGGGGGTCAGTGTTGGGAAGGCTTCTTCGTCGACAAGATTGAGTCGTGCAATCGCCCTCTGTCGTTCTTTTTTGGCGTAGTAATCGGCTAATACCTGGCTGTTGCGCAGTCGCCGTTTTCCGCTGGCAATCTCGCCAAAATCGGCAGCTAAATCGGTAAATGCTCCTCGGCGATCAGTCGCTTGGGTGCTTTTGGCATACTTGTCGATAAGCTTTTGCTTTTCAGGAATGCGGTATGAAAATTTCACGCTACCGCCCGTGCGTTCTTCAGCCATTTCGATAGCGCGCGGAAAGAGCGTGCCGCCGATATCTCCCGCGCGTTGGCAATCTTCACAGTATTTGAGATCGCAGGCCACCGACACGCGTATGTTTTCGGCTAAAAGGAGCGTCCATAGTTCGGGAGGGACCATAGATAGGCAGGGGAGCACAACGACATTCGTGTCGATGTTAAGCTCCGGGAAAATATTCTCGCGACAGGTCAGGTACGCTCGTCGACCTGACGTGGCAATTCTGCGAATGCGCGCATGCAGATCCGCCATAGTAAGATGGGTTGAAGCAAAGGTGTCACAGATACCAAAGCAGACACCACAGCCGTTGCAGCGGTCTATATCGACGTGCGGTACGCCCGGCAGCTCGGGTAGATCAATGGCGTCATGAGGGCATATATGCGTACAACGCAGACAGTCTGATCCAGCGGCATGGGTGCAGTACTCCTGCACAACAACTACTTTAGCGCGCGGCTTTGCTGTTTTATCTGCCATGCGCGTGTCCTACTGTTTGCTTTCGAAAACCTCTGCGAGCGTTGTGTCGATACGGGCAAGTATATCGGCGCGCTTGAGCAGCTCGATACTTTCAAACAAAGGTGGTGAAACCATATTCCCACAGACAGCAACACGCAGCGGTTGGAATAAAAACTTTGGCTTTATATCGAGTGGTTCACAGAGAGCCCGACAGGTATTTTGAAGCGTCTCATACGTCCATGGGATGGCCTCATCTGCTAGGACTGCACGCGTTGCCTGGAGTGCTTCGTCGGCACGGGCACCTTCTTTTAACAGAACCTTCTGCACACTCTTTTCATCGAGGTGAACGGCTGGTCCCCAGAAAAGATACGAAAGCTTTTCGGGAATGTCAGAGAGTCGCGTCAGGCGTTCGGCAATAAGCGGATAGATGCGTTCAAACCAATCACGATTTGTGTCGATAAGCGCCTCATCAGCACCAGCAGCTACGAGCCAGGGGCGCGCGGCATCAACCCAAGCTTGTGCCCCCATGTGTTGAATGTATTGTCCATTCATCCATTCGAGTTTTGTTTCGTCAAAGATGGCATCTTTTTTCGTAATGCGCTCAAGACTAAATTCGCGACAGAGCACATCGCGGGGAATAATCGTGGTTTCCCCATCAAGTGACCAGCCAAGCAGTGCTAAAAAGTTCACCAACGCATCGGAGGTAATTCCCGCATCGCGGTATTCTTCAACGCTGGTGGCACCATGGCGCTTTGAGAGCTTCTTGCCGTCTGCTCCTAAGATCATAGGAAGATGCGCAAAAGACGGTATCGGATAACCAAGCGCTTCGTAGATCAATATTTGACGCGGCGTATTGGATAGGTGGTCGTCTCCGCGAATAACATGACTGATGCGCATATTGGCGTCGTCGCAGACCACCGCAAAGTTGTAGGTGGGTGTGCCGTCGCTGCGCACAAGGATCATGTCATCCATTGCTTCAAGGGGAAAACTCATCGGTCCATAGACAGCATCGTCGAAGGTGATAGCAGGGTGATCTTCAGGCACCTTCAAGCGCCAGACATGCTCTTCGCCAGCCGCTATGCGCCTGTGCGCCTCGTCAGCACTCAGATGGCGGCAGGTGCGATCGTAGCCCGCATACGCTTCCCCGGAAACCTCTGCGGCATGCCGCTTTGCGTCGAGTTCTTCTTTAGTGCAAAAGCACGGGTACACCTTTCCGGCTGCTTTGAGTTTTTCGAGGGCTTCACGATAGGTATCAAGCCGTTCGGTTTGCGTGTAGGGGCCGTATGCGCCGCCTACTTCCGGGCCTTCATCCCAATCAAGTCCGAGCCATCGGAGCGCACGCAGGATGATCTGCGTATTTTCTTCCGTAGACCGTTCGGGGTCGGTGTCTTCGATGCGCAAAATAAATGTGCCACCTTGTGAGCGTGCAAATGCCCAGTTATCGATGGCAGTACGAGCGCCGCCAATATGCAATTTGCCCGTTGGAGAGGGGGCAAAACGAACGCGTACATCGCGATGATCGGTCATGATAGTCCTTCTCAGTTCCAGATGGGAGGGCACGTCTACTTTAGCGTGCGTTTGTCGTCAGAAGATGACGTCCCACAACTAGTGAAATCATACAGGTCAGTGCGCTTACCGCCAACCAGAGGATAGCCATGCCCATCCAAAATCCCTCGGGAAGCATGGTGATAAGAAGGCTTTGAGCGGGAAATGCCCAATTGCCTTGGGGGAAGAAGAGCCGGTGGAAGGCACTGAAAAAACCAACGAAATCGATGCTAGCCCAAAGTGCGCACAGGGCAAGCAGGACAATCAGAAGCAGGGGTGCACACATACATGCCCACGCCAGTAGGCGACGATGATGGCGTAGCGTCACGAGGCAAACGATTGTCCCAACGGCAGATGCGGCAATCCAGCCAAGTGCCGCATTGATTAAACGGTTGCAGTCGGCTAAGTGCGCCAATGATGCGCTATCAAGAGCTACTGATGCATCCAAATCCCCCAAGACACATACATATGCCCAGTCGTTAGTGGTGGTTGCCATCGTTGTTGCCGTCGTTGTTGCTGTTGATGCTGCGCCAGATGAAATGCTCTTTTCTTCAACGGCTTCATATGCTTCATGAATGCGCTCGGCAATAATGCGACTGCGCACATCGTTTCCTTGTGAACTTGCGCGTGCGTGGTCCATGATAATGCGTGCAAGTGCCTGTTCGGCTTTACCGCCCGCCTCTGACGTGGTATCCAGTGGCACCCAGGGTGGCGAAAGGGTGTAGTCACGCGTGGCGAGCGCCATATCCACCAAGCTATCGTGATCATACGGCGATGAAGGGGCATCAATGGTGTGGTCTGCCAGCAGTGCGCTTACTGGTCGCAGGGTACAGACGATAAAACCGCTGGCAAAAAGCGAACTAGCAAGCAACAGCGAAGCGATACCCGCAAGGGCTGTCCAACCGATAGATAAACCTGGTTGTGGCAGGTGGTTCTTTATCTGCGCGTTCTGACATGTATCACGAGACGGATCACGAGACGGTATGGACGTCTTCATCAACGTTTACCTTCAGGTCTGAGAGATGGCATTAGAGGTTGCAGTCAACCCACATAGTGGCACTGGTGAGATCACCTAAAGGTTCGCTAATAACCGGCTGGGGTCCTAATCGACTAAAGATACCCGCAAATGTTCCGTTGTATACATAGAGGCCATTCAGATTGTTGTAGAAGGTCGTTTGGCGGGGAACCTGGTCATCTTCGCGTGCCGAAATATCGTAACAGGGTGGAATTAACTCGGTTTTAAAGGGCATGTTATAGGTCTGCACCAAGAAGGGGGCACCTGCTGCTCCGTTGGCAAAACGGTTGACAATGGCCTGCCAGTCTTCGGATGAATACATGTTTCCCGCGTACACATCGCGTGCGCCATAGCTGTCAGTGGGCTTGATAATCCATTTGTCTTTTTGGGCGATAACGGCATTCAAGTCAATCTGACTTGCATCGAGGAACTTAGTTTGGGGAACGCCAGCCTGAATAAGAGCGATTTCATCGGTGGTAAGAAATGCCTGGGTTGATGGGTGGTGCATGGCATCGAATATCTGCTTGTCGTGGACAATATGTCCCGCAAAACTGCCGATGAGCGCCACGTTTTCATCAGCCACAGCATTAATAAGTGGCTGCACGTCATCCCAATACGCAAGAACATCATTGGTAACGATTCGACGCCAGATGGCATCAATGCGCGCGCCCTGTTTATCGCGAAGGTGTGTTCCATCGTAGGTAAGCTCGCGTGCATCAACCATGAAGGCATCCACTCCGTGACGGGCAAACGTTTGGCAAAAGACCTTAAATTCCTCGGTGATAGCGTTATCAAATATATCGACAATTGCCACGCGCGGATGGGCAATCGCATGGTCAAACGAAGTATAAATACGCATGAATTCATCGACCCAGGTGTCAAATAAATTGCTTGATTGCACCTGATGAGATTGTTTAAAACGGGCCAATGCGGGCGATGCGGTGAAGGAATTATTGAGTTCACGATCTTCATTCATGCCACTTGATCCATCGGCATTGAGTTCACAGAAACCAAAGGAAAGGTCATCTTCGTTAAGGAAGATATCAGCGCGCATGAAGGGGAGTAGTGCGTCGTAGCCGCGCGGCAGAAGAATCAGATCAACGAGGCGCGGATCATAATCGAAAATCGATCGATATGAGGCATCGTCAAGGTAGCGCTGCATGATCTTGCAGCAGATGGAATACGTTGTTTCAGAGATGTTCTTGAAGGCATCATACGTTTCTCGATCGAAGAGGCGCGGGACGTACGACGAAACAACATGCGTTCCATGAACGATAGCGGTTGAACTGTCCATATACGCATGCGCTGCCCGCCGACCAGGTAAATCGCCATCAAGTGCATCAATAATGTTCAAATACTCGCGTGTGTAATTTGCGTTTTGAGTCATACCGTCGTCTCCGAAATAGGGAATTATCACTGGTATTAAAGTGTATCATTGCCAAGAAACATTTCCCCGCTGCGCTACGGTAGAGGGGTGCTTTTATGAAGGAGCAACACTATGGAGAATCGTGAGGAACATTCCTCGTACCTGTTTACCAGCGAATCTGTGACCGAGGGTCATCCCGATAAAATGTGCGATCAGATATCGGATGCCATCCTTGATGCCATCCTCACGCGCGAAGCCGAGCTGGCCAAGGTAGGATATGTAGCACCTGATGGATCAGCGGCGGATGTTTCTGCTGTACGTACCGCCGTGGAAACATTTACTACGACCGGCATTATTACGGTCATGGGTGAAGTGCGCACACAGGCCTATGTTGACGTTGAAGGCATCGTGCGTGATGTGGTCGAAGACATTGGCTATACAAGCGATGACTTTGGATTTAACGCACGTACCTGTGCGGTATCAAATTACATTCATGCGCAATCAGCCGATATTGCTGCGGGTGTGGATGAATCCTATGAAGTACAAAACGGACAGGCAGATGCTGATGACCCGTATGAGCGCATCGGTGCCGGCGATCAGGGCGTCATGTTTGGGTATGCGTGCAACGAAACAAGCACGCTTATGCCAATGCCGATATATTTGGCTCATCGTCTTGCCGAACGGCTGACAGCGGTGCGTAAGAATGCAACGCTTCCATATCTGCGTCCCGATGGGAAGACGCAGGTTTCAGTGCGCTATGAAGACGATAAGCCAGTGCGTGTAGAAAAAGTACTTATCTCCACGCAGCATGCACCGGAAAAGACAACGGCTGAGATTAAAGCCGATCTTATCAAGTGGGTTATCGAACCTGTTTTTGCTGCTGAAGGGGTTGCCTGGGATGGCGCTGAGATATTCGTCAACCCCACGGGCCGCTTTGTGGTAGGGGGTCCCATGGGTGACACGGGTCTTACCGGCCGCAAGATTATTGTTGATACCTACGGTGGACGCGGGCGACATGGTGGCGGTGCGTTTTCTGGCAAGGATTGCACGAAGGTTGATCGCTCTGCTGCATATGCAGCGCGCTGGGTGGCAAAAAATATCGTGGCAGCTGGTCTTGCTGATGCTTGCGAGATCGAACTTTCGTATGCGATTGGGGTGGCAAATCCTCTGTCGGTGTATGTGGACACAAAGGGAACCAACACGGTACCGGTATCCACTATTGAACGGGCAGTTAATACGGTATTCGATCTGCGACCGGCAGCAATTATTGACGCGCTTGACTTACGTCGTCCGATATTCCGCAAGACGAGTGCGTACGGTCATTTTGGCCGCGAACTCCCCGAGTTTACTTGGGAGCGTACCGACAAAGTTGACGAATTGCGCGCTGCCTGCGGATTATAGAATACGAGCCGACTAGTAAGTGGTTGGTTGTCGCATGGAAGCTTCAACAGTGTCCTGCATGAAATTCGCGCAGGTTGTGCTTGATATTCCCACTCAAGCCCTTGAGGGTTCGTATGTGTATGCCGCGCATTCCGATTTGGGCGATATTGAAGTAGGTTCACCAGTCCTTGTTCCCTTTGGGGGGCGATCTGCTGTTGGTTTCGTGATGAAGATGCTGTCGCTTGATGAGCTTGCACCTGAGGCAGTAGAAGAGGCCCTTGGGTGTGATTCTCATAAAGTAAAACCAATCACGCGCCTGCTTGGTCGTTCGCTCTTTCCGCGCGAGTCGGCCGCTTGTGCCCAATTTCTTGCTCAGCACTATATTGCACCGCTTGCCAGTTGCGTACGTCTCTTTACGCCGCCGGGTGGTGTGCCGCGCATGGTGCACGGGCGCGACGGCTGGTATCTTCGTGATGCGTCGGTTGGTAAGGTTGACGATCGCTGGGTGCGCTTAGCAGTGGGTGCGCGTGAATTTCACCCGCGTAAGCAGGCAGTCAAGCAGCGCGCTATTATTGCAGCACTGGATGCTGGTGAACTGCGGGTAGCTGATCTGCGTGCTGAATATGGATCGGTTTCTGCCACACTGCGATCGCTTGCAACAAAGGGCGTTATTGAAATTTTTTCTCGCCGACGCATGCGTGGTACAAGCGTTTCAAACACACCAACATCTGGCTGCGACTATGGATTGTGTACTCTTGATGCGGCCCATAAGCCTCATCTAACGCCGGGTCAGCAACGTGCGGTTGCTGCAATATCGAAGGCTTTTCAAGCGCACAGTGGGCAGGTAGTGCTTGTCGATGGGGTAACGGGTTCGGGCAAAACCGAGGTCTATTTGCGTGCCATTGAAGAAGTGGTGCGATCGGGTCGTAGTGCTATTGTGCTTGTTCCTGAAATATCGCTTACTCCGCAAACGGTTGCGCGGTTTCGCGGGCGCTTTGGCGACATGGTTGCCGTGCTTCATTCACGGATGGGGACAGGAGAACGTTTCGATCAATGGGATTTCATCCGTTCGGGTGAAGCCCGTGTGATTGTGGGTGCACGCAGCGCGCTGTTTGCGCCTGTTGCCGATTTGGGGCTTATTGTTATCGATGAAGAACATGAGGCTTCCTACAAACAGGATAGTGCCCCACGCTACGTGACGCGTGATGTTGCGGCATGGATGGCGCGCGAGCGGGGTGCAGCGCTGGTGCTTGGGTCGGCGACCCCTTCTATTGAGGCGATCTTTCGCGTTCAGCATGATCCTACCTGGACGGCCGTTGAACTGCCCGAACGAGCCAATGGCAAGCCTCTGCCTTCTATTGAAGTTGTTGACATGGCACACGAATTTTCTGCGGGAAGTCGATCCATGTTTTCGCATCGTTTGCAGCAGGCTTTGCGCGAAACACTTACAGCGGGGAACAAAGCGGTGCTCATGCTCAATCAACGTGGGTTTGCGCAGTTTGTCCTGTGTCGCGCATGTGGCTTTGTACCTCAGTGTCCTAGCTGTTCAACCTCGTTGACCTTTCATGAAAAGGGCAATGTACTCATGTGTCATCACTGCGGTTTTCACATGACAACGCCCGCTGTCTGTCCGCAGTGTGGCAGCCCCTATCTCAAGCGCTTCGGGGCAGGTACGCAGCGGGTTGAAGCTGAACTTGCTAGCATACTTGCCGGCTTTTCCGATGTTGATGCGCATATCGTGCGGATGGATGCCGATACGACCGCACGCAAAGGGGCGCATCAAAAGCTGCTTGAGGAATTTGCTGCTGCCGACGCTGCGGTACTTTTAGGTACTCAGATGATTGCCAAGGGACTCGACTTTGATGATGTGACGCTTGTCGGTGTTATCAACGCCGATACGCAATTGCGCCTACCCGATTTCCGCAGCGCTGAGCGTACATTCGATTTGATTGAACAGGTAGCAGGTCGTTCGGGTCGCGCGCAGTTGCCTGGTCGCGTTATCGTGCAGACTTATAGTGCCACGTCAATCGCTATTCAGGCGGCAGCTCACTATGATCGCACGTCATGGCTTAACCACGAACTTGAAAGCCGAAAATCGCTGGGGTATCCGCCATTTGTTCGTCTTGCCGATGTGCTGGTGTGGGGTCGTGACGAGGCTGCTGTGCGGCGTGAAGCAGGCGAGCTATATCGTCGCATGACAGATGCTATCGATGAACATACGCAAGGCGATTGGACCATACTGGCGCCAACACCGTGTGTACTTTCGCGCCTGCGTGGTTCGTGGCGCTATCACATTACGGTAAAAGCACCAGCTACTGCAGATATCGCGCGGGTGCTTACACCGGTGTTTCGATCGCGGCGCGCAATGCATGAATTGTCTGTTGCGGTTGATATCGATCCAGCAAGCATGCTCTAAATCTTCAGTACCTTATCCAGCGAGATAGGTGACCGACGGATCGCGCTGTACGATGAGTTTAAGGTTGCTAATATAGCGATCGAGCAGCTGGCTGGGGCGCCGATCTTTGTGCATCACGTAACCGACCCGCATGGTTTCGTTAGCGTGCAAGGGGATCGATACAATTCCCGTGTACATTTCGCTTGAAAGTACGCCAGTTGTAATGGTAAAGCCATTGAAATTGGCAAGGAGATTCGACAGCGTACCGCGGTCGGACACGTGGATATTGCGCTTATGGGGCAGGTGTCCAAAGGGCTCTTCCGCAAAATAGAATGAATTATTGTTTCCCTGTTCGAAGGAGTATCGGGGGTATTCTTCAAGATCCTCAGGCTCGATGATTTCTTTATTGGCCAGGGGATGATGAGCGCCAACAAACACATGTGCGCTCGCTTCGAATAGCGGATAAAACATTAGTCCTGCGTCATCGAAGGCTTTCCACATGACGCGACTATTGAAGCTGTCGGTAAATACGATGCCGATATCGCTGCGGAACGTTTTGACATCCTCAAGAATTGCTGCTGTTGCTGTTTCACGCAGGATAAATTCGTATTCAGCGGTGTCGCAGGTTTCGGCAGTGTCAATGAAGGCCTGGACCGAAAAGGCATAATGCTGCGTTGATACTGCGAGTCGCGCATGATGTTCGGTGCTCTGAGCATAGCGGGCGTGAAGCATATCAGCCTGTTCGATAACCTGTCGTGCATACGCAAGAAGCTCTGTCCCTTCGTTGGTGAGCGTGACGCCTCGGTTTGATCGACGAAAGATGGCAATGCCGAATTCAGATTCAAGGTCTTTGATTGCGGTTGAAAGATTTGACTGGCTGGCATACAGGTTGTGCGCTGCGGCGTTGATAGAACCGTATTCTGCAATGGCGATAAGATAGCGTAGTTGTTGGAGAGTCATAAGCATCTTTCTGGGATATATAAATTGCCGAATGATTAAGCATTAAACACATCATTGCTCCACTATGCAAGGGGTAATTAAGTGGCAGATGAAGGTATAAATAGAGAAATAAATAGCTCTCAACTGGTATAACAGATACATATCGGTAGAATAGATAACAGATTCCAAAAACAACGAATGCCTGTACCTCTTGTCTTAGCGGGGTATGAAGCAGTTAAATGCTCAAGGTGCATCCAAGGTGCCTGGTAAACAAGGTGTCCAAGCCGATGCGAACTGCTTTATATCAAGGAGAGAAGCGATGGCAAAGAAAGATCTTCCTGACAACCAGAAGTATTACGACCCTGAGATTGAATGTATGCCGCGGCCTGAACTTGAGCAGCTTCAACTTACTCGTCTGAAGGATATGGTTGCTTTTGCCTATGAGAACACGGCCTATTACCGTCGCTCCTTCGATGAGGCGGGTGTTTCCCCCAACGATATTACTCAGCTGTCCGATTTAGAGCGATTCCCGTTTGTTGATAAGAAAACCGAGCGTGCCACCCAGCATGTGGGAAGTTTCTTTGGCGAAATGTGTGCGGTTGACGAAAAGGACGTTGTCTTCATGGCCACGTCATCAGGTTCAACGGGCGTTCCCACTGTTTCGCCGTTTACCCAGGAAGACTTCGACCAGTGGCAAGACATTGAGGCACGTCTATTCTGGCAGGCGGGTATGCGCTCGCAGGATCGTTACGTTCATGGGCTTAACTTTGCGTTGTATGTAGGTGGCCCCGATGTTATTGGTGCTCAGCGTCTTGGTGCGACCGCTATTTGGGTAGGGGCAGTGCCCTCTGACAGACTTCTGTTTGTTCTTGAGCACTATCAGCCAACCGTTATTTGGACAAGTCCTTCCTATGCGTGGACATTGGGTGAAAAGGCAAAAGCAAAAGGCTATGATCCTCGTCGCGACTTCAATCTACATACCATTATTGTTGCTGGTGAACCGGGTGGTTCGATCACCTCAACGCGTGAAGCTATTGAAGATATGTGGGGCGCGAAAGTTGTTGACTTTTTCGGGTTGTCAGATATCTATGGCGCGTGTGCTGCAAGCTGCGAGGCGCATGATGGCCTACATATTGTTGAGGACCAGATATTAGTTGAAACAGTCGATCCACAAACGGGTGCGCTGCTCGCTTCCGGTGAAACGGGCGAGCTGGTATATACGACGTTGGTGAAAAAGGCGCGCCCGATGATTCGCTTCCGATCGGGTGATATCGGATACGTATCAAACGAACCGTGCAGTTGCGGTCGTACTTTGGCGCGTATTCATATCACAGGACGTAAAGATGAAATGTTTATCGTTGGCGCTGTTAATGTGTTCCCGAGTGACATCGAACATGTGGTGCGTGCTGAAAAGGGTCTAACCGGCGAATACAGCATTCGCGTATGGGACGAAAACTTCTCAACGCGCTATGAGGTGTCTGTTGAACGTGCACAAGGTTCTGACGAGGCATTTGATACGGTTGCACAGCGCGTCGAGCGGGCACTGAAAGCGCATACTGGCGTGCGCCCGGCAAAGGTTCTTGTGTTTGATGCTGGTCGGCTCGGAGTATCATCGGAACATAAAGCCAAACGATTTATTGACGAGCGCACTCCTCGCAACTAGATGGGCGAAAAGACAGATGAAAGAGAGCAAGGAAACTATTATGGAAACGAAGTTTGCCGTATCTGGCCAACATTATCTCTTTAGCGTGCAGGCATTCGCTCATACTGTTCTTGCCGGTGGAGGTGTTGAATATTCCTATGCCTTCCGCAATGGCACTACGCGCAGTGTTATCGCCGATGTGCAAACAGGTCGCAGCAATTTGGGCGTGCTGTTTGAAACAACGGAAAACGCCGATGAAATTGAAGCAGCAGTGCTATCGGCGGGGTTAGAATTTACGCCGATCATTTCATCGAAGCCGTATATCGCTCTGCCCAAGAGCCACCCATTGAGCAACGCACGAAGCGTCTCTATTGAAGACATGACTGATTATCCCTATGTCTATTTTGAACAGGAGGAAGGCGATTCGTTTGCCTTCTTTGAAGAGGCCTTATCTTCTGTCCCTCGTGAAAAGCGTATTGCAACGACTGATCGAGCAAGTTTAACTGAGCTTATTGCGGCACTCAATGGGTACACGGTAACAAGCGGCATTCTGGTGGGCATTACTGATGGATCGCTGCTGCAGACTATTCCGCTGCAAACCGACGTGACCTTAAAACTCGGATACATTGCGCAAAAGGGTGCTCATCTCGAGGGTCCCGCTGAGGGTTTTGTGCAGAGTCTGACAAAGAACCTCTCTCGATACGTACGGCTGTAGTCGCGCAATCGGCACATTTTCACACGACAGGAGAAGCTTGTGGTCGATGTGATTTGGCATGGCAGGGGCGGACAAGGAGCGTTTACCGCTGCACGTCTGCTCGGTGCGGCTTGGTGTTATGAACAGGGCCATCAGGCCCTCGCATTTCCAACGTTCGGTCCTGAGCGCCGGGGTGCTCCCATGTGTGCGTTCACGCGTTTGGACACGGGTCCTATTGGCGTGCGTGGAGCGCCCACACAGGCGGATGTAGTGGTCTATCTTGACGATACGCTGCTATCGTCTGGATGGGAACAGGAACTGACTGCTGGGGGAGTGGTTCTTGTTAATACGGCTCGCACTATCGATGACAGTCGGGTTGTTTGCCTTGATGCAAGCGCTATTTCTACCGAACTGCTTGGGCGCGCTATTCCGAATACCGCACTGCTTGCCGCACTAACAAATCTTATTGAGGGGTTTACTGCAAAAACACTTAATCGTGCCATCAGTGAACAGCTACCTGCGCGCCTGCATGCTGGCAATCATGCCGTGGTCGAGCGCGTGTGTGCCATGGAGGTTGGTGTGCCTTCGGTTGCGCCTGCGGTTTCTGAATCGAATGCGCTAGCGGACAATCAAGATATACCAGCCAGTCATTTAGATGTACCAGCAGGTCATTCAAATGCATCAACAGACAGCTCAGATATACCAGTAGGTCCTCCGTCTGGCACTCCCTTTATACGTGCGAGAAAGCCACAGCCTGCCGATTACGCTCGGGCAACGTGCTTTACTGCGGGATACTTAGTTGAGAACAATGCCGGGTGGCGCGAGAGGCGACCGGTGGTGGACGCACAGCGTTGTACGGGCTGCTTGCAATGTTATTTGTACTGCCCTGATGGCGCTATCAAGCGGACACCGTCTGCTGCCGTAGTTGTATCAGTGGATACCGAATTTTGCAAAGGATGCGCTGTCTGCGAACAGGTATGCCCCTTTGACGCCATTTCAATGGTGTCAGAAGCAACTATCAAGCAGAATGCCGCCATCCAGTATTCCTCAGCCAAATCAGGGGCGGATACAGCTGGTACATTAGATAACAGACGTACCGCAACAGGCGCAATGAACAAGGAGAAGTAATGGGCGAGAGACGATTTCTCTCAGGTGATGAGGCATTTGCCGAAGGAGTGCGCCTTGCCAGGCCGCAGGTTATATCGGCGTATCCCATTACCCCACAGACTGTTGTTGTCGAACGTTTAAGCGAAATGGTGGAAAGCGGAAGCTTGACCGCCGAATACATTCATGTTGAAAGCGAGCATTCAGCACTTGCGGCGGCTATTGGCGCTGCGGCAACGGGCGCTCGTACGTTTACTGCAACGTCGAGCCAGGGACTGCTCTATATGGCTGAGTGCCTCACGTACGCATCGGGTGGACGGTTTCCCATTGTAATGATGAATGCCAATCGCGCGACATGTCTGCCGTGGAACATCTATGGCGACCAGCGCGATTCGCTTTCCCTGCTTGATCACGGTTGGATACAAGCATATGCCAAAGATGCCCAAGAGGCGCTTGACATGGCACTTATCGCCTATGCCGTTGCGGAGGATGCGCGCATTATGACGCCGGTTATGGTTAACCTCGATGGATTTGCCCTCACACACACCTACGAAACAGTGGATATTCCCACATCAGAAGAGGCTGATGCATTTTTGCCGCCCTATCAGACGAGCAATCGATTTGATTTTGAGAACCCGACCAATATGGCGTTTAGTGCAGGTCCGGCGTATAACCGTTACTTTAAACAGAGCGAACATATCGACATGCTGCGTACCAGTGAAGTTTTAGCCGATGTTGAAAAGCGCTTTGCTGACATTGTTGGTCGTCAGTGGCCAGGGATGATAGAGACTTGGGGCTGCGACGATGCCGAAGTTATTCTTGTGGTGCTTGGTTCGGTCGCTGGGCTTGCATGCGAAGTAGCTGAACATTTACGCCAACAGGGGAGAGCAGTTGGGGTTGTTCGCATTCGCTATCTCCGTCCGATGCCCGCTGCCGAGATTGTCGCAGCGCTTTCGGGGGCACAAGCAATCGGCGTGCTTGAAAAAGACATTTCCTTTGGCGCTGAGGGAACGGTATTCACCAATGTATCGAGCGCATTGTTTAACGCTGGCCTGTGTCTGCCAGCTGTTAACTTTATTGGCGGTCTTGGCGGTGATGATATTACCGAAGATCAGATGCGACATGTTTTCGATCAGCTGTTTTCCTGCGCACAGGGAAATAAGCACGATTCAGTAGAGTTTTTTAACATCGAAACGCCATCGAGGTCTGAAGTAAATGAAGCGTTGAAGGGGGTGCCGTCATGTCATTAAATGCTCGGACCCTTCCAACCGAAGAACCCTTTTTCGGTCATAAGGCGTGTGCTGGCTGTGGCGGGTCACTTGTGCTGCGACAGGCACTCAAGGTATTAGGTCCTCATGCCATAGCCGCCCTGCCAGCTGGTTGTATGAGTGCTGTGGGGTTCAACTTCCCTCAACTGTGCTTTGCGAACAACGCTATGATCACACCCTTCGCGGCAACCGCTGCAGTGCTGTCAGGTATTGATGCGGGGCTGCGCGCTCAAGGATGTAAGCCTGACGATTGTACTGTCGTCGGTTTTGCTGGCGATGGTGGTACCGCTGATATTGGTATACAGGCACTATCTGGCGCTATTGATCGCAACGAAGATATTCTCTATATCTGCTATGACAATGAAGCTTACATGAATACCGGTATACAGAAGAGTTCTCTGACGCCGTTTGGCGCACGTACAACGACAACGCCAGTTGGCGCCAATCTGCATGGCTGCACAACGGATAAGAAGAACATGTTTGAAATTGTTGTCGCTCATGGGATTCCTTATGCGGCGACGGCGAGCATTGGATATGCTCCCGATTTCTTACGCAAGGTGGCTAAGGCACGCGATATGAAAGGTACTCGGTATCTTCATGTGATTGCGCCGTGTCCCACGGGATGGGGCTGTCCCGATCGTGACATGGTCGATATTGCCCGTGAGGTGGTTGACGCGGGGCTGTGGTATCTCGCTGAATATGAAGGACCGCAGACTTCCCAGACACCAGCCGGTCGTTTGAAACTAAACCGTCGACCCGCTCAGTTTGCGTCAGGTGCCGATGAATGGGGATCAGTTGAGCATTATCTTCGCCGACAAGCTCGTTTTGCAGCGCTTGATGGTGAAGATATCGCCCGTATCGAAGCGGGGCGCGACGAAATGTGGGAGCGGCTTGAACGGCTGACGACTGCCTTTTCGTAAGGCGTCCTTTCATAAGGTGCTCGCTATCAAGTTATGCACCACAGTAACGGCCCTACGCAGATACCTCCTATTGCGAGAGGCGCACTGTTTAACAGGTGCGTTGTAGTGTTGCTCTAACCGATTACCGAGTGTAACAACACGCGTATACTAACAAGCCAGCTACTTCATATTCACAAGTCAGTTATTTACTTGTTATTGGCATCGTCTTCGACATAGACGCCTTCTTGCGTAAAGACCGTCGCGATTGTTTTGAAAAATATCCGCACGTCAAACGCAAAACTGAGGTGATGCACATAGTAGACATCGAGCTTCAATCGTTCATGCCACGCCAATGCGTTACGTCCATAGGCGGCAGCGTATCCGGTGATGCCCGGTTTAACAAGCAACTTTTCGCCTTCGTTGCCTTCATAGAGTTCTGTTTCGCGCTTCAGATCGGGACGCGGTCCGATAAAGGACATATCGCCTTTAAGAACATTGAGAAACTGCGGAAACTCGTCGAGACTGGTGCGCCGCATAAAGGCGCCGATGCGTGTCATACGCGGGTCATCGGCGCCGTTATACGTTGATCCGTCTGCCATCTTTAAATCGGGCGCGTTCACTTTCATTGAGCGAAATTTATACATGATGAATGGGCGCCCATTCTTGCCGATCCGCTCTGCGTTATAGAAGAGGGGTCCCTTATCTTCGCGATAGATAAGCGGTCCTACCACGATAAAAATCAGGAACAAGAACGGCAGCGCGATAATGCCGATAAGAATATCGAGAACCCGTTTAAAGAAGTGACGGTACATGCGGCTAGTTCCTACCTGCTACCTGCGGCAGCGAGAGCACGCTTGAGCGAGTCAGTGACATAGTCAACGTCGTCGTCGGTCAGTAACGTATGCAAGGGGAGGGTGATTTCGCTTGCGTACATTTTGTATGCCTGGGGGTAGTTGTCGATAGAAAAGCCGAGCTTCTGGTAGCCCGTAAACAGGGGAACGGGCTTATAGTGCACGTTGGTAGCAACCCCGTCGGTGGCCATCTGCACAATAATCTCGTTACGCGTTTGTTCGTCAATTCCCTTTATGTGCACCATTATCAGGTGTCCTGACGAGCAATTGTCGCCGTGGTAATGAGGAATAGTTATCACGTCGAGATCAGCAAGGTTGCGTTCGTAATGTTCGATTAATTCACGGCGGCGCGCCAATAGTGACGGATACCGCTTGAACTGTGCGAGCCCCAGAGCAGCCAAAACATCGGTCATATTGCATTTCCAGCCAGGGAATTCAATGTCGTATTCCCACGCACCAATTTTATTTTTCGAAAGCGCATCTTTTGATTGTCCATGGAGCGATTGGAGCATAATGTCGTGATAAAACGCGTCATTGTCAAAGCCATGTGAGCGCCACGCCAAGCCGCCCCCTTCGGCTGTCGTGAAATTCTTGACCGCATGGAACGAAAAACTCGTAAAGTCGGCGATGCTACCAGCTGGTTTGCCGTGCTGTGTTGATCCGAGTGCATGAGCGGAATCCGCAAAGATAATGACACGATCGAAACAACGTTGAATATCAGTATTCGGAGTCCAACAGGCAGCATGTGCGCGAACGATTTCAAATAACCGATCGTAATTTACGAGGTGTCCGCCTAAGTCAACGGGAATAATCGCTTTGGTGTGTTCATTGATGAGAGCACCGAGGGCGTCGTAGTCCATTTCAAAAGAATCTGCTTGCGTATCGCAGAGAATCGGGGTAGCACCCAGGTGGATAATGGGGGAAATGCTTGCCGTGTAGGTGTAGGCACAAACGATTACTTCGTCGCCTGGTCCAATACCGAGTGCACGCAAGCCACATTCCAGGGCAGCCGTGGCAGAATTAAGGCAGGCGAATCCGTCGGCACCCGTGAAAACTTTTAACTCCTGCTCCAACTGTTTTGTGCGCGGACCCGTGGTAATCCAACCGCTTTTTAGGGCAGCAGTTACTTCATCAATCTCTGCCTGGCTAATATCAGGCGGGGAAAACAGAATTTCGCGTTTTTCCATGATATCCTTCCCGGTTTCGTGTCGAAGCGCCCGACACAGTCCTTCCCGGTCTTGCGCTGGGGTGTTCGACATCATTTCTTGTACGGTCTTGTGTCGTGGTTCATCACCCTTCCCGGTACAGTCTTGTGCCGTAGCATCATGCGGCAGCAGTTTCCTGTACGGTCTTGTGTTGAACCATCCAACGTATTCCGTATCCGAGCAATTCATTATAGAGGGGGTCTTTGCAGGGTCAATGAATCCCGCCACACTTCCATTGCTTCCCGCTGCTGAGTCATTGCGTTATCCTTACAGACATGTTTTCCCAGCAGGACGGCGGAAGGATGGCAGTGAAGGATTCATACGACTATCTGATTGTAGGTGCTGGCCTGACGGGTGCAGTATTTGCTCACGAAGCAATACAACGGGGGAAGAGCTGCCTGGTCATCGACCGGCGCAATCACATTGCCGGCAATGCTTTCACGCGAAGTGTTGAAGATATCAATGTGCACGTCTACGGCGCACATATCTTTCACACGTCTATCAGGCGTGTGTGGGACTATGTGAATCAGTTCGCAGAATTTAATAACTACGTCAATAGTCCGGTGGCCATCTGGCACGATGAACTGTATAACCTGCCATTCAATATGAATACGTTCAATCAGCTTTGGGGCGTAAAAACACCTGCCGAAGCGCAGGCTAAAATCGCTGAAGCAGTGGCAGCTGAAGGTATTGAAGAACCGCGCAATCTTGAAGAACAGGCGCTTTCGCTGGTTGGACGCGATGTGTATGAAAAGCTCATCAAAGGGTATACCGAAAAGCAATGGGGGCGTCCTTGTTGTAAATTGCCCGCGAGCATTATTAAACGCATCCCGTGTCGCATGCGATTTGATAATAATTACTTTAACGATCGGTGGCAGGGCATTCCCATTGGCGGTTACACCGCACTGGTTGAACGCATGCTTGCTGGTACCGATGTTCTACTTGAATGCTCATATCGCGACTTTATAGCTGAACATCCGCAGTGCGCGGCGCGTACTATTTATTGCGGGCCGATCGACGAGTTCTATGACTATTGCTTTGGTTACTTGGAATATCGAAGCCTGCGTTTTTCCTCTGAGGTGATTGATGAAGTAAATCATCAGGGTAATGCGGTGGTGAACTACACTGATCGTGCAGTGCCGTATACCCGCATTATTGAGCACAAGCATTTTGAGTATGGCACGCAGCCAAAAACGGTGGTGACACGTGAGTATCCGGCTGCATGGCAGCCAGGTGACGAGGCATATTATCCCATTAACGACGATCGTAACACACAGCTCTACGAGCAGTATGCCGACAAGGCGCGCACGGAAGGCGATATTGTTTTTGCTGGTCGCTTGGGTGGTTACAAGTACTACGACATGGACAAAGCAATCAATGCGGCACTTGATTTAGTCGATGCTGAACTGGGCGTGTAACGCTTCTCGGTTTGCTTACACATAATCATGCATGGTGTAAAAATGGCGCTGAACCCCTCAACGGCGTACATCTAAACGGCGTACATCTATTATCTATCTCGGTAGATAGTGCCTTGCTGTCTCGTGGTTTTCTACCCCCGCCTTGTGCAGTCGTTCAAATACAAAATTAAATATTATATCTTGAACGTTCAGATATTAGGTTGTATTATTTCAAATCGAACGTATCGGTATTGATTTCCGATAGTAGTTTTAAGAAACGAAACGATCGATAAGGAATAGCTCCATGGTGAACTTGAACGATTTCAAGATCCTGTGTGCTCTTGACGAGCTTAATAATCCATCGGTATCGCAGCGGGTAATCGCCCAACACACAGCGCTGTCACTTGGTACCGTTAATGCTACTCTGGCGCGTTGCCGCAAAAAGGAGTACGTCGACGCGAATTGTCTTACGGAAAAGGGAAGAGCAGCTCTTAAGCCGTATCAGGTAGATAATGCCATCATTATGGCTGCGGGTCTTTCATCGCGCTTTGCTCCTATTTCGTATGAAAAGCCCAAAGGCCTCTTGAAGGTAAAAGGCGACGTGCTCATCGAACGGCAGATTAAACAGCTGCATGAGGCTGGTATCAAGGACATCACTGTTGTGGTGGGCTATAAGATGGAGTACTTTTTTTATCTTGCCGACAAATACGGTGTGAAGTGTGTAGCCAACCCCGACTACGCGACGCGCAACAACAACTCGACGCTCTGGGTCGTGCGCAATCAGCTGCGGAACACGTATATTTGCTCATCGGATATCTACTATACCGAAAACCCCTTTAGCAAATACGCTTGGTGTGCGTACTATGCGTCCCAGCACGTTGATGGTCAAACTGATGAATGGTGTATGGAAACCACTTCTGGCAATCGCATTGCCAAAATTACTATCGGCGGCAGTGATGCCGATATCATGCTTGGTCATGCTTACTTCGATCAGGCGTTTTCCAAACACTTTGTTGAAATTCTTGAGCGGGAATATCAGTTGCCTGAAACAGCGGGCAAGCTGTGGGAGAGCATCTATTTTGACCATCTCAAAGAATTCGATATGCGCGTGCGACGCTATGACGCGGGCTGTATTTACGAATTTGATTCGCTCGATCAGCTGCGCATGTTTGACCCGCAGTTTATTGAAAATGTCGACTCGGCGGTTCTTGATAACATCACTTCAGTTTTGGGATGCAAGAAATCAGACATTCGCGATTTTTATCCACTGAAGCAGGGAATTACTAACTTATCGTGCCATTTTTCGGTCGGCAATGCCGAATACGTGTACCGTCATCCAGGCGTGGGAACGGATAAGATGCTCGATCGTCAAGCTGAACTCGCAGCGCTTCAAATGGCGCGTGATCTTGGTCTTGATGAAACGTTTCTCTATGAAGATGCGCAGGCCGGTTGGAAGATATCGCGATTTGTTCCCCATGCACGCAACCTGGATGTGCATGACGAAAGTCAGCTGGCTCGTGCAATGCATATGTGCCGTCGGCTGCATGATTCTGCTGGTACGCTGGCGCGTTCATTTGACTTTTACGAGGAAGGCAAGAAGTACGAACAGCTGCTTGCTTCACACGGTCCTATTGATGTGCCGGGCTACCACGACCTTGCCCAAAAGGCATCACGCCTCAAGCAATATGCCGATGCCGATGGGTTTCCTCATTGCGTGAATCACAACGATTTCTTCCACTTGAATTTTATTCTCGATGACGACGACCGCCTATTTCTTATCGACTGGGAATATGCCGGTATGGCGGACTGCGCAAACGATTTTGGCACCTTTGTTGTTTGTAGTGAACTGTCTGATGACCAGGCAGAACGTGCGCTTGAATACTATTTTGACCGCCCACCGACCTTTGAGGAACGTCGCCATTTTTGGGCGTATGTGGTTCTGGCGGGCTGGTGCTGGTATGTCTGGGCGCTTGCGCGCCAGGCCGAAGGCGATCATGTCGATGAATGGCTATTCGTGTACTGGCGCTATGCGGATAGCTACATGAATCGCGTGCTCGGTTGGTATGAAGACGCCCAAAACTAATCTAAGCAATAGAGGTAGTAGGCCATTCACTTGCGTGTTATTTACGCAGCGTAATGCGAAGAACTCAAAAGAAACCATTGCGTGGTATGTACACGCTGCGGTAAGAGGAAACCGAAGGGAACCATCATGAAATACGGACTCGGAAGCGGCATTCTGTGGGGTCTTGATACGCTTATTTTGGGAATAGCGGTTTCAATGGCGCCACTTGCGGAACTTTCAGAAGCGCCGATTGCCAGCGCGTTTTTGCATGATGCGTGCTGTGCCATTATGTTGCTGCTGTATATGGGTTTGCGGGGACGCCTGGGCGATACCGTTGCGGCGTTGAAGACGCGCAGCGGACGTGTTGTTATGGTTGCCGCGCTGCTTGGTGGACCCTTAGGTATGACGGGTTATCTGATCGCCATTGCCAATATTGGTTCGGGTTATACGGCTATCATATCGGCATTTTACCCTGCTGTTGGTACAGTATTGGCAGTGCTTGCTTTGCACGAACGTATGCGGGTGCGTCAGGTAATTGCGCTGATGGCTGCCCTTGGTGGTGTGATGACGATGGGTTGGATGAGCGCTGGTGCAGAAGCTACGGCGGGAGATCCTCTTCTTGGTGTTACCGGCGCGCTCGTTTGTGTGTTTGGCTGGGGGTCTGAAGCGGTTATTTTAGCGTGGGGTATGCGTGACGATGCCGTCGATAACGAAACAGCCCTCCAGATCCGTGAAACCACATCGGCGCTGGTGTATGGACTGGTGGTTGCACCCGTAGCCGGTGCGCTTAATTTGGCAGGGGACGTTGTGACAACGCCGGCCATGGGTGTTATTGCACTTGCTGCCCTTGCTGGTACGGTATCGTATCTGTTCTACTATCAGGCAATCAATCGTATTGGCGCCGCGCGCGGCATGGCACTTAATATTTCTTATTCAGCCTGGGCCGTCATTTTTGGGGTAATCATCTTGGGAAACATTCCTCAGCTGCTCGACATTGTGTGCTGTGTGCTAATTCTGGGCGGTACGGTGCTTTCGGCAACCGCAGAATGGGTCGATTTGAATATGTTTAAGCGTGAAGATCCAGCTGTAGACCCTGCTTCGGGCAAGAGCGCGTCGATAACTGAAGGTGTTTCGGGCAAGAGCGCGTCAGCACCAAGAGACACTGCTTCAGAAAAAAATACATCAGCTGCGATGGATTCCACTTCAGGCAAAGACATGCTCGCAAAATAGATGCTAGGCAAGTAGATGTCCAAGCAAGTAGATTGCCCCCAACCGCACAAATTAGTCGGTTGGGGGCATCTTTAAACACATCTCATATTGTCAGATTTTGTAAGAGTACGGTCTATCATGCAGAAGCATAATTTCGAATTAGCTTTGCCAAGCTCCTGATGAATCAAAGAGATATTCGATGGCGTCGATCGTATATGATCCAGTGACCATGCCACCCCAGTTCACAAAGTAATACCAGATACCGTCTATCTTTTGCCAGCCGGTCTGCATGGCGCCGAATGTGCCATCATGGTTGGGGTTTAAGTAGTACCACGAACCATCTATTTTCTGCCAACCCGACAGAAGAATACCTTCTGAATCGAAGTAGTACCAGGTATTATCGATTTCTTGCCAGTCGGTGCGCATGCCACCCCACCAGGCAAAGTAATGCCATGAGCCATCTAATTGCAACCAGCCCGTTTCCATGCCACCAGATAAATCGAAGTGATACCACGTGCCATCTACCTGCTGCCACCCGACATTCGCGCCACCCCAGCTTGCAAAGTGATACCAGATACCGTCTATCTTTTGCCAGCCGGTCTGCATGGCGCCAAACGTACCGTCATGATCAGGGTTCAAGTAGTACCACGAGCCATTCAGCTTTTGCCAACCGGAAGCAAGATAGCCCTCTGAATCGAAATAGTACCACGTGCCATTTACTTTTTCCCAGGCAGAGGCAGGATAGCTTCCGTCGGCTCGTTTCAGCCACCAACCGTGACTATCTTCAATCCACGTATATTTTGAGGGATAGGGCGTGCCGCCAAATTCAAAGTCGAGATCAACGTTGCCGATAATGCCGTCGACACGCTCGACATCAGAGCATTGCCATAGGTGATATGCCTTTTTGTAGGAAGACTGATAGTTGCGGTAGTGTGCAATCCAGCGATCCCACTGATCAAATACCGAATCGGTCAGATAGTTATTCCACCAGTTGACGTTCGCATATACACCAGGTGTATAGCCTGCATCTTCGATGATGTCGCAGTATGCCTGAGCCATGTCGGCAAGTAACTGGCGATTATCGGTTGATGCGAGGTCCGATTCTTCAAGGTCGAAGTACACAGGGTACGAAGGGCTGTGGCCAGCAAGGTCGCGCAGGGTTCGCTGTGCCTCGTCGCGCGCTTCATCAACGGTAGTGGCCGTGGAGTATAAATAGACACCGTAGGGAATGCCAAGGCGTTCACATTCACCGACGTTGCGTTTCCATTGGCGGTCGTTGATATTGGTGCTTTGACCGCAGCGTAAGATAACAAAATCGATACCGGCAGCCTTTACCTTTTCCCAGTTAATCGTGCCTTGATGGTGACTGACGTCAATGCCAATAGCTGTTGCTCCTTCAATCACTTCGCCCGTGGGGGAGACAGCCCCTTCACTCGTGAGGCTCCATTTTGAAAGTTGGGTGCCAGCTGGTCGATTCGATGGACGTGATTGGCTACTGGCGGATTTACTTTGCGTTTCGGTGGTGTCCAGTGATTTTTCGGTAGTACCGTCTGTGTACAGCCGTACCCCATCGCGATACCGCCAGCTGTTTTCTGCTGCTTTTGCTGTGTCAGCTGCTTGTGCAGATGATGTCTGTGTTGCATCAGCGGCGGTAGAGGAATCGCTCAGGGCTGCATCGATCTCATCTGTCTGTTGAGCACTTGTTGTTTGTGTAAATGAATCGCTGCGCTGTGCTTGTGTGGGAGATGAGGAGGTGGTGCTGGTTACCTGGGTGGAAGTAGAAGTATCCCTACTAGACGAATTTGTGGCAGTAGCCCATGCGAGATCCGGCATAGTTGACAGAGCAAGCATGCCAGCAAGAAGAAAAGCACCTGCTATACGGATGGGTGCATTCGTATGCCGTGTGGCATACGAAGAACTAGTGTAACTTCTATTCATACTATATCGGATCCTCTCAGAAGGCATGACGAAGCTGGTTCGTGGCATCATTGTACCTGCCGGTATTCGTTGTTTATAGGATGTGCGGGTAGGCATGGATAAGTTCCACGAATAGTCGTGTACATTTGTCGATGCTGTGGCAATCGTGGACGCCCTGTGTGTACATTTGCGCTTGGTGGCGTGAGTTTGGGATAATAAGCCGATTTATTTCGACGTTCTGTCGATCGTTGCGGGAGAATGCTGCCAATGGCATTTAAAAAAGGAAATCATGCTGCTCCAAAACATGCAGCTACTTCTCAGGATACTGACCGATCTGGCGGCTTTAAGCCGGCAGTTGATATTGATTCACTGTCTCAAACGGCCTCGGTGCAGCAAGCGGGTACAAAGGCTTATTCGCGGCATGCCAATGGAAAGTACCAGCGTCCGAAGCGTCGTCGGCGCCGTATTGTTCTGACTGTGCTTGGCTGTATCTTTGCTGTTCTGTTAGTTGGCGGTGGCGTTGTCTGGGCTTATTTGCATCATACCGTTGAAGTGGTGGATGCAAACCTCAAAGAGGGCCTGGACGAAAATCTGCAGGATTCTCTTGTCAAAACCGATTTAACTAACGAACCTTTCTACATGTTATTGCTGGGTACCGATGAATCACTACAGCGTCAGGAAAACCTTGAGACGGGTGGAACATATCGAACTGATTCCATTATTCTGGCCCGCATCGATGCGAAAGCTAAGCAGGTAACCATGGTTTCTGTTCCTCGTGATACCAAGATAGAGCTTGACGGTCATGGTGTTCAGAAAATTAATGCGGCCTATGCATTTGGTGGTTCGTCGTTAGCTGTTGACACCATTTCCAGTGTTGCAGGGGTTGGTATTTCGCATTTTGCGCTAGTGGATATGGATGGCCTCAAGGCGACGGTTGATGCACTTGGTGGTGTGGAAGTTGATGTGCCTATTGAGATTAACGATCCAGATGCAGGTGGACATCTTGATGCAGGTTTGCAGACGCTCGATGGTGATCAAGCATTGATTCTCTGTCGTGCTCGTCATGCGTATGACAGCTATGGTGACGGTGATGGCTATCGCGCTGCTGACCAGCGTTTGGTTTTGCAGGCAATTGCGAAGAAAATGCTGGCGAGTGACCCTATCACACTCACAAATACCATTACGCTGCTTTCAGAATATGTTCATACTGATTTGTCGGTCAATGACATTATTGGCCTGGCACAGGCAATGCGTGGCATGGATCCCAGCACGTCACTTTGGAGTGCAACGTTGCCAACAGAAGCGGTGTACGAGGATAAAGTCTGGTACAACATCATTCTTGAAAAGCCTTGGAAGGCCATGATGGATCGCGTAAATGCGGGCTTATCTCCGACAGAAGAAACGGTTATTGATGAAGCAACCGGTATTGCAATGTCTTCAGCCGGTGATGATGCCCCTTCAACTGAGGTTGACTCGGGTGGATCAACGGTGGTGGACTCGTCAAGTTCTTCTGGTAACACGTTGAGTTCTTCATCTCCATCATCGAGCTCTACGTCTTCTGGCAACACATCTTCTACGCGGCACTCTTCAAACCGATAGTTTGAGGAACTTGCTTTCGTTATAGTAGTCTTCAAGCAAGTACATAAGTAATTCTCAAGTGCACTTCTCTGCGGTATTGATTCAATCGACAGTTAGATCGAAAAGGTGCTTAAACCGCTAGTGTACCAATCTTATTCTCAGGCGTATTTTTATGGATAGTTTGTTATCGCATTGAGCGCTAAAGAGATATCTAATAGCAAAATTATCGGGTTATTTTCTGGGATTAAAGTACTATATTTCATTATATATGCAGATAAAACAATATATCGTTAATATAGATAACAAACTGGCTATATAACGTATACCATTCAGCCTTTCAAGGAACATCTGAGAACGCTAGTATGCAACGCATGCAAAATAGCAGATGGCTCAAAAGGCAGTAACTGCAGAATGGCGAGATGGCCACAAGCAGGAACTGCAAAACGCTTGGCGGGCAGTGTCTGCAAAACGGATAAGGCGCATTGAGGCAAGAATACTTAACTCGGTCTTGATGAGTTCTATCGTAGGCAAAGAGAGCAACTGACAAAGCATCATGTTCGCTGTTTTACACTGTCGCCGAGATGACCTCGGTGCGAGAGACTGGAGGAATTGATCGATCATGATACGGATCGAGCATCTGTTTAAGACATACCATGCCGGCGAGACCGATCGGGAGCATGTTGCCCTTACCGACATCAATCTTTCTATTGATGACGGTGAAATATTTGGCATCATTGGTGAATCAGGTGCGGGAAAGAGCACACTCGTGCGCTGTATTAACTTGCTTGAGCGCCCGAGTAAGGGTCGAATTTTCATCGATGGGCGTGATGTGACTGATTGCACCGGCCGTGAACTTGCGCACCTGCGTCAGGGAATTGGCATGATTTTTCAGAACTTTAGCCTGTTTGCACAGCGGTCGGTATTACGCAACGTGACCTTCCCCTTGGAATTACAGCATGTTGAACAACCCCAGGCGCGTGAGAGGGCCTACGAACTGCTGCGTTTAGTAGGGCTTGAAGGCAAGGCGAATGATTATCCCTCTCAGCTATCAGGTGGGCAGCAGCAGCGCGTTGCGATTGCCCGTGCGCTTGCCTGTAAGCCAAGTATTATCCTCTGTGATGAAGCAACCAGCGCACTTGATACGATGACAACAAAGTCCATCCTGGGTTTACTTGCCGATATTAACCGCGAACTTGGGGTGACACTGGTGCTGATTACCCATTCGATGAATGTGGCGCAAGCTATTTGTCATCGCGTAGCGGTTATCGATGGGGGACAAATTGTCGAAGAGGGTGTAACGGCGGAGGTATTTGCTCATCCACAAAGTTCCATGGCGCGCGCTCTGTTGGGATTAGACGATGTGGGTGAAACAGCGCCTGCGAAAAATGAATCAGCTAACACAGCAACTTCTTCGCCTCAGAGTACGGAGGTGAGCGCATAATGGAAGTACTCACTTCGTTTTTCGGTCAGTATGGGCAACTATTGCTGGTTGGAACGCGTGACACCGTTGTTATGACACTCGTCTCAACGCTGTTTGCTTATCTGTTAGGTATTCCGCTTGGCGTACTGGTAACACTGACGGCGCCAGATGGGTTGCGACCCCATCCCGCTCTTTCGCGCGTGTTGGGTTGGCTAGTCAATATCGGTCGCTCGGTACCGTTCATTATCTTGCTTGTTGCCCTTATTCCCTTTACGCGCTTTATTGTGGGCACGAGTCTTGGAGTTCCTGGTGCCATTGTGCCGCTGGTTATTTCTGCCGCACCCTTTGTTGCGCGTATGGTTGAACAAAGCTTGCGTGAAGTTGATAGCGGTTTGGTGGAGGCAGCACAAAGTTTTGGTGCTTCGACGTGGCAGATTGTCTGGAAGGTATATCTGCATGAAGCTGTGCCGTCGCTCATACGTGGGGCTTCAATCACGCTTATTACGCTGCTTGGTTATTCAGCGATGGCCGGCACAGTAGGGGCCGGTGGTTTAGGTGATATTGCTATTCGCTATGGGTACCAGCGCTACCAAAACGACGTGATGATAGCCACGATTATTATTCTTATCGTGCTTGTTCAGATCGTGCAGAGTGCCGGTGATATGACTGCGCGGCGAATGGATAAGCGCAATCGGTAACGCAACAAATATCAATAGACGCAACCGATCGCGCGAAAACATTATTACGAGCAATCAATCGTACAGAAAACATCATTAACTGCTGCGTGAGAACGCAGGAGAGAAAGAAAGGAAACGAACATGACATTCAAAAAGACACACCGAAACACCCTTGCACTGAAGGCAGCACTTGTTGCCGCTGTGGCTGTTGTGGCTTTTGCCTTGGCCGGCTGCGGGACCGCAGGTACCTCGTCGACGAATGACACAGTCATTAAAGTGGGCGCAAGTCCGACACCGCATGCTGAAATACTCAAAGCTGTTAAAGATGAACTGGCAGCCAAAGGCTATACCTTAGAGGTTGTCGAATATCAGGACTATATTCAGCCGAATGTCGCGCTCAATGATGGCGACTTGGACGCAAACTATTTCCAGCATGCACCCTATTTGGACAACTACAACGAGCAGAATAAAACCGATCTTGTGAGCATCGGTGCTATTCACTTTGAGCCGATGAGCCTCTATGCAGGCAAGAGCTCCGATCTTTCTGCTATTGCTGATGGTGCAAAAATCGCCGTTCCCAGCGATGCTACCAACGAAGCGCGTGCTCTGCTGCTTTTGCAGGATCAAGGTATCTTGAAGCTTAAGGATGGCGCAGGGCTTGAAGCTACGACAAACGACATCGTCGAGAATCCCTACCATGTTCAGTTTATTGAGGTTGAAGCTGCCTCAGTAGCTCGCCAGCTACAGGACGCCGACTTTGCCATCGTGAATGGTAATTTTGCTCAAGCAGCCGGTCTTGATTCTTCCAAGGTCTTGGTCAGTGAATCTGCCCAGTCTGAAGCAGCAAAAACATACGCCAATGTTGTTGCTGTGCGTGCAGCGGACAAAGATTCCGCTAAGAGCAAGGCACTGTACGAGGCTCTGACCAGCGATACGGCTCGGCAGTTTATTGAATCAACGTACAACGGTGCTGTCGTGCCGGTCTTCTAGAGTTCAGTTACAGTCAATTAGATTGTCGTAAAGTTTCTAACTGCAGGACACAGCTTCATCTAACCGTCTTCGAGGGTTCAGGTGAGACCACATAACATCCTTCAACGGTGGGAACACAGTTTCATCTGCGCAATTTCGAGAGTTCAGGTGAGATCGCACGAAAGCCATGACGCTGGCACATAGCAGCTTTCGAGATCTTTGAGGATTCAACTAGATTGCAGTAAACCGGGTCTTTGCGGATAAAGTAGGACCCGGTTTAACTTTCTTTCTCGGTGTTTTAGTGCGCGATGGTCGTGTCGTATTATGTCCGCGCTACACTATGCGCGTTGAATCCAAGGGAAAGGGGCCGTGTGGCATGACTCCCGATCAAGAATATGTGATGCGCACGATTGAGTCGCGCGATGTCCACTTTGTGCGTTTCTGGTTTACCGACGTGATGGGTAACCTAAAGTCCTTTGCGGTGAGCCCTGGTGAATTGGCTGATGCCTTTAGCTACGGTATGGGTTTCGATGGAAGCTGTATAGCTGGATTCACGGGCGCCGCTGAAAGCGACATGCTGGCGTTTCCCGATGCGGGCACCTTTCAAATTCTTCCTTGGCGCCCCGATTCAAATGCCGTGGCACGCATGTTTTGCAGTATTCGCACTCCCGAAGGCGACGTGTTTGAAGGGGATTCGCGCGCGATTCTTGCGCGGGTGGTTGAGCAGGTGCGCCAGCGGGGCTTTTTAGTGAATATTGGCCCAGAACTTGAGTACTTTTATTTTTGCGATAGTACCGCGCCGGTTGTTCTTGATCGTGGGGGATACTTCGATTTAACGCAGCTTGATTCAGGGTCGGACTTACGCCGTGATACCGTGCTAACACTCGAGCGCATGGGCATTCCCGTGGAATATAGCCATCACGAAAGCGGTCAGAGCCAACACGAGGTTGACCTACGCTATTCCGATGCATGCAGCATGGCTGATGCTGTTATGACGTACAAGATGGTCGTAAAAGAAGTCGCTGCCAAGCACGGCGTATACGCAAGTTTCATGCCGAAACCGCTTTCCGATCAGCCAGGAAGCGGCATGCATTTACACGTTAGTCTTTTCACCCCCGACGACCATAATGCGTTCTGGGATGAACAGGCGGAAGCGGACTATCACCTGTCTCATCTGGCAAAGTGTTTTATTGCTGGCCTTTTGCATTACGCTCCTGAATATTCACTTGTTACCAACCAGTACGTTAACTCGTACAAGCGGCTAACCGGTGGGGCAGACTCACCGTCATATATTAGCTGGGGGCGGTCGAATCGCAGCACGCTCATTCGCATACCGGGCTATAAGCCACATAAGGAAAATGCGTGTCGCATTGAACTGCGCAATCCCGATCCTGCCTGCAACCCGTATCTTGCTATCGCGGCGGTGCTTGCTGCGGGGCTCGCCGGCATTGATGAAGAGCTTGAAGCGCCCGCACCGGTCGACGGGCATAATCTTGCGTTGCATACGTCTGCCCAGCTTGAGCAAGCAGGTATTGCCCAGATGCCCCGCACGCTTGCCGAAGCGGTCGATGCATTTGCTCAATCTCGCTTGATGCAGCGCGTGCTTGGTGAACATATTCATAGCTACCTTGTGCAAGCAAAACGTGCGGAATATCGCGCCTATCAGGCAACGGTTAGCCCGTGGGAGCTTGATCACTATCTCGAAGTCCTGTAACCGATACAGACAGGCAATCAATGATACCGAGTACAGTCACAAATAACGAAACTGACGAAGCCCGCAAGCAGGTTGCGTTTGTTGCCGATAGCTTAAAGAGTGCGTATAAGTTTCGGCAGGTGCTCTCGGCACTTCCTATCGATTTTGTCGCCCATTCAACAGCTCGGTTTGAGCGTGCCTTAGACCACGGTCAGCACTTCGATTTGGTGATTTTTGAGTTCAATCAAAACGTATCGATGTCGATGGCTGCCCTAGAAACAGCTTTGGTTGAGGCCGGTGGCATACCAACACTTATTATTGCGCCTGCCGATATATTGGAAGAAACACGTCTTCCAAGCCAGGTAAAAAGCGATTTTGTCGTTTCATCGGCAAGCGAAGGGGAGTGCAGCGTTCGTATTCGACGCTTGCTCTGGCCTCGTAATGATGCGCTTGAGACCGACACCATTACCGTTGGTTCACTGTGCATCAACCTTGCAACCTATCAGGTTACTATCGCGGGCACTCCGCTTGATCTGACCTACCTTGAATACGCGCTCCTCGCGTTTCTTGCAGCACACCCTGGTCGTACGTTTAGTCGTGATGCCTTGTTGCAGCGTGTGTGGGGCTTTGACTACTACGGTGGAAGCCGCACGGTTGACGTACATGTCCGTCGCGTACGGAGCAAACTGGGACCAGATTTAGCGCATCACTTAGAAACCGTACGTGGTGTTGGCTATCTGTGGCAAATCTAGTCCAGCATAGTCTCGGTTATAATTCGAAGAGAAATCACGACAACAGGGCAGGGGAATGAATATGCCAAAAACAATTGCCGTCATTGACGGGAACTCTCTGATGCATCGCGCCTATCATGCGGTGCCTCCCACTATGAATGCTCCCGACGGCACGCCGACCAATGCGGTGTTTGGCTTTCTTTCAATGTTTCTGAAATTTATTGATATCGCTCATCCCGATGCGGTGGTATGTGCGTTTGACGTGGGTAAACCACAGCATCGTATTGCTGCTCTTGAGCAGTACAAGGCTCAGCGTCCACCCATGGATGACGATCTGCGTGTGCAGTTTCCCGTTGTTGAGCAGGTGCTTGCCGCAATGGGCATTCCTGCTGTTAAAGTTCCTGGTTGGGAGGGTGACGATATCTTAGGTACCATTGCGGCGCGTGGCGATGCAGCTGGCTATGACACGCTGCTGGTAACGGGCGATAAGGATGCCTGCCAATTGGCCAGCGACCACACGCGGATTGTCAACACCAAACGCGGCATTTCCGATGTGGTCATATTCGATCCGGCGGGTGTAGAAGAAAAGTATGGTGTTTCTCCTGAACAGATTCCTGACTTTTTAGGGTTGATGGGTGACTCATCAGACAATATTCCAGGGGTGCCAGGTATTGGCCCGAAGACGGCTGCTAAGCTGTTGCAGCGCTTTGGGAGTATTGAAGGCATCTATGAGCATCTCGACGAGCTGAAAGGCAAGCAGCAGGAGAGTATCCGCGATAATCGCGATGCGGCATTTCTTTCGCGTGATGTTGCCATTATTAAGTGCGATCTTGATTTTGAACTCGACCTCGAGAATCTCACTTTTCCGTCATTTAATGAAGAAGCCGTGACAGCTGCGTTTGAGAAGCTTGGCATGCGGGCTCATTTGGGTCGTGTGTTATCGCTCATTGGTGAAGAGGCTCCTGTTGGTCATGTGGTTGCTCTGAAGTGGCAAGACTATACACGTAATGATGAAGCGTACAATCTGATTGCACAGGTGCTTGACGACAGTGTGGAATGCACAGGTGCTGAGCGTATTGGTATGGCATTTACCATATCTGATCAGGAAAACTTATTTGAATCAGGTTTGAAGCTGGCAGTCGCCTGCGACACCGGTTGTGCGCTTATCGAAGGTGATCGCGCACGTGCTTTATTGGGGTTTGCCGTAGGTCGGTCATCTTCTCTGCGCATTGCAGTGCTTGATGCTAAGGAAGCACTTCAGTGTGTTTATCCGCCGGATACTGCTGAAGAGATACATATTGCCGAAGCCGATTTGTTCGCCATGAACTTCTTTGATGTCACCTTGGCTGCCTATGTGCTTGATTCGTCTGTGTCGCGCTATGACTTTTCGTATCTTGCCGAAACATATCTTGAAGGTGCATTGGCGCCCGTTGAGGATGATGATGACCGCTTAGTTATGCAGGCTGCATGCTTACGGGCACTTATCGACCCAATGTCACAGGCGCTGGTGGCCGACGGCACGAAAGGCGTCTACGATACGATTGATCTGCCGCTTGTCCCGGTGCTTGCCCATATGGAGCGCATTGGAGCGCTGCTTGATACTGATACCTTGCAGGCACTTGGTTCTCGTACGGCTCAGAATATTGCTGATATATCAGAGCGTATTTATGAGCTAGCGGGTGAAAAGTTCAATATCGATTCGCCTCAGCAGGTGAGCCATATTCTCTTTGATGTTATTGGTTTGCCGCCGCGTAAACGAACATCACGGGGATATTCAACGGATGCTAAAGTGCTTGAAGATCTTTCAAGCGAACATCAGCTACCGGGCCTTATCTTGGAATATCGCGAGCTGGCAAAGATTATGGGCACCTATATTGATGCGCTGCCAAAGCTGCGTGGAGCTGATGGACGTCTTCATACCTCGTTTAATGAAACCGTAACAACGACGGGGCGTTTAAGTTCAAGTAATCCCAACCTGCAAAATATTCCGGTGCGGACAGAATTTGGACGTCATATTCGGGAATGTTTTATTCCGCTATCACCTGAGCATCTTTTTGTGTCGGCCGATTATTCGCAGATTGAATTGCGCCTGCTCGCGCATCTATCCGGCGATGCTCATTTAATTGACGCCTTCCGTTCAGGTGCCGACTTCCATTCGGCCACTGCTGCTCGTGTCTTTGGGGTACCTGTTGAAGAGGTGACTCCTGAACTGCGCAGCCGTGCGAAAGCAGTTAACTTCGGTATCGTTTATGGGCAGCAAGCATTTGGGTTGTCGCAGAGTTTGCGGATTCCCTTTGGTGAAGCGCAAGCGATGATCGACCGCTACTTTACGGCATATCCGGTTGTGCGGGCGTATCTTGATAACATTGTTGCGCAGGCACATGAGAAGGGCTACGCACTCACGATGTTTGGTCGTAAGCGCCATATCCCTGAATTGCGTGCTCATAATGCGCAGCAGCGAGCTTTTGGTGAACGCATCGCGATGAATCATCCAATGCAGGGAACAGCAGCCGATATCATCAAGAAGGCCATGGTCGAAGTCGATGCGCGCCTACGTCATGAATTCCCTAATGCGAAGATGATGATTCAGGTTCACGACGAACTTGACCTGTCAGTGCCAGCTGACCAGGTAGGAGAGGTATCTGCCCTCTTAAAAGAGGTAATGGAAAACGTTGTTGAATTGGATGTGCCGCTTATTGTTGATGTGCAGAGCGCCAAAAACTGGGCAGAAGCACACTAGAACAAAAAGTCCAACCAGCATCTGCTGGTTGGACTAATGGTTTACTGGAGCCAGTGACAGGACTCGAACCTGCAACCGCCTGATTACAAATCAGATGCGCTACCATTGCGCCACACTGGCAAAAGCCTGTTTATTATGCCACACTTCCGCATTTCGGCAAGTGTGTTTGACAAGAAACGTTTTCTACAATTCTTTTCGTTTTTGCTGTTTTTGTAGCGCTTGACTTGCCTTTAAGAAGTACGCGCCGACATCGTTGCGCAGCTCGCCAAAGGGCGAGGTATTCGCCTCTGCCAGCGAAGGAGGCATACTGTCGGAAGCATGATGGTTTGTATGCGCATGATCGCCACTATGCGAAGAGTGCGCATCACCAAGAATAAAGTGGTTAACCGGCATCGCCCAACCGGTTTTGTCCTGGATAGAATTGAATTTACGAGCAAGTTCTTGTGCTCGTTCATCATCAGCGGGAACGCCATCATGCATGAGTACGATAGCCTGCGCAATCAGTTCGTGCATCGCACGCATTTTTTCATGATGGCGCTGCTTTTCTTCAATATTGCGCTGAACAGCGGCTTCAACTTCCCGTGAAGCATTTTCTTCGTATACACAGCTCAGCTGCCAGAAATACTTTCCGCCATCCTCAAAGTCTTGAATGATGCGCGCATAGCGAGACCAGTCAATACTGTCGTCATCGCGCGTGGTAGCGGCAAGGTTTTTCAAAGCAGTAAAGTGCCGTAACAGCTCGTTAAATTCCGCTTCCATGGTCTTTGATTTCTCGCTGAACAGCTGTTTGACACTATCAATAGTGCGGTAATCATCCTGATCGCGCTTAATATCATCGAGCTGAATGCCAAGGAATTTCATGACCAGAATGCGATAGACATTCTCGATATCCTCTTCGGAATAGAGACGCTGATTGCGGCTGCCCTTTGCCGACGGCTTGAGGATGCCCGCTTGATCGTAGTATTGGAGCGTTCGTACGGTAATACCGACGCGTTCTGCGACTTCGCCGACGGTGCTATAACCTGTATCCGATTCCGTGGTCGGCTCCTTTCGATCCGATGCGCAAGGATAGTGCGGATTATAGATGCGGCTTACTTTATGCCGAGGGAATATTGGCGGAAGTAAACAACAATGTCATGGCTCGGCGGCAAGGATACTCCAATAGGTGTATAGACATACTGCTTCATTCGTATTTCAACAAGTTAGATATCTCACAAGTGTATGAGCACACCCCATTATTTTTTAGCGGGTTTGTTTCCTTTGAACGTTGTTATCGCATAGTTTTATAGCTGAACGTTTGTCTGGCTCGATACGTGTTTAACTTAATGCATAAGCTTAAGCTTTTCGGCTATGCACTTTTTAGATGTCTTGCTTGAGCGTGTCGATTAGCGATGCTGTGTCGGTATCATCTTGCTGTTAGAATAAGCACGTTTCCTTTAGGTGAAAGGTTTTCACATGTCCGATGCTCTCAGTGGATTCATTCAGAATTATGCGCTGGCTGTTTCGGTGCTTGCTGCTATTGTCATTATTGTTGTTACTTATATCGTCCAACGATGGGTGTTTTCGCTGATCAAACGGTTATCAAACAGCGATAAAACCCCTCTACCGGGTGGATCCATTCTGGCAAACATCGCTCGCATCATCATTTGGTTGCTGGGTTTAGCCATTCTTTCAAAGGTTTGTTTCAACTACGATCTCACGGCATTTGTTACGGCGTTAGGTGTTGGCGGTATTGCGATCTCGCTTGGTTTTCAAGATACTTTGCTCAACCTTATTGGCGGATTGCAGGTCTCGCTTGGTAAGATCGTTGAACTCGGGGAATACATCGAGGTACTTGGTCAACGCGGGCGGGTTGTCGATATTGGTTGGCGCCATACGACGATCATTGATTCATCCGGCAGCCTTCATTCCATACCGAATTCACTCATGAACAAAAACGCCATTGCCAGTATCGGTGAAGAAGGGGTTGTGAGCGTTCCTTTTCTTTTAGCTATAGGAAGTGATCTTGATGCGTTTAGTAACCGAGCCGTTGAAGCAGCGCGTCATGCACTCGGTCATGCAATAGGCGATAAGGGTGTATCGGTCCTTATGCGCGGGGAAGAAGTGGGTGGATTAGCTGGCGATATAACGGTGCACTATAAGCGTTCGCGGATTACTTCATCTGATGCAGCCGATAAGGTACTGCGTGCCATTGCTCCCGTGCTTACCGAGTATGCCGATGAGAGTTAGGGCTATCAGCACGCCCCGAGCAGCGATAATAAACTGCAAGGTTAAAGTCGCTTAATGTACGGGTGTAGTTGAGGTCAGCATGCAACGTGGGTATGTACTCGAAGCATGAGTTCCCAAACCATTAAAACTATCAGCTTTGACAACATCAAAATAACCCCGCTGTGCGAAGAGTTGTTACTCTACCTGCCAGTCAGGCTGTGGTAAGCGGATGAAAATAGTATCGGAATGTGTGTTAGACGTGCGCGAGTAGTTCCGAATCCTGTTTGTAAAAATTACCTTCGTAGAGCCAGCAGGCAAGTGGATCTTCCTGCATGCGATGGAGCGCAGCTGAAAGAGCAAAGGTGCCGAAACTCTCTTCGGGGTTCAGGTGATAGATTTGCGCCATTGGGTACCCGAGCTGTTTGGCGATAGTTTTCATGACGGGCGCAAGTCCACTTGCAACATCATACGAGGTTCCTTCGGCAAGATGCTTATACAGTGCCTCGTAGAAGCCGCCAAAATGGGTAAGTGTTTCGTCAGTTGGCTCGAATTCTTCGCCGTTACGTACCTGATCAGATTGAGTACTTTGTGCATGTGAGGTAATCCAGGCGGTATTGAAGGGCATCACAGTGCGGGTTAACGAACGGCTTGTAAGAATATCACGTAAGAAAAGCGCTCGACCTTCATCGGAAAGAAACGATTCATACAAGGTAGTGCCAACCGCATATAGGGCATCGAGACTGTGTGACAGGTCGTTATCAGAAAAGTTCCAAGCTTGCTGTGCACGCTCGAGTTCAGCTTGCAGAAATTGCTGAGCGAGCGTTTCCTTTTTCGGAAAATGATATTGAACAAGCGGGCGTTTGATATTGCAGGCTTTAGCAAGAATGGTATAGGTTGTTTCATCGTAACCAATAGTAACGAACAGCTGCCACGCCTTACGGCGGATGACGACTTTCAGTTTTTCATTACGTGGTCGTGCCATAAATTCATTCCCTCATGTGGATATCGGTCCCGGAAAATATACCATTTTGCATACCAATTAAAAGGTCTATAAACCGTTTTTCTATATACGGTCACTTATTTCTAACCAGGTGTCCTCAAGCTCACTCAAAGCTGCCTGATGATGCTGCAATTCTGCCTGTGCCACGCCCAGTGCAACAAAGTCGAAAGGATCAGTTTCTGCAAGTATTTCTTGCGCCTTAGTCACACGATTTTGTTGGGTTTTCATTTTCCTCTCAAGGCTATACAGTTGCTTGCGCAGTGCATGCCTCTCGGCGTTTGAGAGTTCATCGCTTGTTACATCACGTGTGCTGTCGGATGTTTTGCGCGCGTTATGTGTTGCAGAGGAACGTGCTGACTCGTTACTTGCTGTTGTAAAGGAATGTGCCGATGTAGCACGCGTTGTATTCGTATTGCGCGGGGCGGTTTGGGTGCCTTTTGCTGTATTCGATTGCGTGCTTTGGTGCTTCTGCTCAAGCAGCGAAAGGTATTCGTCAACACCGCCTGGTACATGGTGGATATGGCCATCTATGAGCGCGAATTGGCTATCGGTTACTCGTTCTATGAAATAGCGGTCGTGACTAACCACAATAAGAGTACCGGGCCAGTTGTCGAGCAGATCTTCAGTGACTGCGAGCATGTCGGTGTCGAGATCGTTACCAGGCTCGTCTAAGATGAGCACGTTGGGTTCGTCGAGCAGAATAAGCAGAAGCTGGAGTCGCCGTCGTTGCCCACCGGAGAGATCTTTGATACGCGCATTCATTTCTGCCGGCGTAAAGCCAGCGCGCTCAAGTAGCGCAGCAGGGGTAAGTTTCTTGCCTTCTACCTGATAGAAGGTTTTATAGCGCGATAACACTACCCGAATGGTGTCTTCTTCAAGCGGGGTAAGCTCGTCAAGGTTTTGTGTCAAAGTAGCAAAGTGAACAGTGCGTCCTGTTTTAATGTGCCCCAAGGTTGGGCGCAAGCTGCCATTGAGTAGATGCAGTAACGACGACTTGCCAGCGCCGTTTTCACCAAGAATACCAATGCGGTCACCAGGTCCGATATTCCACGTGATATCGGTGAGAATTCTCTGTCCACCACGGTCAAGACAGACATCAGAAAGTTCAAGTACCTGCTTGCCCAAACGCGATACGGCCATTTGTTTTAATTCAAGGGAGTTGCGCATTTCGGGCACGTCAGCAATCAGCGCCTGAGCAGCCTCAAGATGGAAACGTGGTTTACTTCGTCGTGCTTGCGCGCCGCGCGACAGCCACGCCAGTTCTTTACGCAGCTTGTTTTCGCGTTTTTGCTTCGCAAGGGCGGCACGTCGGTCGCGTTCAACCCGCTGCATGACATAGGCCGAATAACCACCTTCAAAGGGGTCAACCTGTCCATCATGTACTTCCCACATTGTGCGGCAGACTTCGTCAAGAAACCAGCGGTCATGCGTGACAACCAAAAGGGCTCCACTTCCACTTTGCCAGCGGCTACGCAGGTGTTCGGCAAGCCAATGAATAGCACCGATATCGAGGTGGTTTGTTGGCTCATCGAGCATGAGAATATCCCAGTCGCCAATCAGCAGACGCGCAAGGTCACAACGGCGGCGTTGTCCGCCCGAAAGGTCGGCAACGCGTTTTGAATGGTCAACGTCGCCCAAGAGTTTTTCGACAATAGTTCGTGCCTCGCGACTTGCCTCCCAGGTGAAAGCATCAACTTGGGCACCTGCTAGCACGTCTGCAACGGTGTTGTTGTTGTTGAGAGTATCACGTTGGCCCAGCAATCCGATAGTTGCATTGCCACTAGGTATAACCTGACCCGTGTCGGGTTCGATGCGTCGTGCGAGCAGGTTCAGCAGTGTTGACTTGCCGTCGCCATTAGCTCCGACAATACCAATACGATCACCTGACGATATGCCCAGTGTTACCTCGCTGAAAATAGTTTTGGTGGGGAAGTCCAAGCTAGCATCTTTACAGGTAAGCATCACGGGCACGACGAGTAATCTCCTTACAAACACAAAGCAATACTGTTTTACCTATTAATAATGATATTCACTATCGTAATGGCACGTATAGCGGCATTGATCATAGCAAGGCTGCCCCTTATCAATGCGGCATTGTTCGCTATAGCGCCGCTGCGCTGCAGCACTATAGCGACATTATCTCTATGGTAGCGCACCTCGTATTTCTTTCGGGAGTTGCTCTTCTTATGGGTGTGAAGTTAACACGATCACTTCGCTTTGTATCGGTTGAACGCGTTGTTACGACGAGATCGTGGAGTGTTGCTTTTGCAACATACCACCTGAAAGGGGCTCAGTACGATACGGCATGCATACGAGAGAGGTAATCGATGAAACGACAAATTATTACGATTGATGAAGAGAAATGCGATGGCTGCGGCATTTGTGTAACTGCTTGTCATGAAGGCGCTATTGGCTTGGTTGGCGGCAAAGCTCGTCTTTTACGTGATGACTATTGCGATGGCATGGGAGATTGTTTGCCTGAATGTCCCACTGGTGCTATCACCTGGGAAGAACGTGAAGCCGCCCCGTATAACGAAGCAGCTGTGTTGGCGGCTAAGCTTGAACGTGCTCGTGTCGATAACGCTCAGGCGCAGACGGTCAAGACAACTTCGGTTGCGTTTGCAGAGCCTGCTGGCGGCTGTCCTGGTAGTCGCGCTATGACGTTCGAGCGACACGTACCGTCATCGGGCGTATCTACCCCGTTAGCTGGATCGCCCCAGCGTGCATCAATGTCCTCACCATATAATTCACCAACTGCCGTGCCGAAACCATCTTCGGTGAATTCATCGGCAGTATCTTTCTTCAACGGCGTGCTGTCATCGTTAACAGACGAAAATCCGTCGCAGTCCTCCAATGCAGCTGATATAGCGGCTGCCTTTAGTGGCAACTATGCGCTGCCAACCGTTGGAGTTCGTCGCAATGGGGCACTTGATAGTGAACTTTCTCAGTGGCCGGTTCAAATCAAACTCGTGTCACCATCGAGTTCATTTTTCCAAGGATGCCATTTGTTAATTGCCGCAGATTGCACGGCATTTGCTTACGCTGATTTTCATCGCGATTACCTGACGGGTCGTGTGGCACTTATTGGGTGTCCGAAGCTTGACGCCGTTGACTACACCGAAAAACTTTCTGCCATTCTTTCACTTAATGACGTACGTGATGTGGTTGTGGCGCGTATGTCAGTGCCGTGTTGCGGCGGTATTGAAATGGCGGTGCGGCGTGCGATAGAGCAAAGCGGAAAAGACATCCCGCTGCATGTGACGGTTATTGATACGAATGGTGATCTGTTGTCATAAGCGGTTCGCCGCACAATTTAGACCGTTGGAGAACGGGGATATGAGAATTGTTCTCGCACTCTTGAAAATAAAGTTGCACACGGTTATAGATAGCTTGTACAAGTTAATCGATACATCCTATGAAAGGGGCATCTCATGATTAACGACAAGCTCAATACTTTGTTAGCAAACTATGCAGTAGTAGCCCACAAAACCCAGAACTTCCATTGGTACATCAAAGGTCACACCTTCTTTAACACGCATGCCAAACTCGAAGAGTTCTATGACCAGATGTTTGATCAGATCGACGAAGTAGCCGAACTGGTGCTGCAAAATGGCGGTCAGCCGCTCGCTTCGATGGCAGGCTTCCTTAAAGCTGCCACAATTGACGAAGCAGAAGATGGCTTCAAAGAAGTGAATGCACTCTTCGCAACGGTAAAGAGCGACTTTGAATCGCTGCGGAGTCTTGCTGCTGACATCAAGAAAGATGCTGATGCTGAAGATAATTATCTGGTTTCAGCAGCTATGGACGAGCACATTGCACTGCTGTCCAAGCATATCTGGATGATCGGTCAATCACAGATGTAAGCAAGTGTTTTCTTTCTTGCTGACGTGCGCAACTGGTCGGCTGCACATGCGAGGGAAGACTGAAATACCGAGACCATGGTTGATACGGCTGTCCCTCAGGGATAGCCGTTTTTTGTTATGCCTGACTGAGAGCTATCCATATCGGCGTTTTGACAGTCAGTCTGTGGGTGTCATTTTGTTATGTCCGACTGAGAGAATTCAAGCCTACTTGAGACTGTGGTGTATGGTTTTCCCCTATTGCAAGCGCCTCCGAAGGCGCTTTAAGCCCTTTTCGGGCGTGTGTAATTGTGGTTAGGGTGGTTAGGGTGGTGCCATAAAGGATAAAGAGGTAAAGGGACAAGGGACGCACGATCGGCTAATCGGTCGCATCGACATCAAGCGTGGCATTGAACTCATAATGAGGGTACTTTTGCGCTGCTTGGCGACATATTTCATTAAAGGTGGCATATCGATCTTTGTCATCGAACCCAATAACCACGTCGAAGCTCACCGTTTCTGTTTCCTCATTCAGATAGAATCCATGAAGGTCGTGTACGTGGGGAAACTGCGCAATGATGTCTGCTATACCCGTGCGTATTTCACTTGCTTTACTGCTTTGAGTGTTTGTTGAATAAATACCAACCGCCAGCAAATGGACATGCTGTTTTTCGTAGACCTCTTTTCTAATGCGACGGCTGATTGCATCCATGTGTGCGGCCGTCATCGTGTCATCTACTTCCACATGAACACATCCATCAATAGCACCTGGGCCATGGTCATATAGAGCCAAGTCGTAGGCGCCATGTACACCATCTATCTGGTTGATGGTTGTCCGTACTGCTTGGGATAACTGTGCTTCAGCGCGTTCACCAAGCGTTTTACTGACCGCTTCACGAAGAATATCGAACCCTGCTTTAATAATAAGCAGCGAAATAATCGCGCCTACCCATCCATCAAGCGAAATTCCACCCGCGAGGTATACACCCGCTGAAGCGAGAGTGGCAGCGGATACGACGGCGTCATAGCGTGATTCGATGCCGGACCCAACCAGGGCATCGGCGCCTAAACGCTTGCCACGCTTAATCGTGAATGTGCCTAAGACCATCTTTGCAACAATGGAAACAGAAACGATCAAGAGGGACGTAAAGTCATACGTAGTTGATTCTGGCGTAATGATGCGTGCGATAGCTTCCTGCATGGAATTAATACCGGCATAAAGCACGATACCAGCCACCAGAAAGGTGACAAGATATTCGATACGACCATAGCCAAACGGGTGTTTGCGGTCGGGTTTTCGTTCGGAAAGCTTGGCACCGATAAGCGTGATAATGGAAGAAAGCGCATCGGAAAGATTATTGATAGCACCCAGGATAATAGCGACCGAATTGGAAAGCAGACCAGCGAGCATCTTGAAGACAACGAGAAGGATGTTTGCTGCAATGTTGATAAGCGCTACCTGACGAATGGAGCGATTGCGTGCCTTCAAGCCGATTTGTATTTCCAGTTCAGTGCCTATTTTGCATTCCTTTCGTTTCTGTATGCTTACCGCACATTTGTATAGTCAATTTCAAGCGGTTAGTGTATGTTAACGAATCTGAACATCTCGTTAGTACATGCAAGCAATTCTGAATGTTCAGTTAGTACATGCAAGTAGCTCTGAACGCCCAGGTGATACATGTAACCAATTCCGAATATTCAGCCCTACGGTGAATAGCTATCTTTTACCTGCCATTTTTTACACTCCACATTGAAGTTTGGCTAACCTAACTTATAGTAGTGCAACATTAAAAGGCGGCAAGTAGATTTCTTCCGCTGTTTTAAATCGTTCACTAAGAACAGATTACAAACCACTACTGAGTACTATCTTTCTGGCAGGACAATCCTTCGTATATACTCGAGACTATGAAATTACTTGCAGCTATAACAAAAATGCTGGATTCAAGTGGCATGAATGCAATGAAACTTGCCAATGCTATTGGCTGTACGCATGCCACTATCTTTGATTTGTTTAGCTTTAAACGTGACGATGTGAAAGCTGAAGAACTCGTGTCAATGGCGGCGGCTATGGGATATGAAGTTGTCTTGCGTGGTCATGGGGAAGAAATCCGTATCGACCCAGCATGTAAGAGTCAATCTCACCAAAAGGATTAACCTTTTAGGGACAGAGAAAATAACAAAAACTTGGAAAGGAGGTAATTCTCATGTCAAATACGAAAAGAACAGGACAAACAGCTCTTTATGAGCGTTTAAGTCGTGATGATGAAATGCAAGGAGAGAGCAATTCTATCACCAATCAAAAGCAGCTACTTGAAAGCTATGCCAAAAGAAACGGCTTTGTAAATATTTATCACTATACAGACGATGGAGTAAGCGGAACAACCTTTGATAGAGAGGGATTTCAAAAAATGATAAAAGCAGTAGAAGAAAACAAAGTATCTACTGTGATAGTAAAAGATATGAGTAGGTTTGGCAGAGATTACCTCAAAGTAGGCTTTTACACCGAAATACTTTTCAAAGAAAAGGGAGTAAGATTTATCGCTATCAATAACGGAATAGACAGTGAGAAACAAGCAGAAAGCGACTTTACCCCATTTTTAAACATTATGAACGAATGGTATGCAAGGGATACCTCAAGAAAAATACAATCTATCTTCAGAGCAAGAATGGAAGAGGGTAAAAGAGTATCTCCAAGCGTTCCATACGGCTATTATAGAAACCCAAAGAACAAACAGCAGTTACTTGTCGATAAAGAGAGTGCAAAGGTCGTAAAACGCATTTACCATCTTGTTATAGAGGGATATGGAGTAACACAGATAGCAGATATACTAACCAAAGATAAAATCCTTATTCCGTCAGCCTATGCAGAAATACATTATCCCGAAAATAACCATAGCTCAAAGAAAAGAGGAATAGAAGACCCGTATTTTTGGACACCGACCACAGTAGGTTATATCTTAGAAAAAAGAGAATATATGGGACACACTGTACTTGGTAAAACAATATTTGGACAGCCGATAATAAGATAAAAGCGTTGAAAGAGTTTGGTTGTAATTGTAACAACTACAATCCTTACAAAGAGAGTGAAACACCATTATTTAGAGATGAAAAAGTAAATTGGTTTTGAGGAGATAAAAAATTGATAGAAAGTAGACCTGAGTTTGACAAAATTACATCGTTTGATGAATTTACTAAATACTATTGGTATCGTGAAGAACTTTCACAGATATGCAAGTCATTAGGATTAGAATATAGAGGTACAAAACAGGAACTCAATTATATTATTGAGCAATACTTTAAGGGTAATTTGATTAAAAAATCATCAATAAAAAATGAAAAGAAGCAAGTGGAAAATATTACTTTAGATACACCATTACTTGAATGTGGTTTTTCTTTTAATGCAAAGTTCAGAGAATATTTCGCTGTTTTAACAGGTATCTCACCATTTAAATTTACTGCTGATATGGCAACAGTTTGGAGAAAAGTAAAAAGAGAAAATGATTTGAGTTTTACAATTCAAGATATGCTAAAAGTTTATTATGGGAAATCAGATTATGCAAAGTATGATAATTCGGTTTGTCAATGGAATCAATTTTTAAAGGATTTCTGTGCAGACGAAAATAGTTGCAACTACTCAAACAAATTAAAAGTAGCTTCTATTCTTTGGAAAGAAGTCAGAAATTCAAGAAATGAAAAAATTTATTCAAAGAATCTTTTGACTGAATATGCCGATAAAATAAAAGAGTATTGCAAGTAGGATATTTTTAGCTTGCTAAACTAACAATTCAATAAAAGCTAACACGAAAGCAGTAAATCAAAAAGGTTTGCTGTTTTTTCTTTGCTTAAAAACGGAAAGGAGGACACATGGAAGAAGAAAAAAGAGTAATAAAAGAACCACAACATAAACAGTTAATAATGGATATTGGAAAAACAAAATACACCGTAAACCTACATTTCAAGCAAGGTACAGGGGAAACATACAAGGATAAAATACTAAAGCTAATCAAGAGAGAAACAGAGAAGATATAAATTTATCAAAAAAATTTTGTTTATGTCCTTGACAAATCTTCCCAAACGGAGCCGTAAGCATATATTGTTACCGTATACGGTTGATTTCTGATGGTATGCAGCAGCCGGTTTTACCAATATTGTTCGCCACGAGAATGTGAAAAAGAATTGGCTTTGCGTGGAAGCTTTCGTCCTGACGGGATGATAGATAGATAACGCTGCCGTCTCAATGGAACGATAGATAGGTAAGAAACATAGTTGTGTATCGGTTTGGTGGGATTGCTGCTCAATCTTGAAGGGAGATTATCGTGCCAAATGCATTGGTACTTGTTGATGTGCAAAACGATTTTTGCACTGGTACGCTTGCGGTAGAGGATGGACCAGAGGTTGCCTGTGCCATTGCGTCATATGTACGCGAGCAGGCGGCTGATTACGACTACATCGTGACGACGCAAGATTGGCATATTGATCCCGGTTCTCATTTCAGTGATCAACCCGATTTTCGTGACAGCTGGCCCATTCATTGTGTGGCTGATACCTGGGGAAGCGAGCTTTTTACCGACGTGCGTGATGCATTGAATACAGCTCCGTCTGAAAAAGTTGTATCCATTATAAAAGGAATGCAATGCGCAAGTTATAGCGGCTTTGAGGGTGTGTTGCGCGGCGATTCTAGCCAGTCGATGGATGCCTTTCTTACCGCACAAGGTATAACTAATCTGGTGATTGTTGGCATTGCGACTGATTACTGTGTGGACGCAACGATACGCGATGCCGTGCAACAGGGCTATCACGTTGAGACAATTGCTTCTCTGTGCGCTGGTATCAATGCAGATCGCGTAGGGGAAATCTATACTGAGTATCCACACTTAGGGGTTACGGTTCGCTAGACTATAGCGCGCGTAATGGGCTTGCCCAATTTTTACGAATCTATATGACTTTGCGCGTTGCGGTTTGCTCGACGAGCAGCGCATGTAATGCGGGCGTATTACGTAATGCAAAGGTTTGATATAAGGACAATTCGAATCTATAAAGCAATTTGAACTGTGCTTTTACCCGCTCGTTCAACATGGTATGAAAGATCTGCTGCATTACGGCAAGGTTGGCTCGGTACAATAGGTGCTGATAACCGAGATATCGTTTCTTGTTAAAACGGTATCAATGAGCAAAAGAACATGCGTGCGTGGTAAAGAGCGCTGCTTACAATATAGAGCGTTTGCGCACGATATCGAGTGGGTAATCATACATGACAACGGGGAAGGACTGATGGTGTCTTTTAGGCGGACTATTTCAGTAACAGGTGACACAACAGCACACAAAGTAGATGATTACGTGCAGTTTAGCTATCGACGCGGCGTGTTCGCGGTAATGCTGCTCCTGATGCTTTCTTTGGTTCTTGTTGCTTCAGGTTGTTCCATTCCTTCATTTCCTAACTTTATGTCGGCGCCAACAAGTGATGGTCCCGTTGATTGGACACAGTGGGATGAACAAACTGCCCCCGACTATTACACAGTTGAAGGCCCTGCCCAAATACCTGATGATATTCCTCCTGCTGGGCAGGTTGATTATTCGCCACTTGATGCACTGGGTCGGACCGGGTCGGCGGCGGCAACGGTCGATTGGGATATGATCGAGGAAAGTGCTGGATGGCGGCAGAAGTTTGCTGCTGGTGATAACCCAAGTGGGTGGGGCGATAACGCCGAAGTAGGCATCGATTTACCTGATGGGCGGGTGTATCACGGCTGGTTTTGGAATCGCTCGCACCTAATAGCAGACTCGCTTGGTGGTGATGCGGTTCGAAAGAATGCAGTTACTGGCACACGCATGCAGAATGTGGGCGCTAATTCATCAACACGACCTGGTGGTATGGCGTATCCAGAAACAAAAGTCAGAGATTGGCTCAAAGATCATCAGAGTGAAACAGTCGAATATGCTGCGACACCGTTGTATGTGGGTGACGAACTGGTTCCGCGCGCGGTGAGTGTGGATATGCGCTCGTCAGACGGTAGTATTGACGAGCATGTCATAGTGTTTAATGCCGCAAAGGGTTATTCCATTGATTACCACGATGGCACGTTTTCACCTTCGTAAGTCGCATGATTAGCGATGCTATATGACGTATGAGTATGGCATCGTGAAGCAAACCGACGTTTTCGAAACAAACGTTTTTGAAACAAGCTGAAACAAACGAACGGGCAGCGAATCCATGAATCCGTTTCGGCTCATGAATGCTCGCTGCCCCTTAAAACATGTATGAGTGATTTACTGCTTATTCACTACCTTACAGGTAAGCATTACTTCTTTGGTAGTGCATTAGCCATTAAGGCATCGTAGTCAGCCTGGCTAAGATCGTAGTGATAGAACAGGTGGTAGTACTCGGTCACGACCTGTTGCAGGTCGTTATCGAATGCGATACAAGAACAGCGACAATCATCAAAAGGGCAAGTCCTGCAATAATAGTGCGCTGCCTGTGCTTACGCGTTTTCTCCTTCGGCAATCCCATGAGCTCCCTTGTGGTAGTGCCTTGTTGTTGTCCTGTCGCAAACGACTGCTCGAGTAGATGAACAGGTTCTTTTACCAATCTGCCAGAAATTATAGCCAATTAAGGATATATATGCGATAAAGCTACGACATATCACGGCTGGATAGCGCGGTTATGGGGAAGTCTTCACGATAGTGGCGCACGAGACCAAAAAAGAGTACTATTCGTACTCATGCATACGAGGTTTGCTCGCATGTGGACAACTTTCGCTAGCTTGGAAAGTGGGATTCGTCCCGCTTTCTTTTGTTCTGGGAGAAAAAGGGGGTGCCAGATTCTCACCGGTAAAGAAACGCGGCTTTTAGAGGCGCTTGAACCAACTGCTCGTGAAAAGGGTATCGAGATCGTATCAATTGAGATTGTTGGGTCGCGCAAGGCGCCAACAATTCGGGTGTTCATCGACACTCCTGATGGTGTTAGCTTTGATGCACTTGCGTCTGCTCAGTCGTGGATTAACGAGATCATGGATGCCATCGATCCGTTTCCAGGTGCCTACATGCTTGAGGTGAGTTCCCCAGGTATCGATAGACCTCTGCGTACGCCTGAGCACTTTCAGCGTTTTAGCGGTCAGGAAGCACAGATTGTGCTGCGTGCACCGATCGATGGGCGCAGTAAATTCACCGGTATGCTGAAGGGTTTCGCCGATGGAGCTGTTCTTCTGCTGGTGGATGGTGCCGATGAGGTGACATCAATAAACTACGATGCGATCAAACGGGCTCATCTCAAGGGTTCCGTTGATTTTCACTCTTAAGGGAAAGGATAAGACTGCCATGGCGACTTCTGAGCTTATCGAGGCATTACATGCTTTAGCGCATGAACGCAAGATTGATGAATTTTATCTGATCGAGCGTTTAGAGGCTTCGCTGGCAAAGAGCTATCAGAACATTCTCGATCTCGAATGGGATGCTCGTGTCACAATCGATCGCAACACGGGCAAAATTTACGTTTATGAATTGGTGCCGCAGGGCGAACCCGATCCTGAAACAGGTGAATATACCGATTTCGAAGAACGCGATGTGACACCTGATGATGTTAGCCGTATTGCGGCGCAGAATGCAAAAGGTGTTATCAACGCCATTGTGCGTGAAGCGGGTCGTCAGTCTATTTACGAAGAGTTTAGCCAGCGGGTGGGCGACTTAGTCACCGGTACCGTCCTGCAGGGCACTCCTGATTTCACCATTATCAAGATTCGTGACGGCGTTGAAGCGGAACTACCTCATTACGATCAGAAGCGTTTTCCTGACGAACGTAACGAACGTCCGGCTAACGAGCGCTATCGTCATAATCAGCGTTTAAAAACCCTTATTATCGAGGTACGAAACCCCAATTCGGAAGAATCACGGCAGCGTGGCGAACAGGCACGTCCGTCTATCGTGGTATCGCGTACCCATCCCGACTTAATCCGCCGTCTTTTTGAGATTGAAGTTCCAGAAATCTATGACGGTGTGGTTGAAATTAAATCAATCGCGCGCGAACCAGGTGCACGCAGCAAGGTGGCAGTGGTTAGCCACGAAAATCATCTTGATCCTGTTGGTGCCTGTGTTGGCCCTAAAGGTTCTCGTGTGCGTATGGTCGTTGAAGAATTACGCAACGAACGAGTTGATGTCATCCAGTGGAGTGATGATGCGGCAACGTATGTGCGCAACGCTCTTTCGCCTGCTCGTGTTTCTCACGTTGATATCGATGAAGAAACGCATTACGCAACCGTTATCGTTCCGGATGATCAGCTTTCTTTAGCGATCGGCAAAGAAGGTCAGAATGCTCGATTAGCTGCTCGCCTTACCGGTTGGCATATCGACATTAAATCATCGTCATTTGCTGGCGAGCCGGTTGTTTCTGAAAACATTCTGATCGACGAAGAACCCGATGACGCTGTTTCCGGACAATGTGAGTTTATCGATGAAGAGGGCGTGCGCTGTCGTAACCACGCGCGTCCAAACAGCCGCTTCTGCGGCATTCATTCTCAGGCAGAGAAGTAAGGTACGATGATGAACGCTGCTGCGACAACAAGACGCTCTCATGAGCCTCCGTTGCGTACGCGTCGTTGTATGACGTGCTCGTCAAAGCGTGAGAAAGCCGACTTGTTTCGAGTTGTGCGCCATGCTGATGGCACGGTAGCGTTCGATCCAACGGGACGTGCACCGGGTCGTGGTGCCTATGTGTGCAGTCCGGCTTGTCTTGAAGAGGCTTGTCGCAAGGGCCTTATGGGGCGAGCTTTGAAGACGCGGGTTGATAACCGCGCAGCGCAACAGATCGTCGCTGACATGCTCAGAGAGCACGAGCGGCGTGCAGGAATAGACTAGGAGATGCGAATGGCCAGCATGCGAGTACATGAATTGGCAAAAGAGCTGAACATGTCAAGCAAAGAATTGCTTGAGCGTTTGGCAGAGATGAAGATCCCCGCGAAGAGCCATGCAAGCGTTCTCAATGATGCCTATGTGCAGAAGATACGCAAGAACCTTGCGCCTGAAGAAAAGGCACAGGCTGGCATTATCGATCAGAAGGAAGCTGAAGAGCTTGCGCGCGAGAAGGCAGATCAGGCCGCCAAAAAGGCTGAAGAAGAAGCCGCCAGACGTGCTGCTGTTGAAAAGGAGCGCGCGCTGCGCGAAGCGGAACGTGCTCGTCGTCAGCAAGAGCAGCAGGCAGCGGGAGCCTCTGGTGCGTTTGCGGGTTCTACCACCGCTGCTGATGAGCCTTCAGCTGATCATACTACGCCGAGGTCAGCGCCGTCTCCTTATGCTGATCTCGCCGATCAGATCGCACTTGAAAAAGAACGCGTTGCGCGTGAAAAGGCCGAAGCTGAAGCAAAAGCTCGTCGAGCCGCAATTGAACGCGATGTTGAAAAGAAACGTGCGGTTGAAGCGCGCCTGCGGGGAAATCAACGTCCGCGCCAGGCAGCATCTTCGGTATCAGTGTCTGCACCAAGCTCGCGCGAAACGGCAGCACCGAAACCTGCAGCTGGTGCGGCTAATCGGTTCGATTCATTGTTGTCTCAAATCGAAAGCGAACAGCAGCGTATTCAGAGTGAAAAAGCAGCGGTGAAACAGAATCGTCGCGATCGCAAACAGGCAGCGGGCAGTCGTCGTGCCCGCCAGCATGACCGTGAATTCGAACCAGACGTACCCGAGCTCACACAGGTTGCTGCATCGGGTGAAGATCGCTATGCCCACATGGCTGTTCAGGCTGAAAAACTTCAGCGTGACAAGGTACTTGCCGAAGCGCGTGCGGCCGTTGCAGCGGCAAGTGGCGAAGGTGAAGGACGCCGCCGCAAGCGCAAGGAAAAGCGCGAAGCGGAAGCGCGCGAGCGCGCCGAAATGGAAGCAATCGAAAAGGGTCTCGACCCAAGCTTGGTGCTCGATGATTCTGTGGTTGAAATTCCTCAGGGTGCAACCGTTCAGAAGTTTGCTGAATTACTCGACGTTGCGCCAAATGACATCGTAAAACGCCTGTTCATGCTGGGTCAGGCGCTCACGTTAACGCAGAGTATGAGCGATGACCTTATTGAACTGATTGCTGATGATATGAACCGCAAGGTGCGGGTGGTATCGCCCGAAGAAGAGTTTGCGGTTGTGTATAACGATCGAGACGAAGATCTCAAGCCCCGTCCGCCTGTTGTAACGGTTATGGGTCATGTTGACCACGGCAAAACGAGCTTGCTCGATGCTATTCGCCATACGGGTGTTGCTGAACGCGAAGCGGGCGGCATCACTCAGGCGATTGGTGCGTCGGTCGTCAACCTCAATGGTCGTCAGGTTACGTTTATTGACACGCCTGGTCACGAGGCATTTACTGCCATGCGTGCACGCGGTGCTAAGGTAACTGATGTGGTTGTTTTGGTGGTTGCTGCCGACGATGGTGTTATGCCGCAGACCATAGAGGCTATCAACCATGCAAAGGCCGCCGGCGTTCCTATTGTTGTGGCGGTTAATAAGATTGATAAACCCGGTGCAACGCCTGATCGCGTCCGGCAAGAGCTCACCGAATATGAGATCATTCCCGAAGAGTGGGGTGGCCAAAACATGTTCGTTGATGTGTCGGCTAAACAGCGCTTGCATATTGACGACTTGCTTGAGGCTATTCTCTTGCAAGCCGACGTGCTTGAACTAAAAGCAAATCCTGATGCTTTGGCATCCGGTTATGTTATTGAAGCCAATCTTGATAAAGGTCGCGGTCCGGTGGCAACCGTGCTTGTTGAGCGCGGCACTTTGCGTCCGGGCGATACTGTAGTTGCTGGTACCAGCTACGGTCGCGTGCGCGCTTTGGTTGGTACGCGTGGCCAGCAGGTAGAAGAAGCGAAGCCTTCTGATCCGGTTGAGATACTGGGCTTGGGTAGCGTTGCAGCTGCGGGCGACGAATTCCGTGTATTCGAAGACGAACGCGACGCCCGTAAGCTGGCGGAAGAGCGTGCCTTACGCGCTCGTCTTAAAGCGCAAGAGTCACGTCATATGAGTCTTGATGAACTCTTTAGTCATATCGAAGAAGGTAAGACAACTGAGTTGAACCTTGTGGTGAAGGCTGACGTGATGGGTTCAATCGAAGCTCTGCGTGATGCCTTTGGCAAGATGGACCAGTCCGAGGTAAAGATTAATATTATTCATGCTGCGGTTGGTGGCATTACGGAAACCGATATTACTCTTGCGGCGGCAAGCGATGCCATCATTATCGGCTTTAACGTACGCCCAACGGGCAAAAGTCGTACGCTCGCTGAAAAAGAAAAGGTGGATATTCGTCTATATCGGGTTATCTACCAAGCAATCGAAGATATTAACGCTGCACGTGTGGGTCTTCTGTCTCCCGATATTGTTGAGAAAGACACGGGTATCGTTGAGGTGCGCGAAACATTTAAGGTTCCTAAGGCTGGAACGGTTGCCGGTGGATACGTTGTCGAAGGCGAAATCAGTCGCGACGACAAGGTGCGTATCGTGCGTGATGGTACCGTGGTATTCGAAGGTGCTATTGCGAGCTTGCGTCGCTTCAAAGACGATGTTAAGACCGTTCGTTCAGGCTATGAGTGCGGTATCCAGATCGAGGGATACCAGGATATCAAGGTGGGCGACACCATTGAAGGCTATCAGGTGGTTGAAGTAGAGCGCACCGAGTAGAATCATTAAGCCTCTGCAGGTACCTCAGCTTGTGGGGGCTTTTAAGCATTCTTCTGTCGCATAAAGTGCCACTCATTTGCTTACTGTCACAGGTAAGTGCTGGTAGCTCGGCATAGGCGGCATGTTGCAAGGAGGCTTCCTATGAAGCAGAGTTCTTCCAGCCGGAAGGTAAATCAACAGGCTCGCGAGGTTATTGCGAATGCTTTACTGTTCGAAATATCTGATCCGCGCCTTGCGTTAGTGACAATAACGGACTGCGAAGTGAGCTTCGATCGCAGTGCCTGTAATGTGTTTTATACCTGCGACGCTCAGTCCTATACTGAAGTTGCACAGGCATTTGCTGCCGCACGGGGACGTATTCGCTCGATTATGGCTCAGCAGCTCTCGTGGCGTGTTGCTCCTGATCTGCGTTTTATACGGGATGAAAGCGTCGATGCGGCGCAGCGTATCGAAGAAGCACTCAAGCGCGAAGCGGAACGAGATGCGTCCCATGGATAACACAGCCACGAACGCCACTCTTTCCCAGATTGCCGATCGTATTCTTGGGGCACAGCGTATTGCCATCTGCGGGCATGTGAGCCCTGACGGTGACTGCATTGGTTCGCAGCTTGCCCTTGCGTGTGGCTTGCGCCAAGCGGGAAAAGAAGCAATCTGTCTCTTGGCGGCTGACGAGCCAATTGAGTATGGACTGCGTTTTCTTCCGGGTGCTGCCGATTTCGTGCCGGCTGAGCACTTCAAAGGATCAATTGACCTTTTTGTCACCGTTGATGTGCCAAGTGCTGCTCGTTTGGGCTCGTTTGCAGCCGACTTGCATGCAAAAGCGCCTGCCACGGTGACGATTGACCATCATATAAGCGAAAGTCCGCTTTCACAGATGAACTTCGTCGATGCGGATGCACCGTCTTGTTCACTTCTGATATGGCATTTGCTTGAGGCGATGGATATCAATCGCGATGCGGCGATGGCAACCTGTTGTTTCACCGGTCTAATGACCGATACCGGGCGTTTTAGTTTTCAAAATGCTACTGCAGACGCGTTTGATGTGGCAGCTTCCATGGTTCGTGCCGGTGCTAATCCGGGGTATATTGCCATGCAAGTATTTCAAAATCGTTCGCGTGCGTCGCTGCGCTTGGAACAGATCGCTCTTGCGCATGCCCAGTACTTTCATGATGGTGCCTTTGTTGTCAGTGTACTCTCTGAAGCTGATTTCAAAGAGGCGGGGGCTGTGCGTGCCGATGCTGAACCACTTATTGATGTGCTGCGCTCGGTGCGTGGAGTGCGTGTTGCTTGCATGCTGCGTGAAAAGGGCTCTACCGTACGTGGCAGCCTGCGCGCAAAAGACGAAACTGATGTTGGCGTCATTGCCCGCAGCTTGGGTGGCGGCGGTCATCGGGCGGCTGCAGGTTTTACGTTCAATGGATCACTTGGCGCTGCACGTGCACGTATCGAAACAGAGTTTTCACGGTTAGCCTCTCGGGAAACAGAAGGGGAATAGCAACGTGGGAAAGAGGCGTGAGGCCTCGGGATATTCTCTTGTTATTGGGGTGGATAAACCGGCTGGTATGACAAGTCACGATGTGGTTGACCGCATACGGCGTATCTATGGAGAGCGCCGCGTAGGACACACCGGCACGCTTGATCCGGCTGCAACGGGTGCTCTGGCGGTGTGTGTTGGACCGGCGACACGGCTTGATCGTTTTCTCGTGGGACATCGAAAAGAATACGAGTTTACCGTAGTGTTTGGTGCGGCAACTGATACTGACGACGCGCAGGGTCGAGTGATTGAACAGTTGCCTGTTCCGGTGTCTGTCGGAAACGAAGCGGCAGTTCGTGCTTATTTCGATAGCCAGTTGGGAACTCAACATCAGCGGCCACCAGCCTATTCAGCTATTAAGGTTAATGGCAAGAAGTCGTATGCTGAAGCGCGTCGGGGCAACGTTATCGAATTAGCGTTGCGTCCCATTGAAATTTACAAGCTTGACCTCGTGGGTTTTGAACAGACCGAGGACATGGTGTCGTGGTGCGTGCGCGCAGAGGTATCAGCGGGGACGTACGTGCGTTCCATAGCACGCGATGCGGGGTTAGCCTTTGGAACCTGTGCTCATGTGGGTAGTCTTCGTCGGTTAAGAAGTGGCTCTTTAGCGGTTGAGGATTGCTTGACCCTTGATGAAATTGAGCGCAATCCACACACGTCAGCTTTAGATCCGCTTACGTTACTCAATAGGCGCATTCTCTTTGCCGGGGATGGTCAAGCAAATGATGTTGCACACGGGCGTCCGTTAGTTATTGATAACAGGCAGCTTGTTGCCTTTGATGCGCATACGATAGGTGCTTACAATTCTTCCTGCACAAGTGGCTTCTTTCTCGACGAAACGCCCGTTTCTGCAGGGGAGCAGATTGGTATCGTTGCCGACAATAAGCTTATTGCTATCTATGAATACGATGCGAGTTGTGCCGTATTTAAAAGTGCCTGTGGATTTGCAACGGGGGTGAATCGTGGGTTCGATATATACCGTCGATGAGACATTTGATCATACTCTCTTCGCGGGGTCTTCCTGTTGCTTTGGTGTCTTTGATGGGGTTCATACCGGCCATCGGTTTCTTATTGATGCTGCTAAAAAGGCGGCGCACGAGGCAGGCAGCCGCAGCATCGTACTGACGTTTGATCGTGACCCTGATGAGATTTTTGCTCCCGATAAACTCAAGAAATTGCTATCAAACGAAGATCGCCTTGCTTTGTTAGCTCAATCCGGTGTTAATGCGGTGTGTGTGCTTCCGTTTACACGTACCCTTGCAGCACTTTCACCGCAGGATTTTCTTGAGAAAACATTTGGTGTCTACTCGCCAGCTTTTCTGCATGTTGGGTGCGACTTTGCTTTTGGAGCGCGCGCGCAAGGCACGGTTGACGACCTTCAAACGTGGGCACACCAATCGGGTACGTCTATCTGTGCCTATGATTTAAAATCAGCAGATGGCGATATTATTACTGCCACGCGCATTAGAGGGCTTCTTGCTGATGGATGGGTTGAAGAGGCGAACCGCCTGATCGGGCGTGCCTATGCCTTGCACGAAACGGTGAGGCCAGGCCGTTCGGATGGGCGCGATTTTGGCTTTCGAACCGCAAATCTTACGGTGCCGTCTGAGCGGTTTGTTGTCGCTGAAGGGGTGTATGCCGGATATGCTATCGTAGCTGGCAAGCGCTATGCGGCAGCTATTTCCAACGGGGTTGCACCAACGTTTGCCGATTCAACCACCGCTAATGTCGAGGTGCATATTCTCGACTTCGATCAAGAAATGTATGGCGAGACAATTTGGGTGGAATTTCATCACCGCTTACGGCCGATGATGCGCTTCTCGAGTACCCAAGAGCTGATTGATACCGTCATGGGTAATATTCAATGGGTACGCGATAATATGAAGGTGTAACACAGATAACGAAAGGGATGGCACGCGTGGCGGGCATCAGCGATGAAGACATACAAAAGGTGCGTGCCGCTACGGATCTCGTTTCACTCTTTTCAGAGCGGGTTCCCCTGCGTCAGCGGGGTCGTGATTTCTGGTGTTGCTGTCCCTTCCATGACGAAAAATCGCCGTCGTGCAAGATAGATCCAGCCACGCAGCAGTTCTATTGCTTTGGGTGTCACGAGCATGGTGACGTGTTCTCATTCGTCATGAAAACTGAAGACATTGACTTTCCTGATGCGGTACGTCGTCTAGCTGATCGTGCCCACATTGAACTACATGAAAGTGGTGGCCGCGGTGGGGTTTCACGCAGCTACAAAGAACGCCTGCGGGGTGTGTGTCAGGAAACGCGTGATTTTTATCATCAGCAGCTCATGCGCTTGAAATCTCCTGAAGCCGATGCGGCACGGAGCTATCTTGCGTCGCGCGGTCTTGGCGGTCAGGTTCCTGCTCACTGGCATTTAGGGTTTGCACCGGGTCATGGTGTTCTTATGCGCCATCTGCGATCGCGCGGTTATACGGTCAAAGAAATGGTCGATGCCAATGTCGTTGTTTCCCGTGACAACGCGACGCCCCGTGATCGGTTTTTTAATCGCATTATGTTTCCCATTCACGACGAACAGGGGGAATGTATTGCCTTTGGCGGGCGTGTTGTTGGGTCGGGCGAACCGAAGTACCTCAACAGCCAGGATACTCCCTTGTTCCATAAATCAAATATTCTGTTTGGTCTTGATGCCGCTAAGGCAGCTATGACTGCCAGCGGCCAGGCGATTGTGGTTGAGGGGTATACCGATGTCATCGCGCTGTCTGAGGCGGGGGTTAAAAACGTGGTGGCAACCTTAGGAACGGCGTTGACCACACAGCATATTCGTTCATTATCACGCCATGCTGGTCAGCGCGTTATATACCTGTTCGATGGCGATGAAGCTGGTCAGCGAGCAACGGATCGTGCGCTTGGGTTTATCGATGAATCTATGACACCTGAGGCGGGAAAGGTTCGGATAGACCTACTGGCTTGTACTTTGCCTGATGGCCTTGATCCGGCCGATTTTGTCGACAAGTATGGTGCTGATGAATTACGAGCGGAGCTTAAACAGGCAAAACCGTTAATCGCTTTCGGTATCGATCGCCATCTTGCTCAGTTTGACCTTTCAACGCCCGAGGGGCGGACGGCTGCATTTGCTGATGCGTTGGCTTTACTTGCACCTATTAAGGATTCTCTGCTTGCGCAGGATTATGCTGTGCAGATTGCGGGGCGTCTTCATTTTCGTGAAGATGATGCGCTTGAACGTCTTTCACGCCTGCAGCCACCTCGCCGTGCGCAGGTTGCTTCGTCGTCAAGTTCTTCGCGCAACGCAGATCATCAAGATCGTCAGGTTGCATTGTCATCTCAACCGCAAACGACCTCGTCGGTCAAGCCTGCTGCTTTACCGCAGAGCGAACGGACACGTCGTCGTTTTGAAGCCGCGCTGATACGCGTCTGTGCTCATCATCCGCACCTGACGCTTACCCATGCGGATGCGCTTGCTCAGACAAACTGGCATGAAGCACTTCATGCGCAGGCTGCCGATGCTCTCTTAGATTGTGTGGCGAAAAACCCGACTGCTTCACCAGCTGAAGCTGCTGCTGCCATTACTCAACGTGCCCCTGATGCAACGGTGTTATTAGTAAGTCGTTCTCCCGATCCATCTGATATCGCTGCTTTTGCTGCATACCTTGTTGAAGAACTTTCTTTAGGTGACTTGTCAGATACGATAGATGCATATCGGAGTCAGCTCGCCCGTCCAGACGGTCTCGACAGTCAAGAGCGGGAACTCCTGTTTCAGACGGTTGCGGGCATGCAACGTGATTTGGCGGTGCGCAGGCAGGCTCAACGCGATCGCAGTACGTTTACGTTTGGGGAAACGTAACGACGTCTTACGTGATGGCATCAGTCTGGTGGAGACTTTTCGCGCTGTCGCTGGTGTCCTGCCTGTTCGTTGTCTTCATTCGCTACAATAACAGCGTTAATTGCTCAGTGCCGGCAGGCGCTTTACTATACGAACAGAAGGGGTGTGACGGTTATGAGAATCGTCCTGTCTCCCGATCCAATCCTTCGTCAGCGTGCGGAGGAAGCTGATATTGCTGATGAGAGCCTTAAAAGTCTCGCACAGCAAATGGCCGAGACAATGTATGAAAATAATGGCTGTGGTCTTGCTGCGCCGCAGGTCGGTGTCTTGAAGCGACTTATTGTTATCGACTGTGATACCGAATCGGAAGAGCGTAATCCTATTACGCTTATCAATCCCGTGATCTTAGAGACTGCAGGTGAATGGGAAACTGAAGGGGAGGGCTGCCTTTCAGTACCCGGCATTACCGTGCCTATCCGTCGCCGTGCGTTTGCCCGTGTCGAATACCGCGATTTGGACGGCAATGTGTGCACCATCGAAGGTGATGGATTGCTCGGGCGCTGCCTGCAGCATGAAATTGACCATCTCAATGGCAAAACGCTCTTTGAAAGTTGCGACCCCATTACACGTATTGCGGCATTGCGCGACTACGATGCGGCTTTAGCGGCTGGTGCGCAGCCAGGCGAAGTAGCCATTGCTTAAGCACGACTGAAACGCCAAGGAGGAGGATCGCGTGCGGATCGTGTTTATGGGCACCCCAAAGTATGCGGCGACCATACTGGACAATCTTATAGCTCATCACGAAGTGGTCGGTGTTTTTACGCGCCCTGATGCGGTGCGTGGTCGCGGACGTGAACTTCAACCGAGTCCGGTTCGTGAGTTGGCTGATCGGGCAGGTATTCCTGTTTTTACACCGACCACGCTGCGCGATAATGCCATCTACGATGTGATTGCTTCGTTGCAACCAGAGGTAATTTGCGTTGCGGCGTATGGGGCAATTCTTCCGCCGCGTATTTTGTCGCTTCCGCGATACGGCTGTCTTAATGTACATGCTTCCTTGTTGCCGCACTGGCGCGGTGCGGCGCCGATTGAGCGCGCTATCCTTGCCGACGATGAGGAAACGGGCGTCTGCGTTATGCGTATGGAAGAGGGGCTTGATACCGGTGACTACTGTGTTGTTCGAACAACACAGATTAACGGTAAAGGAACCGTCGAACTGACCGCTGAATTAGCCGACCTTGGTTCGCAGGCGCTTTTAACAGCATTGACGTTGCTTGCAGAGGGTCATATTGAATGGACCGCGCAAGATGATTTCTTTAGTACCTATGCCGATAAAATTGGTAAAGGCGAACTCAACTTAATACCTGCCGATGAAGTTCGTCGCGCTACCCGTAAGGTGCAGGCTTCGTCGCCAGCGCATCCGGCACGCTGTCTTATTGCGTCGCGTCCGTGCACGGTTGTGCGTGCTCATCGTGAGCCAAGCCGTCTATTGCGCGAGCGTATGCGCATTTCAGAAGGGCATACGGTACTTTTTCAAAAGAAACTTTACTTGGGATTTTCAGACGGCGCGCTTGAGATCGACGAAGTTCGTCCCGATGGTAAGCGCACAATGACTGGTCGTGATTTTGCAGCTGGTATTCAAAATATCAAAAGTGGGGTTATCACCTGGGAGTCATTAGATGTCTGAGCTTTCCTGCGCGCGGCGCCTTGCCGTAGAGATCGGCCGCGATGCGCGTGAGCGCAAAGCATTTGCTTCGGATCTTCTTGATGCGCGATTGGGTAAAAGCGGCTTGAATGCTGCTGATCGTGCGTTTACCCGTGTGCTAGTTCTTGGCGTGGTAGCAACGGTTGGCACTCTTGATGAGGTGATTGGACGCTGTCTTGATCGGGCAGGGGATGTTGGTCTGCAGCTGCGTGATGCTCTGCGTGTGAGTACCTATGAAATTATCTTTCTGAATAAAGATGCCTATGTGGCCGTTGATCAGGGAGTTGAACTGGCTGCATTTGTGCAGCCACGCGCCCGCCGTCTTGCTAATGCGGTGTTGCGTCGCATTATGGCAGCTCGCAAGTCGTTTCCCTTTGGCGATCCACAAACTGACGATGCTGCACTTGCGCGCTTGTACGGGTTTCCACTCTGGATGGCACAGATGTTTATCGCCGAGATGGGTCGCACGTCAGCGGAACAATTTATGGCAGCCAGTAATGAACCGGCATCGGTTTACTTTGGTGTAAACGCGCTCTGTACGTCGGATGCGGCAATTGAAAATGCGTTTACCCGCGAAAAGATTACGCTTAAACCGGTGACATTGCCCGTTGTATCTGCTGGTGAATCATCTGCACAGAGGATGCCCTCTACCCACAGAGCACCTACTACACAGACGGCGTCCTCTCTACACGGGGCATTCGCTACCCACAAGGAGTTTTCAGGCGATACAGAATCATCTGCGCGAACGGTAACGATTTCCGGCTGTTTTGAGGCGCCACATGCCTCGACGGTGACATCGCACGTAGCGCGTCGTGCATTCGATCAGGGGCAGCTGCTCGTTAGTGATGCGGCGGCACAAGCAGTTGCTTTACTGGCGCTACCCGATGTTGCTCCCACATCGTTTCTTGAGGTCGGTTCAGGGCGCGGGACGAAAACCATCTTGCTGCAATCGAATGCGTATCGCCGTTTTGGCACGCAGATGGATCTTACCTGTGTGGATGACCATGAATTCAAGATGAATGTCGCCTCAAGTCGAGCAGAGCGCTATGGTGCGCATATTTCACACCCGCTTGTAGCTGATGGACGCACGTTGTCACCTGCTCGATTCAATGCCGGCTTTGCAGCGGCGCTCGTTGATGCGCCTTGCTCCGGGCTTGGTACCTTGCGCCGTCATCCAGAAATACGTTGGCGGCTAGCACCACGCGATATTGCGGCACTTGCCGAACTTGAATTGGACCTCATAACAGCTGCTGCTCGCTTGGTGGTGCCCTTTGGGCAGTTGACCTATGCAACCTGTACGGTCAGTGCCGCAGAAAACGAAGGTGTGATAAAACGATTTCTCGCTTCGGATACGGGTAAGCAGTGGCGTATTGTACCCACGCCCGTGGGGGGTGCTTCGAAGCTCTTTTTTAAGACAACATTAACCGCTGGGGGATGTGACGCGCATTTCGCTTGCCGCCTGCGGCGGATTAACTGAAGAAGCGTATAATAAATTGCCTAAATAAACTCGTTTTGTGGGCTGATAGAAGGGCGCCTTTGCGCCATTGGGAAGGATGGAACTTCATGCAAGCCGAACGTATCATGGAATTCGTGCGCGTAGCAGAATCGGCTGCTCTCGCTTGTGAGCGCTGGTGTGGCAGAGGCGATAAAGTTGCTGCCGATCAGGCTGCTACGACAGCTATGCGCGAGGCATTTAATAGCATCGACTTTTCTGGGCGCATTGTCATCGGCGAAGGCGAGCGCGATGAAGCGCCCATGCTCTTTATTGGCGAAGAGCTTGGTCGTGGTGGCGAGGAAATTGATATCGCAGTCGACCCGCTGGAAGGCACAAACTTGTGCGCCTACGACCGCCCTGCTGCGTGGTGCACTATTGCAGTCGCTCCACGCGGTGCTTTACTCTATGCGCCGGATACCTACATGTGGAAAGTTGCTGCTGGTCCTGCTTGTCGCGGGAAGATCAGCGTGGATGCATCACCATCCGATAACGTAGCTGCTATCGCCCAGGCGCTGAATAAGCCCATTTCAGAGGTATGCGTATGCATTCTCGATCGTCCGCGCCATGCTGACATGATTGCCGAGCTTCATAAAACGGGATGTCGCGTGAAGACTATCGACGATGGTGATGTGTACTGGTGTATTGCCACTGCACTGCCGGGCAGCGGTGTCGATGCCGTTATGGGTGCTGGCGGATCGCCCGAAGCGGTGCTTTCGGCGTGTGGCCTCAAAGCGGTTGGTGGTGCCTTCTCGGCTCGGTTGGGTTTTGAAGTTGACCCTGACGGCGTTGAAAAACGCGCTCGTGCTGAAAAGATGACTGACATCGATCTTGATGCAGTCTTGTCGATGGATGATTTAGTACGCAGTGACGATGCACTGTTTATCGGCGCGGGTGTTACTAATTCTGAATTACTCAAGGGTGTTCAGGTGTTTTCTGATGGTGCGCAATCCATTGAAACGCTTGTGCTCAATGCGTATGATTCGTCGGCTCGTATTATTCGGAGCTGCCACCGCGGAGAGACTGGTCAGATTCACCTCTAGGATCGTATTGCAGCTTGCTTATCGCATGGCAGCTCGATCGAACGAGAAACCTGCAGGTTGTTTTTCTTCCTGCAGGTTTTCTTATTGCAATCTCAATTAGTATTGCGGCTTGATTCAGATGAAACTTGCAGGTCGTTGGCTCAGCACTTGACACGATTTAATCGAACCCGAATGTTTGCAGCTCGATTCAGTGAAGCGTGGGAGCAGTCTCTCTATTCCTAGCGTTTCAGATCGAGCCGCAAAATTCTGTGCACATATTTCAGTATGGACGTACTAGATTAAGCCATCTTTCTTATCAGCTTCGGCAGGGAGACCCGCTGCTTGTTCGTCGTGGCGCCTGATAGCAACACGACGAATTTTGCCGTTAACAGTTTTGGGAAGCTTGTCGACATAATCGATGATGCGTGGATATTTGTAGGGTGCCGTCAGATTTTTTACCCATTGTTGCAGTTCGCTCGTCAGTTCATCGGTGCCCTCGAACCCATCAGCAAGTACTACCGTTGCTTTAACTGCAAAGCCGCGCAGTGGATCGGCGATGCCGGTAACTGCTGTCTCGCGTACCGCTTCATGCTGCAAAAGGATGCTTTCGATTTCAAAGGGCCCAATGCGATAGCCAGAGCTCTTGATAACATCGTCGTTGCGCCCAACGTACCAGAAGTAGCCATCTTCGTCTTTCCAAGCAGTATCGCCTGTGTGATACCAGCCATTGCAGATGGCTGCGTCGGTCTTTTCAGGGTCGCGATAATAGCCCATCATAATACCGTGGGTGCTCGTATCCATTCGAATGCAGATTTCACCCGTTTCCCCTGTTGGGCAGGTGGTATCATCGGGATGATGAATCTCAACTTCGTACTGCGGCACCGCTTTGCCCATGCTGCCTAAGCGTGGTGTCATGCCGGTAAGATTTGCAACGGTAAGCGGTGTTTCGGTCTGGCCGAAGCCTTCAAAGATTTCAAGACCGGTGTGTTGCTTCCAGAAATCAAATAAATCAGGGTTGAGTGCCTCGCCGGCCGTGGTGCAATAGGTAAGACTGGACAGGTCGAAAGCGTCAAGATCCACTTCGCGGAACATGCGATACATCGTTGGTGGGCAGCAGAGTGTGCTTACCTGATAACGTGCGATCAATGAAAGAATTTCATCGGCATGGAAGCGGTCGAAATCATAGGTGAGTACGCATGCTTCCATAAACCATTGGCCATAATACTTGCCCCAGACCGCTTTACCCCAACCGGTATCAGCAATGGTAAAGTGCAGTCCGCCGTCACTTTTGACATTGTGCCAATGTTTAGCGGTTAAGATATGCGCGACGGCATAGCCTGAATCGTGCATAACCATCTTTGGTTGACCGCTCGTGCCGCTTGAGAAGTACATGAGCATCGGGTCTGCTGCAGCTGTCTGACGGCGAGAGAAGTGCTCACTTGCCGCGCGTACAGCGGTGTTAAAGTCGATCCAGCCCGGTCGCGCTTCAGCTGCTTTGCAGATACCGTCCGGTCCTGACAAGGCACTTCCATAGCCAGCTGTGCGTACTGCGTGAGCGTCCATCATGCCGCCGCCGGCGCCGTTGACGATAAATCGTGCCTTTAAACTGGGACATTCGCTGACAACTGCATCGGTAACCTCGGCAATGTCGCCACATGAAGTGCAGACAACCGCCTTGGCTTCACAGCGATTGATGCGATAGATAAGATCATGTTCCTTCAGCATAAAGGTGGCAGGAACCATGACCGCACCAAGCTTGGCAAGCGCGGTTGCAATAAACCAGAATTGATAATGCCGACGTACGATAACTAAAACCATGTCGCCTGATCCGATACCGTGTTCAGCAAACATATTTGCGGTTTTGTCCGACCAGCGCTTCATGTCGGCAAAGGTAAAGCGATGTTCTTCACCTTCAGGATTACACCAGATCATAGCCGGACGAGCGGGGTCAGCCTCGGCGATATCATCAACCACGTCATAGCCAAAATTGAAGGTATCGGGGTAATGAACGCGGAAGCGGGTAAGCATGCCGTCTTCGTCAAACGACTCGTCAACATAGTGCAAGTTGATGTTTCTCATAGTATGTCTTTCAGGACAGAGGGGGATAACCCCTGATGTGTGCAGATAGGGATGAGTGGCGGTAGCGGCGCGCAACCAAAACGGTAGGCGCCTAGAGAATCTGCTGTCCGCGGGGTTTCATAACCAAGGCAAGGAAGACGCACGGTTGGCCATCAATGGCGATCATTCCGTGTGGACGTCCTGAATCGTATAGTACGCTATCTCCAGGTCCGAGCTCTTCGATATGTTCATCATGCTGAAAGCGTAGACGCCCACTGATGACATAGTCGAATTCCTGACCAGCATGATTGGATAGATGGATAGGTTTATCCTGTTCACCGGCTGAGTACGGTGCTGTTACCACAAACGGTTCGCACATTCTGCCGTGGAGGTACGGCGCTTTATGAAGGTATTCAAATTGGGCGCGCCGTTTAATAGAAAGACCCTCGTCGGCACGTGTAAGGGTGTATCCATTCAAATGGGGGGCTTCACCCGTGAGCAATTCGACAACATCTACGCCCAGTCGATCAGCTGCTTTACTTAAAAAGGTAAAGGTTAAGTCACGCACACCGCTTTCTTGTGCGATGTACTCTTCAATTGAACGGCCGGTTGCTTGAGCCATCTCTGGCAGGGAGATGCCCATGTCCTCGCGCAGTGCACAAATACGGCGCGCGACCTCTTGTGTGTCGATGTTCATCGCATACCCCCTTCGTAGTCTCGTCTGTCTACTTGCCTATAGCTTGCGGTTTTTTGATTTTAATTCATTTTCATTGTCTATTTGCGCAAAGATAGTGGCTGCGTCGATTTTTCACGCAGAGCTGTTTTTGGCAGTTCAAGGATTGTCTCGATCGGACTGCCTGTGCTATGTTACCGCCCACATATCATTTACGCGATAGCGTGAGGAATAGTGGAATACGTTCGGTATCGCCATTGCCATACGCTTTGAAGGGGGTGGGTTGATGTCTGAGGTTTCGCTATTTAACAGAGCCAAGAAAGAAATGCCAGAGGTCGATGCACTAGCGGCTCTTCCAACGCTACCGACATCTCTTGGTAATCTACCCTCAATTGTTGTGGTGTGCGGCTATTACGGTGTTGGCAAGACAACCTTTTCGCTTAACTTAGCTATTGCAGCTGCACGCGCTGGTCGGCAGGTAGTGTTGGCTGATCTTGATGTGGTGAATCCGTATTTCCGCTCAAGTGATAGTGTCGAGGTATTACATACTCACAGTGTTGATCTTATTGCACCTCCGTTTGCCGGAACGTCACTTGATACACCCGTTGTTTCGGGTCAGGTCGAGGCGGCCATTGATGCAGCGCGTATGCGGCCAGGTGGGTTACTGGTGCTTGATGCGGGTGGCGACGATGCTGGTGCGCGCGTGTTGGGACGTTTAGCTGCCTCAATCGCACGCGATTCCTATGAATTTTTCTATGTGGTCAATGCCTGTCGTGAAGAACATCCCGACGCTGATGCCGCAGTGCAAATGCTTCAAAGCCTTGAGGAAGCGGCGCGCTTGCAGGCAACGGGTGTGATTAGCAATGCGCATCTTGCTGGTGAAACAACAGCGGCAGTCATTGCAGAAGGGGAGCGGTTTGCGCGCGTGGTGTCCACGAAGTTGAGCCTTCCCTTGGTGACAACTACCTATCCGCTTGAAATGCTGCAAGAATCCGTGTTGTTGGCGGAGCAGGACACCGAAATGGGCGTTTCCGGTGAAAATTACACGGACGTTTCCCAAAAAAGCGACACTGTCGCCGGCGAAAGTCGCTTTGGTGTGCGACTATACGTCAAAGCTCCTTGGGATACGCCTTGGGGCAGGGTGTAGATTTGCCCTACCGTGCGCTTAAGCAGACGCGCATATCGAAGCTAACTATATAAGAGGGTGCAGACGTGTCTCTAATCATCGTTGATGAATCCTATTGCAAAGGATGTGGTCTGTGCGTCGATGCCTGCCCTGAAGGTATCGTCGCCTTAGCAGATGATCGCATCAATGAAAAAGGGTATCATCCGGCCATTTTGACCAATGAAGCAGCCTGTACAGCCTGTTCAAGCTGTGCAACGATGTGCCCAGATGTGGCCATCACGGTCGTAAGGAGTCGATAATGGGCGATAAGGTTTTAATGAAAGGTAACGAAGCGCTCGCAGCTGCTGCGCTGCGTGCCGGATGTCGCTTTTACTTCGGCTATCCCATTACGCCCCAGACAGAAATCGCTGCTTATATGAGCAAGGTTATGCCGCGTATTGGTGGAGCCTTTTTGCAGGCAGAAAGCGAAATCTCAGCAATCAATATGCTCTATGGTGCCGCGGCGGCAGGTGCGCGAGCTATGACCTCGTCTTCTTCTCCGGGAATTTCTTTAAAGGGTGAAGGGATTTCTTACATGGCTGGCGCCGATCTTCCAGGTGTAATCGTCAATGTTGAGCGTGGCGGCCCAGGTCTTGGCAGTATTCAGCCCTCACAGCAAGATTACTGGCAAGCAACGCGCGCCATGGGTCATGGTGATTCTCGACACATTGTCTACGCGCCGTCGACTGTGCAAGAAATGGCTGATCTGACCTATTTGGCATTTGATAAAGCTGACGAATATCGTATGCCGGTAATTATTCTTGCCGATGGGCTGCTGGGTCAGATGATGGAAGCAGTCAAGTTGCCTGAAGAAAAAGGCGAGCTTCCCGAAAAGCCGTGGGCGACATCAGGACACGGTGGTGCTCGGCCGCATAATATTGCAAACTCGCTCTATCTCAAGCCTGATAAGCTCGAGAAAAGCTTACTTGCACGCTACGAACGCTACGAACGCATTGAACAATCCGAACAGCGCTTCGAAGGGTTCATGCTTGAAGATGCCGAATATGTTGTTGTGGCATTTGGTGCCAGTGCTCGTATTGCGCGCAGTGCCGTTTTGAAGGCACGTGAGGAAGGTATATCAGCCGGCTTACTGCGTCCGATCACGCTTTGGCCATATCCTAACGATGCTTTGCAGGAAATGCTTGACCATGTGAAGGCATTTCTTTCCGTTGAGATGAGCATGGGGCAGATGATTGATGATATTCGCTTAGCGATTCACGACGAACGTCCGGTTTCGTTCTATGGTCGCACGGGTGGCATGATTCCTACTCCTGAAGGCGTTCTTGCCGCTATTGAGCGCGCGGCTGAGAGGACGGTGTAACCATGGCAGAAACAGAAAAAGTTATTTTCGAGCGGCCAGCATCGCTGTTGCCCGTTCAAACACATTATTGCCCCGGCTGTGGGCATGGTATCGTTCATCGTCTTGTGTCAGAAGCAATGGATAAACTTGATATCGAAGGCAAGACGGTTGGCGTAGCACCGGTCGGTTGCAGTGTGATGGCATACGACTACTTTGGATGCGACATGATAGAGGCGGCACATGGGCGCGCTCCCGCTGTCGCAACTGCTGTCAAACGCGTACTTCCCAACAATGCCGTATTCGCTTACCAGGGCGACGGCGACCTCGCAAGCATTGGTATGGCTGAAACCATTCATGCTGCTACCCGTGGCGAAAATATTACGGTCATTTTTTACAACAATGCTATCTATGGTATGACCGGCGGGCAGATGGCACCTACTACACTACCGCAGCAAGTAACGCAGACAAGCCCCTATGGGCGTGATGTGGCTGAAGCGGGATTTCCTATTCGCGTTTGTGAGCTGCTTGCTCAGCTTGACGGCGTTGCGTATCTCGAACGTGTTTCGGTGGGTAATCCCGCACAGGTGCGGAAGGCCAAGCGCGCTATTCGCAAAGCGTTTGAATATCAGCTCGCAAACCGTGGCTATACCATGATCGAAATTGTCGGTACATGTCCCACCAACTGGGGTATGACTCCCTTAGAGGCGATCAATTGGATGGAAGACAACATGCTTTCATACTATCCGCTTGGGGTGTACCGCGACGTTGTTGCTGAAGGTTTTGATACTGCGAGCGATGCTGCTGCGGCTCGTGCGCAGGCAGGCAAGAAGGAAGACTAGCTATGGCGCAGACCTCATTCATCCTTGCTGGTTTTGGCGGACAGGGGCTTCTGTTTGCAGGTAAAATCATTGCTCAGGCAGGCTTGCAGGAAGGAAGAGAAGTCTCTTGGCTTCCAAGTTATGGTCCTGAAATGCGTGGTGGCACCTGCAACTGTAGCGTTTGTGTTTCGGATACGCCTATTGGCAGCCCGCTCGTGACCGATCCGGATGTGGTTATTGCCATGAACCAACCCAGTGTGGCGAAATTCATGGGGACTATCAAACCAGGTGGGTTGCTGATTGTTGATAGCACTCTTGTTGAAGAGGTCGATGGGCGTGATGACATCACCATATATCGCCTGCCTGCGACACATCTGGCTGAAGAAAACGGTTTTCCAAAACTCGCTAACGTCATTCTTACGGGTAAAGCCTTCCGTGAGACGGGCTTTTGTAAGCGGGAAAGTATTGATGAAGCGCTGCGCGCCGTTATCCCAGCGCGCAAAAAAAATCTGCTCGAGCCCAATCAGAAGGCACTGGCCTTAGGGATAGAGCTGTAGTTTTCGTCATAGCTGCTCATGGTGGACTTGATGGCGTCCTCTATCTTACTGGCTGCTTACCTACTTGACGGGTCTGGCGGACACGCGCACATGACGGGACTTTCGCAAACTTGAGGTAGGTACTGCTTAATAAGAATTCCTGTATGGTACGGAAAAGCAGCGGTAAAGAATAAAAGCACGAGGATATTGTATCTTCGTGCTTTTCCTTGCCAAGCGCGCCTATCTGTGGTTATATGCAAGCGTCTTTAAAAGCGGTACAGAGAGACCGACAAGGCTTGCAAGGCGCGTGTAGTAAAAGCTAAAGCGTCTTTCTTGAACGAGGAGCCTTTGTCTGTCGCAAAGGCATTTTTTATGCCCTGCGGCGGGCACGATGGAGCGGGGGCGTCCCATCGGCACAAGGTCGTTCTGTACGCACTCATGACTGAGAGGAGTGTGTATGAACAGAAACCGACAAGCGAGTTCTGTGTGCATGGATGCTGCAGAAATCGAACGTTCGCTGACACGTATTGCACATCAAGTGCTGGAAGTGAACCATGGCACCAAGGATTTGGCGCTGGTTGGTATCGTCACACGTGGTGACATGCTAGCTGAAAAACTCGTTCGTAAGATAGCAGATATTGAGGGGGTGGACATTCCCTTAGGCCATCTAGATATCAGCTTCTATCGCGACGATTATCTTACTCACCTTGCCCCCGAGGTACATGGTACAAACATCCCCTTTGATATCGACGGCAAGCATATTGTGCTTGTCGATGACATTCTCTTTACCGGTCGCACGATCCGTGCAGCGCTCGATGCGCTCATGGACCTTGGACGCCCACAGACCGTACAGCTTGCCGTGCTTGTTGATCGTGGTCATCGCGAGCTGCCCATTCGTGCTGACTACGTTGGTAAAAACGTGCCATCAGCAGCTGATGAAAGCGTGCGTCTGTTCCTTGAGGAAGTCGACGGACGATCTGAGGTGGACGTTTTTACCGTTGAGCCGGGGTCGCGTGCCGGTGCGGCTCCTTTGGGAGGGAATGAGTAATGGCTTTCAATCATAAGAATCTCATTGATATTCGCGAATATTCGGCAGATGACATTATGCAACTGCTTGAAACTGCGGTTTCCTTCATGGAAGTCAATGAACGCAAGATTAAGAAGGTGCCGCTGCTCAAGGGCATGACGGTTGTCAATATGTTTAATGAACCGTCGACCCGTACGCGTTCAAGCTTTGAACTGGCTGAAAAGCGTTTATCGTGCGATAGCTTGAACTTTGGGGGCAAGAGTACGTCGTTAGTGAAGGGCGAAAGTCTTGTTGATACCCTTGAAACGCTTGATGCCTACAAAATCGATATGGTCATTGTGCGTGACAAACATGCTGGTGTTCCCCATTTAATTTCGCAGCATACCGATGCGGCTGTGATTGATGCAGGCGACGGCAAGCACAATCACCCCACTCAGGCGCTTTTGGATTTGTTTTCCATTTGGCGGGCGAAAGGAACGCTTGAGGGTCTTTCGGTTGGTATTGTGGGTGACATCGGTCATTCACGAGTTGCGGGCTCGCTTGTACCGGCGTTAAAAATTATGGGTTGTACCGTCACCTTGATTGCACCGAATACCTTGTTGCCGGCTATGCCAGAATTGCTCGGTGCCGATGCGGTTACCGCCGATCTTGATGCGGTTTTGCCTGAACTGGATGTCGTATATATGCTGCGTATTCAGCGTGAACGGTTAGAGGGAGCACCATTCCCGAGTCTGCGTGAGTACAACATGCTTTTCGGACTTACGCGTCAACGCGAACAACTAATGCGTCCTGATGCCATTATTTGTCATCCGGGGCCCATCAACCGCGGTGTTGAACTTGATAGTTACATGGCAGATCACCCGAGTCGTTCGATGATTCTCGATCAGGTGTATGCCGGTATCTGCACACGTATGGCAGCGCTGTATCTGCTGCTGGGAGGGAGCGAAAATGGCTTTACTGCTTAAAGGAGCGCATGTTGTTGATCCGCAGGTGGCGCTCGATGGCGTGTGTGATGTACGTATCGAAGACGGCCGTATTGTCGAGGTTGGCCACGACCTCGCGACAGAAGGTGCGACCGTACGTGACCTGTCAGGTAAGTATCTTGTCCCTGGCTTGGTAGATATGCATGTTCATTTACGCGAGCCCGGCGGCGAGCAGAAAGAAGATATTGCAAGCGGTACCCGTGCAGCAGTGCATGGTGGCTTTACGGCAGTTTGCTGTATGCCGAACACTGAACCAGCCATTGATAATGGGGTAGCGGTCGAAGCGGTTAAAGGTATTGCCGCCCGCGAAGGTGCTTGTCGCGTTCATGTTTCTGGCACTCTGACGCATGGTCGCAAGGGTGAGATCATTTCCGAAATGGGAGATATGGTCAAGCACGGTGCGGTGGCATTCACCGATGATGGGGGAAGTCCACAAGATGCGGGCATTATGCGCTTAGTCATGGATTATGCGCACCAGTTCGGGCGAGCAGTTATGTCGCACTGCCAAGATACTGGTCTCGTTGGAGCGGGACAAATCAAC